>JBEICT010000041.1:0-16291 GCA_040383865.1 Flavobacteriales bacterium | reverse complement strand
CGCTGGCGAAATACACACCAGCAGCGAGACCGTCCAAGGACAATACCACATCCCCTTGATCATTGCGCAGGCTGCCTTGACGCTCAATAGCACCGAGAGCATTGTGCAAGGTCCAGTTCACCTGGCCAGTAACAGGAGCGCCGGAGAAACGCAAAGTCACGTTCGTACCAGTGGCAGGGTTGGGGAACACCTCAATACCCGCGGTGGCCGCAGCTAGCTCCTGCTGACCCACGGCGTTGACCCGTGTGTCGAAAATGATGTCCACATAGGCCGTGTCCGTCGGGTCGTCCATGGCAAACCACACGAAGCGGAACTTGGTCATCTCGGCCGTGCCCGTGGGATAATAGTAGGCATGGAACCCACTGAACAGCACACCGGGCTGGAGCGTCTCGGACAGGTCCGAGACCCAAGTGGGGCGCGCGTTCGCATTCACCGGCAAATAACATTCACCCCAGCAAAAGGTGTTCTGTGTTCCGGTCACAGGCTGCACTTCATAGCGCTTCACCTTCAACGAGCGCTGCGTGGCGCCGTTCAACGTGACCGACAGGCTTGCATCCAACTCATACGTGCTTGCAGCGCCCACAATGGCCAAGGTCTGTCCATTGACCACATTATTCCCGTATTTCAAGGTCACCAGGTCAACGGCAAGGACCGAGGTCATTGCGCCCATGGCACAGGCAAAGAGGGTGTAGCGTGTTATCATCTGATAAGAGCGCAGGTTTCAAGGACCTGGCTTGGCAAAAGTAAGGACCCTGAGGCTCCCTTACGATCGGGACACACGATCTGCGAGGGCAGGTAGGATCCCAAGCAGGAACACACAACAACGTTGAAGAGATAGATGATGGCCCTACTTTCGTCAGCGTCCAAGTCGGGATCCTTGTTCAGGCCCCCATTTGAGACAACCTATCCTGATCAGTCAACAACAAACCCCGATCGAATGAAGAAGTCCTTACTCCTGCCAGTTTTCGGCCTGCTGGCCCTGGGTAACACCGCCTTCGCGCAGTGCCCCACCGGCCAGACACTGGTCTCGGTCTCGATTACCACGGATAACTACGGCGAAGAGACCTCTTGGACCCTTACCGGCCCCGGTGGCACTCCGGTCTATGCTTCCGCAGGCAACCTGGCGGACGCCACCACGATCCCAGCGGTCACGGCCTGTGTACCTAATGGGGCCGTGATCATCTTCTCCATCTTCGATTCCTACGGTGACGGCATCTGCTGCCAGTACGGCACCGGTTCGTACACCGTGACCGCCGGTGGCAACACGGTTGCAACGGGTGGTGAGTTCGATGCAGAAGAGATCACCTACTTCCAGACCGGCACTCCTGCCTCCTTGGATATGGCTGCTCTGACGATCGGACTGTCAAGCGTGGTGGCCCAGGGCAACCAGACCATCGCCGGTACCATGCGCAACTTCGGCACCACTGCCCTCACATCTTTCACGCTCAATTACCGCGTGGATGGAGGTGCCACGGTATCGCAGCCTGTGACCGCCAACGTGGCCGTGAACGCCACCTACAACTACAGCCATGGCACCCCTTGGAACGCCACTACGGGTTCGCACACGGTGGAAGTATGGGCCAGCAACCTGAACGGTGCTGCTGATGGGAACACTGTGAACGACATGGTGACCAAGTCTGTGAACGTGGCCAGCCAGACCGTGCAGCGCAAAGCGCTGATGGAGCAGTTCACCAGTTCCACCTGCCCCCCTTGCGCTTCGCTGGAGGCCTCCTGGGGTGTGAGCACCTTCGCCAATGCGAACCCGAACATGCCCGGCTCCAACCAGGCTGCGATCAAGTACCACCTGAACTTCCCCTCGCCCGGAAATGATCCGAGCTACAACCCCGATGCCAACACGCGACGCACCTATTATGCGGTGAATGGCATCCCGAACCGGTTCATGGATGGCACTACGTTCTCCTCGACCGCCGCTTCGGCGCTTACCGATGCTCAGAACCGCCCTGCTTTCATGTTGATCCAATCATCCTACACGATCGCTGGCAACACGGTGAACGCGAGTGTAACGGTGACCCCTTACGCCAACTTCACGGGCAGCCACAAGTTGTTCATTGCCGTGGTGGAGGACTCCTACAACTATGCCGCCAGCACTACCAGCCAGGATGTGTTCAAGTACGTGATGCGTAAAATGATGCCTAACGGCAATGGCATCACCCTTGCCAACCTGGTCGCAGGCGAACCTCAGACCTTCACCCAATCGTACACGTTCAGCGGGCCCCCTGTTGCCCAGAACGGCTACAACCTGTGGACCAACCTTGACAACTGCACCCTGCTGTCCTTCGTGCAGAACGTCTCCACGAAGGAGGTCCTCCAGGCTGATTTCGCGGGCATCAGCGCTCCTGTGAGCGTTGCTGAGAACGAGCTTGACCGCACCACCCGTGTGTTCCCCAACCCCACCAACGGCATCCTCTTCGTGGACTACGAACTGCCTGCCGGCGAGACCGCCCAGGTGGAAGTGTTCAACATGGTGGGTGAGCGCGTGATCAACACCACCCGCTCCACCGGCAATGGCCTGCAGCGCGAGACCCTGGACATCAGCAGCCTGAGCGAGGGTGTCTACTTCGTGAACATCAGCGCTGGTGGCCTCCGCGCCACCCGCAAGGTGACCCTCACGAAATAAGTCATCGCCCTTTTGATGCCCTGAACGAAAGGTCAGCGATCCGGTGCGATAGTTGCATCGCGATCGCTGACCTTTCGATTTGGCACCTCCTACACGATCCACATGAAACACTTCACGCTCCTCCTCTCCTTCCTCCTTGCGTCCCATTTCACCGTTGCGCAGAACCCCTCCAAGCTCCCCAGTGTCACCGTACAGACCATGGAGGGCAAGAAGGTGGACACCCGCACGCTGAGCAACGACGGCAAGCCCATGATCATCAACTTCTGGGCGACCTGGTGCGCACCCTGCAAGAAGGAGCTCAATGCCATTGCGGAGAAGTATGCCCAATGGCAGAAGGAGACCGGTGTCAAACTGGTGGCCGTGAGCATCGATGATGCGCGCAGCATGAACCGGGTGAAGCCCTATGTGAACGGGCAGGATTGGGACTACGAGGTGTACCTGGACCCCAACGGCGACCTGAAGCGGGCCCTGAACGTGAACAACGTGCCCCACACCTTCCTGGTGAACGGCAAGGGCGAGATCGTGTGGCAGCATAACAACTACGAGCCCGGCGACGAGAACGAACTCTATCGCAAGGTGCTCGAGCTCTTGGGCCGCAAGTGATGCAGCGTCCCTCCTTCCTGCGCCAGGCGGCCGCCTGCCTGGTGACCGCGGGCACCTTCACCACGGTGCACGCGCAGAACGATGGTGGAAGCCTGCACGGCAACTTCAGCACCGACGCCCAATACTACCTGGAGGATTCCATCATCGGTGCGGTGATGCCCCCCCAGAAGCTCGCGGCGAACGCGTGGACGAACCTCATTTACACCAACAAGAACTTCGAGGCGGGCATCCGCCTGGAGAGCTATGAGCCCGCTCTGGCGGGTTACCCGGCCGGCCAGCCCTACAGTGGCACCGGAGTAGGCTACCGGTACATCAAATACACGATGGCCGACCTGGAGGTCACCTTCGGCAACTTCTTCGATCAGTTCGGACAAGGCATGGCCTTCCGCAGCTACGAAGAGCGCTACCTCGGGGTGGACAACGCCATGGACGGATTCCGGGTGCGTTACAAACCCTACCCCGGGGTGTACCTCAAAGGCCTTGTAGGCCAGCAGCGCTTCGGCTTCGAGAGCGGCTTCACCAAGGGCGTTGGCATCGTGCGCGGTGCCGACGTGGAGCTCAACCTCGCCGAGATCATGGACACCGCCTGGACCAGCGCGAGCAACCTCATCATCGGCGGCAGCTTCGTGAGCAAGTACCAGGCGGACAACAGCAGCCAGCTGGTGCTGCCCGAGAACGTGGGCACCTGGGCCGCCCGGATCCACTACACCTCGCCCAAGTGGGACCTCTACACCGAGTATGCCTACAAGATCAACGACCCGAACAACCGCAACGGGTTCATCTACAAGCCTGGCCAGGCCATGATGGTGAACGCCACCTATTCGGTGAAGGGTTTTGGGGCGAGTGTAGGGGCGCATTCCTTCGACAACATGTTCTACCAGAGCGACCGCACCTCGCCGTCGGCCTTCGACCTGAACATCAATTTCCTGCCCCCGCTCACCAAACAGCACACCTACAACCTGCCTGCGACGTTGTATCCCTATGCCACACAGCCCAACGGGGAGGTTTCCGGCCAGGGGGAGGTGTTCTACAAATGGAAGAAAGGCACCAAGCTGGGCGGCAAGTACGGCACCAAGCTCGCCGTGAACTACTCCGTGGCCTATGCGTTGGATACCACGGAACTGGGCGCGGCCGACGACACGACCAGTCGATTGGGCTACACCAGCCGGATGTTCGTGCCCGGTGACCGCATGTACTTCTCCGACTTCAACATCGAACTGCGCAAACGCGTGAGCGAGACCCTGGAGCTGGCCATTACCTACCTGAACCTTGTCTACGACATCGACATCATCCAGGGCAAACCCGGCAAGGCCAAGGTGTATGGCGACATGTTCATCCTCGAAGGCCTGCACACCTTTGATGACCGCACCTCCCTGCGCTTCGAACTGCAGCACCTGAGCACCAAGCAGGACCAGGGGAACTGGGCCACGGCACTGGCCGAGCTCACCTTCAGCCCGCACTGGTTCCTGGCGGGCATGGTGCAGTACAACTATGTGGGCAACGAGGACCTGGAGGCCAAAGGCCAGGAACCCCTGGCCTACCCCCTCGGTTCGGTGGGTTACATCCGCGGCGGCAATCGTTTCCAGCTCAACTACGGACGCCAGCGGGCGGGCATCTTCTGTGTGGGTGGCGTGTGCCGCCAGGTCCCTGCCTCCAACGGCCTATCCCTCTCCATCACCAGCACGTTCTGACGCTATGAACCGATATCTGCTCCTGCTGGCCGGCCTGGTCGTGCTCATCTCCGGCTGCGACATCGTGGAGGAGCCTTATGGCCCTTCGGACAATGGCGGTGGACCTCCTCCCGTGGAAGGGGTGCGTCGCCGCATCCTGCTGGAGGACTTCACTGGCCACCGATGCATTTACTGCCCCGAAGCGGCCAGCATCGCGCAGGACCTGGAGGAGGACCCGACCATCGGCCCCGACCTGGTGGCGGTGGCCCTGCATGTAACGGATTTCTTCGCCGGACCGGTACCGCCCCTTGGTGACGGCTACTACGACAATGACTTCCGCACCGAGGCTGGGACCACCTACACCAACCAGTGGCTTCCTCCGGGAAGCGGGCTGCCCAAGGGCATGGTGAACCGCGTACCCTACAACGGGGCCCTCATGCTGGACCGCTTCGCCTGGGATGCGGCCATCACTGAACAGCTGGGACAGCCGGCGCTCATGGACCTCTGGTTCAGCGAACTGACACGGAACAGCAGCACCGGGGTGGTGAACGCCAAGGTGAAGGTGAGCGTGGCCGAGGACCTGGCCGGTGCCGAGCACAAGCTGGTGGTCTACCTGCTGGAGGACAGCATCGTGGGCTGGCAGTCCGATGCATTCGCCTCCCCCTCGGAAATACCCGATTACGTGCATCGCCACGTGCTGCGTGATGACCTGAACAGCCCCTGGGGCGATGTGGTGCTGACAGGAACAGAGGCCGTGGGGGACACCATCGAGTTCGCCTTGCCGGCCTACACGCTGAACAGCGGATGGAACACCGAACATTTGTCCCTGGTCGCGTACGTATACAACAGCGCGACCTATGAGGTAATGCAGGTGGTGGAGAAGTACGTTCCCTGAGGGCACTTTTCATCACTCCCGCGTACGAACCCACTTGGAGGGGCGTTTATCTTGGCGGTCCGGAACCTGACGACCGTGGAAAACCTGTCCGCGGCCGGCAGGCGATCCGGAGCGTGATCGATTATCTTCAACCTCGCTAAAGACGGTTTTGTGATGATGGACCAGGGAAGGAAGATGATGGAGCTCAGCAAGCAGGTGCTCCAGAAGGTCAGTTTTGACCGCCGGTTGTTCACCAAGGAACTGATCAAGGCCCGCCATTGGTTGGGACAACGCGACCAATTGGTGCTGAAGGCCTGGTGCCTGGCCACGTTCGGTCATGTGTACAAGGATGTGATCCTGGAGGTGTTCCAGACCACGATGCGTAGCTGAGGTCAATCCTCACCGGCGCTGGCTCCACCACGCAGGAAGTCCAGGTTGCGCCGCAGGCCGGTGTACTTCGTGCGTTTCACCGCGCTGCCCTCGAACAAGCGGTCGAAGACCAGTTCGGTCATGCCGTGCCATTCATCGGCTGAAAGGCCCATGAGATCGGTCTTGGGCATGAACTCCGGTTCCGCGTGCGGCGTGCTGAAGCGGTTCCACGGGCACACCTGCTGGCAGATGTCGCACCCAAAGGTCCAGTCCGCCATCCTGCCTGCGAACTCCTGCGGAACGGCCTCCTTCAGTTCGATGGTGAGGTAGCTGATGCAACGGCTGCCGTCAACCCCGTAAGGGGTGATGGCCTCGGTGGGGCAAGCATCGACACAGCGTCGGCATGTGCCGCAATGGTCCGTGGCCGGGGCATCGGGCTCCAGGTCCAGGTCGGTGATCAGCTCGCAGAGAAAGAACCAGCTGCCCGCGCCCTGCCGGATCACGTTCGTGTGCTTCCCGCGCCAACCGATGCCTGCGCGTTCGGCCCAGGCCTTCTCCAGCACGGGCGCGCTATCCACGAAGGCGCGCATGTCCACCTGTCCGAACTGCTCCTCGATGAACGTCATCAACGGTTTCAGGCGCTTCTTCACCACCTTGTGGTAGTCGCGGCCGTAGGCGTAGGTGCTCAACTTGGGTGCCTCGGGGTCCGTTTGTTGTGGCGGCGTGAAGTAGTTGTAGGCCAGGCTGATCACGCTCCGTGCACCGGGCACCAGCATGGTGGGATCCAGCCGCAGATCGAAGTTGCGCTCCATGTAGCCCATGGTGCCGTGCTTTCCCTGGCGCAGCCATTGCTCCAGGCGCGGCGCCTCGGCCTCAAGGAAGCCTGCCCGCGCCACACCGCACGCCAGGAAGCCCAGCTGATGGGCCTTGGCCTTGATGAGGGCCGCGCGTTGGCGGGGGTCGGTCATGGCGGGAAGTTAGGGGCGTGTGATGCTATCAACTGATAGCATCTACCTCGAACGGCCGTGGACCGGTCCATTTATCTGGATCGATCAAACAGGACAACAAGCAAATTCGGGGTGGTAGCGAGCAGGCCCAAGATGCAGAGGAACCCCAATATGCCTCCTGGTATTGGCCCTGCTACCAACAACCAGAGCACAGACTGACGCAGTACACGAGTGTCCTCGTCACCGCAGGAGAACTCCAGGGCCCGCTCAAGCTTTTTTGTTCCAAGACGGTAGTCCCCAACGTTGGAACGGGGTGCGTGGCTCAGGCTTGTTTGGACGCTTCCATCTTGTTGTACCGAGAAGCGGTAGGGCTTACCATGCGTTGGCACCGGTATGGTCCTGACATGTCTTCCCTGCTCATCATACACAAGTAGCGACGAGAAATACTCCAGCCCAACATACGCTTGCCCTTCGTGACACTGCACACCCTGCACACCAAACCATGGGAGTTCACCGCTCCATGATATCAGTCCGAAGGACACGGCCCAACCAACGACCATGTTCAGAACACCCATCACCACGCCGGTACCGAACACGATCTGAAGGGTCCTCCTCATTCCATTGCTCAATAACGACAGAACGGACGCGATCGGCTCACTCGAACAAGCTCCCTGGCTTCACGCTGGGCACGCGGCCCAAGTGGCGGTAGGCGCGTTCGGTGGCCAGTCGGCCGCGTGGGGTACGCTGCAGATAGCCCTCCATGATCAGGAAGGGTTCGTAGACCTCTTCGATGGTGCCGGCCTCCTCGCCCACGGCCGTGGCCACGGTGTTGAGGCCTACCGGACCCCCGCTGAACTTGTCGATGATGGCGCCCAGGATCCGGTTGTCCATTTCATCCAGGCCATGCGCATCCACGTTCAACGCTTTGAGGGCATGCTGGGCAATGGGCAGTTCGATGGTGCCATCGCTCTGGATCTGGGCGAAATCGCGTACCCGGCGAAGCAGCGCATTGGCGATCCGCGGTGTGCCCCTGCTGCGTCGTGCGATCTCGTCGGCCGCTTCATCGATGATGGGCACGTTCAACAGGCCCGCACTGCGCTTGATGATGCCCTTGAGCGTGGCGCTGTCGTAGTAGTCCAGGCGGCTGTTGATGCCGAAGCGGGCGCGCAGGGGCGCGGTGAGCAGGCCGCTGCGCGTGGTGGCGCCAACGAGCGTAAAGGGGTTCAGTGCGATCTGCACCGTGCGTGCATTGGGCCCCGCGTCGATCACCAGATCGATGCGATAGTCCTCCATGGCACTGTAGAGGTACTCTTCGATCACCGGGGTGAGGCGGTGGATCTCGTCGATGAAGAGCACGTCGTGCGGCTCCAGGTTGGTGAGCAGTCCGGCCAGGTCGGCTGGCTTGTCCAGCACGGGCCCACTGGTGATGCGGATGCCCACACCCATCTCTTGCGCGATGATGTTGGCCAACGTGGTCTTGCCCAGACCGGGCGGGCCATGCAGCAGCACATGGTCCAGGGCCTCGCCGCGCTGCTTGGCGGCCTGCACGAACACCTTCAGGTTGTCGGTAACGGCTTTCTGCCCGGCGAATTCACCGAACTGTTTCGGGCGCAGGGTCTGTTCCAGCTCCTTGTCGGAGGCGGAACGTTGTTCATTGCGGACGTCGAACGCTTCGGCCATTTTCGGTCTGTCCGGCACCCTGGCCGATCATGTTCGCTGTAAAAATAGGTCGGCCACCAGCTATTCGCCCTTGCCTTGAAGATCGCGCCAGATGTCGCCCAGGAACACGCGCAACCCGAAGGCGTAGATCGGTGCGCTCAGGTTCTCGCCAATGTGGTCACCGGTCTGCAGCACGAGCCGGAAGCCCCAGCCACCACCCACCCCGAGGTAGCGCCAGAAGCGGTATTGCACATACATGGCCGGCTCGTAGAGCAACAGGCCCGTCCGTTGATGGGTGACCTTCTGATCACTGGCATCGGTATAGACCGTTGAAGCACCTCCGATGCCGATCTGCACCGGTATGCGCACCTCCCAACGACCACGCTGGTAGAAGGCATAGTCCACATAAGGTGAGATGTAGCCAACGCGCAGGCGCAGCGTGGTGGCACCTACCCCCTCCACCACCTCGGTGCGCGATACGGGGGTGTACAGGAAGGTGTAGCCAATGCCATACTGGAAACGGCCGGCATGTTCGAGCCCAAGCTTCACCCCCATCAGTCGCACATTGCGATTGTCCACGAACGAGCCACGTATGTCGATCTTGCCCACCAGGCGAGGCCGCTCCTGGGTGAACAGCGCGATGCTGTCCAACAACTGCGCCCGCACCGGTCCGGCGAAGGACAGGAACAGGAAAGGCAGGAACAGAGCGCGCTTCACGTGGATCGAAAAAAGAATGTCCGCACCCAAAGATGCGGACATTCCAAAGTGGGTCCTCAGGATCGGTTCAATGCTCCTCCTCGTCGTGCTCCAGCGGGGTGATCTGGCTCACCCAATCCTCGGCCTTGCCAGGCTTGCTGTAGTCGTAGGGCCAGCGGTGCACCACGGGCAGCGGGCCGGGCCAGTTGCCATGGATGTGCTCCACCGGGGTCGTCCACTCGAGGGTGTTGCTCTTCCACGGGTTCTGCACAGCCTTGGGTCCACGGCTCATGCTGTAGAAGAAGTTGTAGGTGAAGATCACCTGCGCCAAGGCGCCGATGATGGCGAACACCGTGACCAGTACGTTCAGGTCGATGACACCATTGAACATGGGGAACTCGCTGTAGCTGTAGTAGCGACGGGGAGCACCGGCCAGTCCGATGAAGTGCATCGGGAAGAACACGCCGAAGGCACACACGAAGGTGATCCAGAAGTGCGCATAGCCCAGCTTGGTGTTCATCATCCGGCCGTACATCTTCGGGAACCAATGGTAAATACCGGCGAACATGCCGAAGATCGCGCTCATGCCCATCACGATGTGGAAGTGGGCGACCACGAAGTAGGTATCGTGCACGTTGATGTCCAGCGCGCTATCCGCCAGGATGATGCCCGTGAGACCACCTGCGATGAACGTGGCCACCAGACCGATGCTGAACAGCATGGCCGGCGTGAAGATGATGTTGCCGCGCCAAAGCGTGGTGATGTAGTTGAACACCTTCACCGCACTGGGGATGGCGATGAGCAGGGTGGTGAACACGAACACACTGCCCAGGAAGGGGTTCATACCCGTCACGAACATGTGGTGGCCCCACACGATGAAGCTGAGGAAACCGATCGCGAGGATGGAGCCGATCATGGCGCGGTAACCGAAGATGGCCTTGCGCGCATTCGTGGCGATGATCTCCGAAGTGATGCCCAATGCAGGCAGCAGCACGATGTACACCTCCGGGTGACCGAGGAACCAGAACAAGTGCTGGAACAGCACAGGGCTGCCACCGGTCTGCTCCAGTGCCTCACCGGCAATATGGATGTCGCTCAGGTAGAAGCTCGTACCCATGCTCCTGTCCATCAGCAGCAACAGCGCTGCGCTGAGCAGCACAGGGAAACTGAGGATACCAAGCACAGCGGTGATGAAAAGGGCCCATATGGTCAATGGCAGGCGGGTCATCTTCATGCCCTTGGTGCGCAGGTTCAGGATGGTGGCCACATAGTTGAGGCCGCCGATCAATGAACTGGCGATGAACAAGGTCATGCTCACCAGCCAGAGGGTCATACCGGCGCCCGAACCTGGAATGGCCTGGGGCAGTGCGCTCAACGGTGGGTATATGGTCCAACCGGCCGAAGCAGGTCCACCTTCAACGAACAGCGAGGCCAACATGATGATGCTGCTGAGGAAGAAGAACCAGTAGCTCAACATGTTCAGGAAGCCTGAGGCCATGTCACGCGCACCTACCTGCAATGGGATGAGGAGGTTGGCGAAGGTTCCGGACAGACCACCGGTGAGCACGAAGAACACCATGATGGTGCCGTGGATCGTGACCAACGCCAGGTACATGTTCGGATCAAGCACGCCACCGGGTGCCCACTTGTCGCCAAGGAAGAAGTTGGTGAACGCAAAGCCCTCACCCGGCCATGCCAGCTGCAGACGGAAGATCAACGACATGATGACCGCTACCCAGGCCATCACGATCGCGGTGATCAGGAACTGCTTGCTGATCATCTTGTGATCGTGCGAGAAGATGTACTTCGAAACGAAGCTCTCCTCGTGATGATGATGCGCGGTGTGCGCGTGTCCGTCCGTATGTGCGATGGTGGCACCCATGATCGTGCTTCCTTTCAGTTCAGTTGGTCTTGACAGCGGCCTGTGCGTTGGCGGGCACCGCAGCGGTGCTGTCCGCAGGCACAGTGTTGGCAGGCACCTCGGCCGGAGCAGCTGATGCCTGGAACGGTTTCTTCATTTGCTCGGCCATCCAAGCGGTGTACTCATCGGCGGTGGTCACCGTGAGCGGCATCTGCATGTTGTAGTGGCTGGCGCCGCAGATCTTGTTGCACAACACCACGAAATCAAAGGTGTCGTCCATGACCACTGCTGTGCGCATGCTGTCCGTGGTGATCGTGGGCACCATCTTGATGGTGGTCGTCATGCCCGGCACGGCGTTCATCTGGGCGCGCAGGTGCGGGATGTAAACGCTGTGAATGATGTCCCGTGAACGGATCAGCATCTTGACCTCCTTGTGAACCGGCAGGTGGAACTCCTTGGTCACGATATCATCCGCGCCATGCAGGTAGATGCTCGCTTCGCCTTTTTCCTTGATGTCCTGTTCCATCACCGTGCGCAGGTTCACCACGCGGGCCTGCTGACGACGGCTGCGCTCCAAGAGGTCCCTGAGCTCGGCTGCCTTCTCGTCGGGCATCACGCTGTGTGCGAGCACGCTATCCATCTCAGCGATCTCGGCCTCCATTTCCGACAGGCGCTCCTTCACGCTTTCGGGGGTGACGATACCCAATGGGTTCGTGCCATTGATCAGACGGAAATCGGAAGCACCCATCACACCGTCCTGCCCGGGGTAACGCGCCGTCCAGTCGAACTGCTTGGCATAAAGCTCAACAAGCACGGCATTGGGAGAGGCCGGACCGGTGATGTTGTTCCAGGTATTCAATCCATAGATGACGATAACGGCCAGCACAGCGGCAGGGATCACCGTCCAGATCAACTCCAGTTTGTTGTTGTGCGGATACCACGCAGCGCGGCGGTCCTTACTGAACACATACTTCCCGGCGAAGTAGAACAGCAGCACATTGGTGAGCACGAACGCGATGATCAGGATGACCCAGTTGAAGTTCATCAACCAGTCCGTTTCCACGCCATGCTCACTGGCGGCCAACGGCAGCATCTTGTCGCCATAGGCGACCACCAACCAGATGAAGAAACCGAAATACACCACGGGGAACAGCCACATGAGCATGGCGTTCATCCGGTTGTCGGCGGCGGAGATATCCTCCTCGCGCTTGCCACGGAGACGTGCCGTGAGCTCATAGACCCGGGCCAGTTGCGCGATGGCCAGGATACCCAGCACCACCACGATCAGGATCAACAACTTCGTCATCGTTCGCTCGATATATCAACCCCCTAAAGGGTGCGGTTGTTCTACGTTCAGATCTGGTGATGTACGCTTTCCTCCAGGTAAGGGTGGTTCACCGGGGTGAGCGGTGCCTTGGTCAACGTGCTCAGCACGGTGTGGATGAAGAGGCCCAGGAAGGTGACGAACATGCCCACCTCCAACAGACCAATGCCGTGGAAATGATGGCCCAGGGCGCCGGGCATCACCATCATGTTCACGTCCAGCCAGTGGCCGATGAAGATCACCGCGCCCACACCGATCAGGAAACGGGGGTTGCGCTTGGCATCGCGGCTCATCAGCAACACCATGGGGATGGCGAAGTTGATGAAGAAGGTGCCCCACAGCAGTGCGGGATGCTCATTGATCCGGGACTGGAAGTAGGTGACCTCCTCGGGGATGTTGCTGTACCAGATCAGCATGAACTGGCTGAAGTAGAGGTAGCTCCACAGGAAGCTCACCGCGAACACCCATTTGCCCATGTCGTGGATATGGCTGTTGTTCACCTGGGGCAGGTAGCCCTTGCGCTTCAGGTACAGCACCATGATCACCGCGGTGATCATCGCGCTCACCCACATGCCGCTGAACACATACCAGCCATACAGCGTGCTGAACCAGTGGGCATCAATGCTCATGAGCCAGTCCCAGGACAACGTGCTGCTGAACACGGCGAAGAACACCAGGAACAAGGCACTGCGGCGGTATACGAGCAGGTGACGTGTAACCAGCGAATCGCCGGTCATCTGGTCCATGGCCAGGCTCTGCTTGCGGAACCAGCGGGCGAAGAAGATGAACACACCGAGATAAACGAGCGTACGCGCCCAATAGAACCCCTGGTCCAGGAAGGCCTTTTTGTTGGCGATGAGCGCATCGTAGTGCTCCAGATCGGTCGGATCGTACAACCGGGCATCCATCCAGTGGTAAATGTGGTGCAGGCCGAAAGAGCCGGCTGCAAGCACCACCACCATCACGATGGCACCGATCGGAAGGAAGCCCATGATGCCCTCGAACACGCGCTTCACCAGCACGCTCCATGCGGTCTCGGTGGCGTTCTGAAGGGCATAGAAGAACAAGGCCCCCAGGGTGATGCCCAGGAAGAAGAACCCGTTCACGAGCAGGCTGGCCCACGTGCGCTGGTGGTGGTCGGTATGGTCGCCCATGATGCCGACCACTGTGGCCGCGGCACCCAACACCATCACACCCATGAGGATCTTGGGGGCCCGATTGCTGAAGCTGAAATTCATCGCTGCTTTTCCGTTAGCGTCGTGGTATCAAAGTGCGGCCGAAGTGCTGTCCGCGGCCTGGGCGGTGGATGCACCCGGCATCGTCCCGCCGTTCTGCAGGTACTTCACGTAATGGGTCACCAGCCAGCGCTCCTCCTTGTTGAGCTGCGAGGCGTGTGAGCCCATGGCGATGTTCTTGCCATACACCAGGCTGTGGAAGATCTTGCCTTCGGGCAGGTCCTTCAGGGGGCCGGTGTAGCTTGGAGGGGGCGGGTAGCCACCATTGTTCACCACCGCTCCATCCCCTTCGCCCTTCACACCATGGCAATGCTGGCAGAACTTGGTGTAGATCACCTTGCCCTGCTCCACCGTGGCCTCGGTCATGACGATGGGGCTCATCAGGTTCAGGCCGGCCGCTTCGTAGCCCTCCACCGTGTTCGGGTAGGCATAGGGCATGTTGAACTGGGCCTTGGACGGGTCGTTGCTGAAGGGGATGGTGCCATCGGCCGGTAGGCGGGCGCTCTGGCGCTCACGTTGTTCCTCGGCGACATCGGCCCCATAGTGGTAGGGGTCCTGGCCGAAATCCACGTACGCCTCCATGGCCGGGCTGCGGTACATGTCGGGCATGTATTCCACACCGGGGCTCTGGGGGTCACCACCGCACGATGCCAACAGGAGCACCGTGGCGGCGAGGGTACCGAATGCGGGAGCGGTCTTGTGCATGCGCTTGCTCATGGCTCAGTACTGGCGTTCGTTGATCTCGAACACCGGGGTGGTGCGCAGCAGGCCGGTGATAGCCTCGGCGCTGTGTCCGTGGTTATCGGCGGTGCGCACCTCGATGATGAACTTGTCGTCGGTGCTGCGCGGGTCCGGATTGCGGGCCGGCATGCCGGGCAGGGTCTTGTTACGGATCAGGTAGGTGATCGACATGCCGTGGGCGGCGCACAACACCGTGAACTCGAAGGTCACGGGGATGAAGGCCGGCAGGTTCTTATAGAGCGCCTGGCTGGGCTTGCCGCCGATGTTCATCGGCCAATCGAAGATGTTGAAGTACCAGATGCCCAGCAGCGCCAGGCAGGTGCCGGTGATGCCGAACATGAAGGCCACGATGGCCAGTCGGGTGCGCTTCACCCCGATGATGGGGTCGATGCCGTGCACCGGGAAGGGCGAGTACACGTCCTTCACCTGGATGCCATTGGACACCAGCTTTCGCGCGCCGTCCTTCAACTGCTCGGGGTCCTCGTAGACCGCGTAAATGACCTTGTTCGCCATGTCGCTCAGTGGTGATGATGATGGGCGGCCTCCTTCTTATAGCTCTCGCCGCTGACCTTCAGGATGGACTTCACCTCGTTCAGCGCCAGCACAGGGAAGTAGCGGGCGAAGAGCAGGTAAAGGGTGAAGAAGATGCCGATGGTGCCGAGGAACACGCCCACGTCCACCCAGGTGGGGTGGAACATGCTCCAGCTGCTGGGCAGGTAGTCTCGGTGCAGGCTGGTCACAATGATCACGAAGCGCTCGAACCACATACCAATGTTCACGATGATGCTCATGAAGAAGGTAAAGGCCAGGTTGGTGCGCAGCTTCTTGAACCAGAACAGCTGCGGGCTGATCACGTTGCAGGTCATCATGCTCCAGTAGGCCCACCAGTAGGGGCCCGTGGCGCGGTTGATGAACGCGTAGCTCTCATACTCCACACCGCTGTACCAGCTGATGAACAGCTCGGTGATGTACGCCACACCCACGATGGAGCCGGTGACGATGATCACGATGTTCATGTACTCCACGTGCTTGCGGGTGATGTAGGCTTCCAGGTGCATCACCTTGCGCAGGATCAGCAACAGGGTCTGCACCATGGCGAAGCCGCTGAACACGGCACCGCTCACGAAGTAGGGCGGGAAGATGGTGGTGTGCCAACCGGGGATCACGGAGGTGGCGAAGTCGAAGCTCACCACGGAGTGTACGGAGAACACCAGCGGGGTGGCGATACCGGCAAGTACGAGGCTCACCTCCTCAAAGCGCGTCCAAGCCTTGGCGTTACCGGTCCAGCCGAAGCTCCGGATGCCGTACACCTTCTTCATGCCGGGCTTGGCCACTTTGTCACGGATGGTGGCGAAATCAGGGATCAGGCCGATGTACCAGAACACCAGCGAAACGCTGAAGTAGGTGCTGATGGCGAACACGTCCCAAAGCAGGGGTGAGTTGAAGTTCACCCAGAGGCTGCCGAACTGGTTGGGCAGCGGGAACACCCAGTAGGCCATCCAGATCCGGCCCATGTGGATGCCGGGGAAGGTGGCCGCCATGATCACGGCGAAGATGGTCATGGCCTCGGCCGAACGGTTGATGGCCATGCGCCACTTCTGGCGGAACAGCAGCAGTACTGCGCTGATCAGGGTGCCGGCGTGACCGATACCCACCCACCACACGAAGTTGGTG
>JBEICT010000040.1:0-16423 GCA_040383865.1 Flavobacteriales bacterium | reverse complement strand
GGTGGAGTTCAACGTGGCCGTGAACCAGAAGGGGCAGCGTGTGGCGCGCGATGTGCGCCAGGTCGTGGCCGACTATTAGGGCATCTCCAACGGAAGGCTGAGCGAGAAGGTGCTTCCTTTTCCTGGACCTTCACTTGCTGCCGTGAGCTGGCCGCCGTGGGCCTCGGTCCATTGACGCGCCCGGCCAAGCGTACTGCGACCCTGTGCTTCGCCATTGGTGCTTCGGCTTTCCAGCCAGGCGTAGCGCACGAACAGCTGCTCCAGATCACCGGGCGACAGGCCAACGCCATGGTCGCGGATGGAGAGCACGGCCATGTTACCGGTACGTTCCAATTTCACCTGGATCACGGAATCCGGTCCCGAGAATTTGGATGCGTTGGTGAGCAGGGCGTTCACCAGTTCGTGCAACCAATGGGCATCGCCGTTCACGACCACGCCCGCTGGCAATGCGGTCTCCAAGGTCTGTTGTTTTCGCTCCAACCGGTGTGCGATCCCGCCAATGGCCTTGTTCACCAGTTCGCCAAGGTCGATCGGAGTTCTCGAGGAGATGATGATGCCCCGTTCCACGCCCATGTCATCCAGCAGTTCCTCGGTGCTGCGCATCGCCTTGAAATACTGCTGTTCGCCGAAGGTGGCCAGTTCATCGGTATCGTCGGCTCCGGACGCTTTGAATTGCTGGAGCACCTGTTGGATGGCCGCCAGTCGGTTCCGCAGGTCGTGCGCGAAATGGTGCAGCCGGTCCGCTTGTGAAGGGTCGGCCTTGGTCGGTCGGTCGGCCATGTCGCGTCAGTTCTCGCCCCTTGCGAAGCGCTGCAGCATGTCCTCCAGGCTGTCCGAATTGATCGGCTTGGGGAGGTAGTGGCAGCCCTTCAATCCGCGAATGGTCCCGATGATCTCGGGCTTGGTGCTTGCGGTCAGGAAGATGATGGGGATGGGGTCCGAGCCATGGATCTCCTGGGCCAGTTCCAGCCCGTTCTTCTCCCCTTTCAGGTAGATGTCCATGATGATGAGGTCGGGGCGTTCGTTACGCAGTAGTTCCTCGGCCTCGGCCGAACTGCGTGCAGTGCCGATCACCTCGAAGCCCATTCGTTCCAGCTGTAGACGGTACCCGAAGGAGATGATGGTCTCGTCTTCGATGATCAGGATCTTGCTCATGGTCGCTTTTGGGGTCAGAGCCCGCGCGCTTTGGAATGGTCACGCAATACACGTTCGAAGCTATCCACGCTCAACGCCTTTTCAACGTAGCCGATCACGGAATTGAAGCTGAGCGCGCGCTCCAGATCGCTCGGCCTGTTGCTGCTGCTGAACATGATCACGGAGGTGATGTCGTTGGGAAGGAGTTTCTCGGCCTCGCAGGTGGCCAGGAACTCGAAGCCGTTCACGGCGGGCATGTTGATGTCCACGAACATGATGTCCGGAAGGTCGTCGCCTTTGCGCATGTGGTCCAGTGCCTGCTCTGCCGAGGTGAAGCAGGTTAGCCGGCCTGTGAACCCCGCCTTCTTCAGGACCAGCCGGGTGACGAAGTTGCAATCGTCCTCGTCATCCACCAGAAGGATGTGCCCGATCGCCTGTGCGGTCAATGTGGTTTGGTGCATCATGCAGCCGCTGGAACGGATGTCCGGTGCTCAAGGTTTCGGGGCGATCGAACCTTCTTCGGGCAGGCGTGTACGGCAGCACAGTTCCCTAGCCCATGCTGTTTCAACGCACCATCGGTCCCGCCATCGCCTTTCTGCAGCGTGATGCCCGCCACTTCCAGGTCCTTTTCCTCGCGAGCTTCCTGCTCTATGGCACGATGGCCTTGGGATGGGATGCTGAATGGCCCCGCTATGCAATACTGATAGGCACTGTGCTCAGCGTTCAGACCCTGTTCATCCGCTGGAAACGTGTACCATGGTCATCGTTGAAGAGCGCATTGGTGACCGGGCTGGGGATGAGCCTGCTACTAAAGGCCGGTTCGCCTTGGACCCTTGCGCTGGGCGCGGCCGTGGCGATCTCCAGCAAGTTCATTGTACGTTGGTCTGGGAAGCACATCTTCAATCCGGGCAATCTGGGCATAGCAGCGGCCGTGCTTCTCACGGGCGATGCGTGGGTAAGCCCCGGCCAGTGGGGCAGTGGTGCCATGCTGGTGTTCCTGGTGGGCGCTGCGGGTGGCATGGTGGTGCTGCGCGTGGGCCGCATCGATACGAGCCTGGCCTTTCTTGGCACGTTCGCCTTACTGGAACTGATGCGCACTGTACTTTATCTCGGCTGGGGCGTGGATGTGTGGCTCCACCGGCTCACGAACGGTTCGCTCCTGCTCTTCACCTTCTTCATGATCACCGATCCCATGACCACGCCTCGTTCACAAGCGGCCCGCATCGGATGGAGCGTGGGAGTGGCGCTTCTGGCCTTCGTCCTCTCGTGGAAGTTCTGGATCAATGCCACGCCCATCTGGGCCCTGCTCATTTTTTGCGCGCTCAACCCGGTGCTCGATCACTTCCGCAAGGGTGCGGTCTTCCAATGGACGTCCTCCACGCCGCGCACCACCACTCCTTTACGAACGAACTGAACCCCATGACCATGCGCTACCTGTTCCTGTTCCTTGCCGCACTGCTCGCCCAGCGCTCCAGTGCGTTCTGCGGATTCTATGTGGCCCGCGCGGATGCCACGCTCTTCAACGACCGCAGTGAGGTGATCCTCGTGCGCGATGGCCAACGCACCATTGTTACCATGAGCAACGATTTTCAAGGTGATGTGAAGGATTTCGCCATGGTGGTGCCCGTTCCCGTGGTCTTGCGTCAGCAGGACATCCGCATCGTGGACCGCAGGGTGTTCAGTATGCTCGATGCCTATAGCTCGCCGCGTTTGGTGGAATATCATGACGAAAACCCGTGCCATCCACTGGTGCTCTATGAATCCGTGGAGGAGGAGGCTTCCATGCTTGTACCTACCGCGAACGCATCGCGCATGAAGGCCGAGGCCAAGGACCTGGGCGTGACCATCGAGGCCCAGTACGCCGTGGGCGAGTACGACATCCTTATCCTGAGTGCGACAGAGAGCACGGGCCTCAAGCAATGGCTCATCCAGAACGGCTACCGCATTCCCGAGAGCGCTCATGAGGTCCTGGATCCCTACATCCGCAGCAACCTCAAGTTCTTCGTGGTGAAAGTGGATGTGTCGCGGTTGCAGCTCACCGGTTCCAACCTCCTGCGTCCCATCCAGATCCGCTACGATAGCCACAAGTTCATGCTCCCCATTCGCTTGGGTATGGCCAATAGCAAGGGTTCGCAGGACATGGTGGTCTATGCCTTCACGCGCACCGGCCGTGTCGAGTGCGTGAACTACCGCACGGTGAAGGTGCCCACTGACCGCAACATCCCCCTGTTCGTGAAGCAGAAGTTCGGTCCGTTCTACAAGGACCTGTTCGCCCGGGCCCACCGACGGGAGGGTCGTAATGTGGTCTTTCTGGAGTACGCGTGGAACGTGACCCCATCATTCGGGGGCATGAAGTGCGATCCCTGCGTAGGGCCGCCGCCCATGCCGCGCGAGTTCGCAGAGGCAGGAGTGGACTGGGGTGGCCCGAACGGTGGCGGCGGACAGGTCTTCTTCACACGCCTTCATGTGCGCTATGGTCGCGAGAAATTCCCACAGGACCTGGTGTTCCAGGTGACGCCCAACGCGGAGCATTTCCAAGCGCGCTATGTGCTGACCAACCCGGCCTCCGGCGATCTGAGCTGTGCCAGCGGACAGGATTACCTGGAGGAGCTGTACTACCGCAGGCACCGCGAACTGGATGAACTGCAGGCATTGACCGGCTGGGACATCACCAAGCGGCAGGGATACTTGAAGGAGGTGGGTGACCGGCTTTCACCGGAACGGCGCAACGGACTGCCCGGCTGGACCGTGCCTCTGGGCCCCAACAAAGGGAATGATACAGGTCCTGGTACGCCTGCACGCGAATGGACCATGGTCCTGGTGTCGCTGCTTGTCCTGCTCCTCGTGTTGTTCCGGTCGCCAACGAAGGCGGCCACCCATTGATGCCTGTCAACGCAGCGTTTGGTCCAGTCGTGCAAGGCCTTCGGGAGTACCGAGCAGGTAAAGGATATCATCCGTAAGGATGCGCACACTGCCGCTCACGTTGGTGATGTAGCGTCCATCGCGACGAATGGCCAGCACCGTGACCCCGAATCGTTCGCGTATGCCTGCTTCGCCGATGGTATGGCCCACCACCTTGCCGCGTCCGAGCGTCACCGGCAGCGTCACGATCTCCATGTCCTGAGGAGGGAGTTCCATCTCCTTGCTTGTGCGCGGACGGTTCAACACGCGGCCGGTCAACTGCCCATAATGATCGCTGCGGCAGCTGGCCACCAGTTCCTTGATCCGGTCCTCGGGCACCAGATAGCGCCGAAGCAGGCGGTGGAAGATCTGGATGCTGGTCTCGAACTCCTCGGGGATCACTTCATGGGCGCCCACTTCATGGAGGCCCTGTCCTTCGCGCATATAGCGGACGCGAGTGATGATGTGGGTGGTTGAGCTGTGGGCGCGCACATTGGCCACGATCCGTTTCGCTGCGGCCGCATCGCCGACGGCCACCACCACCACCCGTGCACGCTCCACGTGGGCGGCCTCCAGCAAATGGGCGTTAGCGGCATCGCCCACCAGGGTCTTCAGTCCGAGTGCCTGGGCCTTTTTGGCCAGATCGGGGTCCTCTTCGATCACCAGGCATTGGATGCCGGAGTTGATGGCCGCACTGGCCACGTTGCGCCCGGTTAGTCCGTAACCAATGATGACCACATGATCGCGTAACTGCTTCCCCAGGCTGCGTTCCTGTTCCTTGCGGACCTTCACCAGGCTGTTCATCCGGCGCGCCACGCCCTTGGGAACGAATTGCAGGAAGGCGCGACGAACGATGGTGTCGGCGTATTCGAGCATGAAAGGGGTGGCGCCCATGCTCAGGATGGCCACGCCGAGGAACAGTTGGTAGTGTTCACGGGAGAGCAGCCCATGCTCCAGGCCGGGAATAGCGAGGATGAAACCGAACTCACCGAGCTGGAACAGCGCGAGTCCGCTCATCATGGCGGTGCGTAGCGGATAACGCAACACCCACACGGCGATCATCGCGGCGCCCACCTTTAGCAGTGTCATGGCCATCGCGAGGCCCACGATGAGGAAGGGATGCTCGAAGAACTGCCCCAGGTCCACCAGCATGCCGATGCTCACGAAGAAGAAGCTCATGAACAGTTCGTGGAAGGGGAGCACGATACCCGTGGCATGGTAGGCATGGTCGGTCTCGCTGATGATGAGGCCCGCGAAGAATGCGCCCAATGCAAGTGACAGGCCAAGCGCTTGCGTGGCGAACGCCGCAGCGAAGCAGATGACCACGATGGTGATGATGAACAGCTCGTTGCCCTTGCCCTTGATGGCCTGGCGGAGCAGGCGCGGCACGATGTAGCGGCCGCTGATGAACACGACCACGACTAACAGGAGCATCTTGCCGAGCAGCCAGAGCAGGTCCGTGGTAATGTCATCGCTCTGGCCCGCCAGCATGGGGGTCACCAACATCATGGGCACCACGATGATGTCCTGGAAAATGAGGATCGCCGTGGCCACGCGACCGTGCGGGGCATCCATCTTCCCCTGCTCCTGCAACAGGCGCAGCACAATGGCGGTGCTGGAAAGGGTCACCAGGAAGCCGATGAAGACGGCGGACCCCGTGCTCATGCCGAACAGGTGGAGCACCCCGCCCACGGCGGCAATGGTCAGCCCGGCCTGTAATAGGCCGCCGATGAACACCGTGCGTCCCAAGGAGGCCAGCTTCTTCAGGCTGAACTCCATGCCGATCACGAACAGCAGGAACACGACGCCGATCTCGGCCATGGCCTCCACCTGTTCCACTTCTTTCACCCATTCGAGGCCATGCGGCCCCGCGATCATTCCTGTGAGTATGAAGCCGAGGATCCCCGGTAGCTTGAACCTTCGGAACAGCAGCAGGATCCCTGCGGCCAGGCCCAGGATGACGATCAGTTCACCGAACAGCGGAAAATGCATGGGTCATTTCTTGAAGACCAGCCAGACGGCCAGCACGAGCAGGACCCCGGCCAGTGCATGGTTCCAGCGCAGCGTCTCATGCCGGAACGCGATCAATGTGAAGATAGTGAACATGACCAGCGTGATCACCTCCTGCAGCACTTTCAGTTGCACCAGGGTGAACGGCCCTCCATGCGCATTGTGTCCGATGCGATTGGCCGGAACCTGCAGCACGTATTCGAAAAAAGCCATGCCCCAACTGAGCAGAATGATGGTGAACAGTCCGAGCCCCTTGGACCATTCGAAGTCCTTGAAGCGGAGGTGTCCATACCAGGCCAGGGTCATGAAGGCGTTGGACAGGATGAGAAGGCCGATGGTCCAGAGCACTTTCATGGATCGAAAGTTGATGGGGCGAAATTCGGTCCCGATGAATGGGGTTCTGGCGACTTCCTGCTTGGCCGCTCCACACCGGCGTGTTGATCGGGCATGACCAACTCGTTCACGGTCCGGCACATCCGGCGAGGACCTACCTTGGCGTTCATGTTCGAGCATCGCCGTCTTCCATTGCTTACGCCCCAAGCCTTCGCCAGGAGGCAGTTGAAGTTCCTTTTGGTGGCGCTGGTGTTCGTTACGGTATCCCTGGGGGCAGGTGTTTGGGGCTATATGCGGTTCGCTGGCCAGCCTTTCCCCGATGCCTTCCTGAACGCTTCCATGATCCTGGGCGGAATGGGTCCCGTGGCTGACCTTTCCACGAATGAGGCGAAGTACTTCGCCGCATTCTATGCGTTATACAGCGGAATTGCGTTGCTTACAACGGTGGCCGTACTTCTGGCGCCGCTGGTTCACCGCATGTTGCACGCCTTGCATGTGGAGGACGAGGAGGGAGGCGGCGATTAGATCGTACCCGCCTTACTCAGACCGGTTTTCCCTGCTCGATGACCATGTGCGGTACTGCCCTGTGATCGGCGGCCTTCCCTGTTCCACCTCGCGCAAGGGCTCACAGGCTTTCAGCGTGTTTTGCAGTTCGGATGGAAGCCGTTGGTAAAGCTTGGTGCCTTCTGTCTTCCACGCGAGCATATCGTCCGTCACCTCCTTGACCACGCGGGCCGGGTTGCCCACGATCACCTTGCGGGCCTCCCAAATGCTATCGGCCGGGAGGAAGGCGAGGGCTCCCACGATGCAGCCTTCACCGAGCACCACGTTGTCCATCAGGACGGCGTTCATGCCCACCAGACAGTTGCTTCCCACGTGTGCTCCATGGATGATGGCCCCGTGCCCGATATGCGCACCTTCCTCGAGCCTTACGGTAACCCCGGGGAACATGTGGATGGTGCAGTTCTCCTGCACATTGCAGCCGTCCGAGATGATGATCTCGCCCCAATCACCGCGCAAGGCGGCGCCAGGACCGATGTATACATCCCTGCCAATGATCACATTCCCGGTGACAGCCGCTTGTGGATGCACAAAGGCGGATGGATGCACCACCGGCCGATAACCGTTGAACTCATAGAACATGGTAGGATCTCTGGGCCAAATTAACTGTCCCGTGCACCATGCAGCGCAGATCGCCTATGTTAAGCCTGTGTTAAGCATCCGGTCAGCCAGGGTGACCGATCCTTGGTCCCGATACATTTGGCCGTCGAAATCGTTCCCCATGTCATTGGAAAGCATCCTCAAGATCTTTAAACCACGCGATCGCGTGTTCTTCTATCATTTCGAGGCCTCGGCCGCCAATGTGCTGAAGATGTCCGAGGACCTGATCCTGATCATGAATACCGAGCCGGGTTCGCAGCGCACGGCCCTGCTGGAGCGGTTGGAGATCGCCGAGCATGCCAACGATGATCTGACACATACCATCTTTACCGACCTGGCCCGGAATTTCATTACGCCCATCGACCGGGAGGATATCCACTACCTGGCCACGAGCCTGGACGATGTGGCCGATTTCAGTCTCGCCTCCGCCAAGAACCTGGAACTGTTCGGCATCGGCAAGCCCGACGAGACCTGCCGTGAACTGGCGCGCCTGGTGAATGAAGGCGCGAAGATCGTCCAGATGGCCGTGCAGGGGTTGAGGAACATGCACAAGGCCAACGCGCACAACGAGTTCGTGGTGCAGATCAACAGCATGGAGAACCAGGCCGACGAAGTGTATGACCGCGCCATCCAGCGTTTGTTCGCTACCGAGAAGGACGCCATCGAGCTCATCAAGATGCGCGACCTCTACAGTACGTTGGAGCTGGCCACGGACAAGTGCGAGGATGTGGGCAACGTGCTGGAGTCCATCATGCTGAAGTACGCCTGAGCACATGACCCTGCTCATAGTCATCATCGCGTTGGCGTTGATATTCGATTATATCAACGGCTTCCACGACGCGGCCAACTCGATAGCCACGATCGTGAGCACCAAGGTGCTTACTCCTGTGCAGGCCGTGATATGGGCGGCTGCGTTCAACTTCATTGCGTACTTCATCTTCAGCGACCACCACGTGGCCAATACCGTGGCCAAGACCGTGAATGAGGAGTTCATCACCCTGCGGGTGGTGCTGGCGGGCCTCATTGCGGCCATATCATGGAACCTGCTCACTTGGTGGTACGGTATTCCAAGCAGTTCGTCCCATACGCTCATTGGAGGTTTCGCAGGTGCAGCGCTCGCTGGTGCCGGTTTCGATATGGACAGTGTGAACCTTCAGAAGATCGGTCTGGTGGCCGCTTTCATCCTGCTCGCCCCGATGGTGGGTATGGTCATTTCCATCTTTATCACGCTGGTGACCCTCGTACAGCGCCTCTGGTTGCGGCTGTTGATCATCGCGGTAGCCACGGCCATCACCTCATTGTACATCCTGAAGAACAACGACCTGCGGATCGCCATGGTCCTCTTCTCGCTGGTGTTCATGCTCACCTACGCTGTGGATATGTCAAAGTTGCCCAGTGCATTGCGTACGGCGAACATCTATAAGAAGCTTCAGCTGCTGAGCTCCGCGGCATTCAGCATCGGGCATGGCGGTAACGATGCACAGAAGGTCATGGGCATCATCATGGTGGCCATGGTGGCCAGTGGTGAGGCCACGGACCTGGAGGCCATGCCCGCCTGGGTGCCGCTGGCCTGCTACTCCGCCATTGGGCTCGGTACCCTTAGTGGCGGGTGGAAGATCGTGAAGACCATGGGTACGCGCATCACCAAGGTGACCCCACTGGAAGGCGTTTGCGCCGAAAGTGCCGGTGCCATGACCTTGTACATGACCGAACAGATGGGCATTCCAGTGAGCACCACCCACACCATCACGGGCTCCATCATTGGTGTGGGGCTTACCAAGCGCATCAGCGCCGTGCGTTGGGGCGTTACGGTGCGTCTGCTATGGGCTTGGATCCTCACCATTCCAGTGAGTGCCGTGTTGGCTGCCCTCGTGTGGTGGGTCTGCGGTCTTTTTGGACTGTAGGGTCGAAGGGTTCTGCGTCCATCTCCTTCGTTGCCATAGCTCGGTTGGGGACATCCTTGTTACCGCGCTACCTTGGGGCGCCGAACAGGTCCGTCCATGTCCATCATACTCAATGACGCCGGTCTTCACCGGCAGTTACTGCCGCTCAGCTTCACACGCCCCGTCGGTCAGTTGAGGCCCGGCATCCTGCGTTTGGGCGAAGGCTGGTACGTGCGCAGTGGCCTGCCCGTGGGCTACCGTACCGAAGACTACCTGGCCCCCGCTTTCCCCATGCCCCAAGGGGAGGTCCAGTTCGAAGTGGATGGCAGCCTGTTCCCCACGGATGATCTCGTTGCGGCCGTGATGGACCTGAGGCCCGGACAAGCCCTTGTGAAGGAGGGGCGCATGCTCGCTTGTTGCAAGGAAGCTGCAGCGGCACCAACGGAGACGGATTGGACCTCGCCGCCAGCCTATCTCGCCTCCGTTTTCTTCACCGGCGAAGTGATCCGTTTCGAACGGCCCTGGCACCTGTTCCTGCACTGTGGAAAGGCCATCGCGCACGATTTCAAGCTGCTTACCGAGGGGCGACGCTCCCAACCCCTGAGCGCGCTTAATACCGTTGTAGGGGATCCCGACCTCATCTTCCTGGAGGAAGGGGCCGTGGTGGAGGCGAGCATCCTTAATACCCGTGGTGGACCCATTTACATCGGCAAGAACGCCGAGGTCATGGAAGGGTGCATCATTCGCGGGCCAATGGTCCTGGGCGAACATGCCCAGTTGAAGATGGGAGCGAAGATCTACGGGCCTTCGGCCTTCGGGCCTGAATGCCGCGTGGGTGGGGAGGTGAACAACAGTGTGATGCTGGGCTTCAGCAACAAGGGCCACGATGGGTTCCTGGGCAACAGTGTGCTGGGTGAATGGTGCAACCTGGGTGCGGATACCAACAACAGTAACCTCAAGAACACCTACGGGAATGTGAAGGTGTTCAGCTATGCCGAAGGACAAGACGTGGATACCGGTCTTCAGTTCTGCGGGATGATCATGGGGGATCATTCCAAGAGCGGCATAAATACCATGTTCAATACGGGCACGGTGGTTGGCGTGGCCGCCAACGTGTTCGGGGGGGGATTTCCGCCCAAACACGTTCCCTCGTTCTCGTGGGGAGGAGGCGACGGCCTTTCGCACCATGATCCGGACCGGGCCTTGGTGACCGCCCGGCGTGTAATGGAACGGCGTGGTGTGCGAATGAACGCTGCTGAGGAGGCCGTACTGCGAACCATCGCCAACGCCGAACGCCAACGGCTGGGACCTGGGGCCTGACCATCTGTCAGCCGGTTCCGGACGGCACGAAGCTTGGTCCTCTCGCCATGTTCGCTGTTGATATCCTTCAAGGGTCTGCCTTGTCGGGCGACGGTATCTTTACAACTGACATACTGACCATACATGTCGATGAACGACATCCTGCATACTGACAGCCTTTTCAGCTCTGAACAACTCGAGAACGAGACCGAACTGATCCCCCTGATCACGGCCGAGGACGAGGAGCAAATGAACGCGGAGAGCACGCCGCCAGAGCTTCCCATATTGCCCCTGCGCAATACCGTGCTCTTTCCCGGCGTGGTCATCCCCATCACCGTGGGGCGCGATCGCAGCATCCGCCTTATTCAGGAGGTGTATCGCGGCAATCGCACCTTGGGCGTGGTCAGCCAGAAGGACGGCCAGATCGAAGAGCCCAACGCCGAGGACCTCAACCGTGTGGGCACCATCGCCACCATCATCCGCATGTTGCGCATGCCCGATGGCAGCACCACGGCCATCATCCAGGGCAAGAAACGCTTCGAGGTGATCGACATGATCCGCACCGAACCCTACTTCACGGCCCGCGTGAAGGAGTTTGAGGAAGTAAGGCCGGCCAAGGACGATAAATCGTTCGATGCCTTGGTCAGCTCCCTCAAGGATATGGCCTTGGAGATCATCAAGCAGAGCCCCAACATCCCCACCGAGGCCCAGTTCGCGCTGAAGAACATCGACAGCCCGAGCTTCCTGGTGAACTTCATCAGCAGCAACATGAACGCCGAGGTGGCCGAGAAGCAGAAGATGCTCGAAGTGGCCGACCTGCGTGAGCGCGCATCGCTGCTCCTGGCCCATCTCACCAAGGAGCTGCAGATGCTGCAGATGAAGAACGAGATCCAGAGCAAGGTGCGCACCGAGGTGGACCGCCAGCAGCGCGAGTACTTCCTGCACCAGCAGATGAAGACCATCCAGGACGAGCTGGGCGGCAACCCCATCGAGCAGGAGATCGAGGAGATGCGGGTGAAGGCGTCCAAGAAAAAGTGGACGAAGAAGGTGAAGGAGGTCTTCGACAAGGAGGTGCTCAAGCTGCAGCGCATGAACCCGGCCGGTGCGGAGTTCAGTGTGCAGCACAACTACGTCCAACTATTGCTGGAACTGCCCTGGGGAGAGTACAGCACCGACGACTTCGACCTGAAAAAGGCCCAGAAGATCCTTGATCGCGACCACTTTGGTCTGGAAAAGGTGAAGGAGCGGATCATCGAACACCTCGCCGTGCTGAAGTTGAAGGGCGACATGAAAGCGCCGATCATCTGCCTCTATGGCCCGCCGGGCGTGGGAAAGACCAGTCTGGGCAAGAGCATGGCCGAAGCGCTGGGGCGCAAATACGTGCGTATGAGCCTCGGTGGATTGCACGATGAGGCCGAGATCCGCGGCCATCGCAAGACGTACATCGGTGCCATGCCCGGTCGTCTCATCCAGAGCCTGAAGAAAGCGGGCACCAGCA
Source organism: Flavobacteriales bacterium (assembly GCA_040383865.1). Lineage (GTDB taxonomy): Bacteria > Bacteroidota > Bacteroidia > Flavobacteriales_F > PHOS-HE28 > PHOS-HE28. Next base: position 4,204 of record JBEICT010000040.1, on the reverse strand, counting down.
ACCCGCTCTTCGTGTTGGACGAGATCGACAAGGTGACCCGAAGCAACCAGGGCGATCCCGCCAGTGCCCTGCTCGAAGTGCTGGATCCCGAGCAGAACAACGCTTTCCACGACAATTTCGTGGAGGTGGAGTACGACCTGAGCCGCGTGATGTTCGTGGCCACAGCGAACAGCCTCAGTACCATTCATCCGGCCCTGCGCGACCGCATGGAGATCATCGAGGTGAACGGCTACACGCAGGAAGAGAAGATCGAGATCGCCAAGCGGCACCTGTTGCCCAAGCAGTTCTCCGAGAACGGTATCAAGCCCAAGCAGCTCAAGCTGGGTGCGGGCCTGTTGGAGGCCATCATCGACCAATACACCGATGAGAGCGGCGTGCGTACGCTGGAGAAGCGCATTGCCAAACTGGTGCGGTTCCGCGCGAAGCAGATCGCCCTCAAGCAGAAGCACAGCGTCACCATATACGTGGACGACCTGGTGAAGATCTTCGGCCCCAGCCATGCCCGCGACAAGTACCAGGGCAATGATGTGGCCGGCGTGGTCACCGGTCTGGCCTGGACCCCCACCGGCGGCGACATCCTGTTCATCGAGACCAGCATCACCAAGGGCGAAGGCAAGCTCACGCTCACCGGCAACCTGGGCGATGTGATGAAGGAGAGCGCCGTGATCGCCTTGGAGTACTTAAAGGCGCACAGCGACATCATCGGGATCGATGCCGACGTGTTCAAACGCTGGAACGTGCACGTGCACGTGCCCGAGGGCGCCACGCCCAAGGACGGTCCCAGTGCGGGCATCGCCATGCTCACCAGCATCGCCAGCGCCTTCACGCAACAGAAGGTGCGCAAGTTCACGGCCATGACCGGCGAGATCACCCTTCGTGGCCGCGTGCTGCCCGTGGGTGGCATCAAGGAAAAGATCCTCGCTGCCAAGCGCGCGGGCATCAAGGAGATCATCCTAAGCGCGGACAACCGCAAGGACATCGAGGATATCGACGCGCGCTACACCAAGGGGATGCGTTTCACCTATGTGAGCGAGATGATCGAGGTGGTGAAGCACGCCCTGCTGAAGGAGAAGGTGGAGAACGCGTTGAAGGTGGCCTGATCAACTTGTCAGAGGTAGGGGCCATGGTTGCTTCGCACACCGATATGTTGGTAGCGTGAACTTGATCTGCGGATCTTGATCGGTTGAACCCTCGCGATCTTTGCAGCGATCATGGATACACGGTCCCTCTCCATATCTGACTTCACCTACGACCTTCCGAACGATCGTATCGCCCAGGAACCACTGGTCCAGCGCGATTCCAGCCGCCTGTTGCTTTACCGCAACGGAGCGTTGGAGGATCATCGGTTCAAGGAACTGCCTGACCTGTTGCCATCGGGTGCCCTGTTGGTCCTGAACAATACCCGGGTGGTGAACGCCCGCTTGTTCTTTCAGCGGGCCACCGGTGCGCGCATCGAGGTGCTCTGTCTTGAACCGGCAGCGTCCATGCCTGTGGAAACGGCTTTTGCCCAGCGGGGCGGCTGCTCATGGAACGGCTTTGTGGGCAATGCGAAGCGCTGGAAGGAGGGGGAGGTACTGGAGCTCCAAGCGCTGAGGACGCTTCCCGGTGATGATGATCGCACTTCCGCCACGCCGGTCGTGTTGAAGGCTGAACGAGAAGGGGAAGAGCGGATCAGGTTCACCTGGCAGCCCCAGGAGCTAACGTTCGCAGAAGTGCTGGAACAGGTGGGCCATGTGCCTCTGCCGCCTTATATGAAGCGCCCCGACGAGGCCTCGGACAAGGACCGATACAACACTGTCTTCGCCAAGCACGAGGGCTCCGTGGCGGCCCCCACGGCCAGCCTTCACTTTTCGCCAGAGGTACTGGTCCGCTTGGATACGAAAGGGGTCGAGCGCACGGAATTGACCCTTCATGTAGGCGCCGGCACCTTTCTTCCCGTGAAGAGCGATCGCATGGCCGACCATGCCATGCACGGGGAGCAGGTGCGTGTTCCCCTGGCCTCGCTGGAGCGCGTTTTGGACCGGTTGGGCAAGGGGCCGGTCGTCGCAGTGGGTACCACGGCGTTACGCACCTTGGAGAGCGTATACTGGCATGGTGTCATGCTGTTGCAAGGCAGGGCCGGTGTCGAAATGGCCGTCGGTCAGTGGGAGCCTTACGACCATGCTGAGGCCGACCTGCCGGATGCGCGCAGGGCCTTGGAGGCCGTTATCGAACAGATGAAGCAAAGTCCTGAGCAGCGGCTGGTGGGACGTACGGAGCTGCTCATCGCCCCTGGATATGAAGTGCGGATGGCCGATGCCCTGGTCACCAACTTCCACCAGCCTCAGAGCACGCTCCTGCTGTTGGTGGCCGCCTTCATCGGTCCCGACTGGCGCCGGGTGTACCAGCATGCGCTCGACCACGGCTACAGGTTCCTGAGCTACGGCGATGGTTCCCTGCTGTGGAAGCGCACCTGATCACAGGTCGGCGCACAAGCACCCGGTCCATGTGTTCATGCAATACCCGACCCCTATATTCGTTCCCTCCGCGTATGCGTCGATCTCTACCCCTTATCCTGGGCCTGCTCATGGCGCCCACCCTGTTCGGTCAGCTGGGAGGCCAAGCCGCTTTCCGGGTGCTTGATATCCCCAGTTCAGCGCGTAGTGCCGCCCTTGGTGGCAACTACATCGCTGTGATGGACAACGACATCAATCTGGGCTTCTTCAACCCCGCCTTGTTGAACCGCGAAATGGGCCGCCAGGTGGCCTTCAGCTACCTGCCCTATTTCGAGGGTATCGGAATTGGGTATGCCGGGTATGCGCACCACTTCGACAGCATCAACACCACCTTCTCGGGCAGTATCCACTACATCGATTACGGCACCTTCCGACGCACGGACGAGTCGGGCACCGATCTGGGCGAGTTCAAGGCCGGCGAGTACGTCTTCCAAGTAGGCGGCGCGCATCCCATCGACAGCCTGTTCAGCGTGGGGGCCAACATGAAGTTCCTCACCAGCAACCTGGACACCTACACGTCCACCGCCTGGGCCCTGGACATTGGCGGGGTTTTCGTGAAACGCAAGCTGGGCCTCACCGTAGCGGCCTTGCTCCGCAACATCGGGTACCAGACCTCCACGTACACCACCCAACGCGAAAAGCTGCCTTTTCAAATACAGTTGGGTGTCACCTACAAGTTCAAGCACGCCCCGTTCCGCTTGGGCCTTATGATGGAACAACTTCAGCAATGGGACCTGACCTACGTGGACCCCAATGCGGTGCAGCAGATCGATCAGGCCACCGGACAACCCATTGTGGACGAGGTCACCACCGCCGAGAAGCTCATCTTGCATCTGGTGCCCAGCGCGGAGATCATGCTGAGCAAGAACTTCATGATCCGTGTGGCCTACAACTTCCGCCGCCGCCAGGAAATGGTGCTGCCCGACAAGCCGGCCGCCACGGGCCTCAGTTTCGGTCTGGGCTTCAAGGTGACCAAGCTGCACCTGAGCTATGGTTACTCGCAGCTCAACCTGGCCGGCATTTCCAACACGTTCACGCTGGCCGTTCGCTTCGCCGACCTGAAGAAGGAGTGAGCGTTCGCAATGGCTGAAGGCGCCAACGCTCTTGCCTACCTTCGCCGCTCGTGAACCGCATCACCATCGCCATCGACGGGTTCTCCTCCTGCGGGAAGAGCACCTTGGCCAAGCAACTGGCCGGGCACCTCGGTTATACCTACATCGACAGCGGTGCCATGTACAGGGCCGTAGCCTTGTATGTGATCGAGAACGGTCTGGTACGCGATGGCAAGCTGGACCGCGATGGCCTGCTCTCCGTTCTGGACGAACTGGACATCCGCTTCGAGCATGACCCGATGACCAACAAGAGCGTCACCACGCTCAACGGTCGCAATGTGGAGAAGGAGATCCGGGGCATGGAGGTGAGCCGCTACGTTACGCTGGTCAGCCCGGTTCCCGAGGTGCGTGCCAAGCTCGTTCGGCTGCAACAGGCTTTTGGCCGCGAGAAGGGCGTGGTGATGGATGGCCGCGACATTGGCACGGTGGTATTCCCCGATGCCGAGGTGAAGCTGTACATGACCGCCCGGCCCGACATTCGTGCCAAGCGCCGCTACCACGAACTGAAGCTCAAGGGCGTGGAAGTGGACTATGCCAGCGTGCTGGAGAACATCGAGCGCCGCGACGAGGACGATACCACCCGCGCCGCCGACGGCG
>JBEICT010000039.1:0-16485 GCA_040383865.1 Flavobacteriales bacterium | reverse complement strand
TCGTATTGTTCATGCGGTCAGTGCTTTTTCTGCTTGGTAAAATACCGATCTCTGCATGTCCCCCAGCCTCCCCAACTTCCGCAAGCTCTTCCGAAGGAGCCCCTACGTTTCAATGCTGCACTGCCCAGCCACACCATAGCACTCCTTTCCCGCCAAGTTAATGGACCGCGTGATGGAGGGGAGATGGGATACGGACAGCGCTCTGTAAGCTTCCCCAAAGTTCGGCCACTCATTACTGGAGGTGAAGCGATCCGTGGCATGCCGTTCGCTACGCCGGGCCCGCTACATTTGCGCACCATCGAAAAACCGACATGAACATGCTGATCCCGTTCTCGTTCTCTGCCCTGATGGGCGTGGTACTTTCAGCCTGTGGTCCGACCCCGACGGACACCCCTGCCGCCAACGCCACTGCCAACGAACAACAACCCGCCAAGAAAACCGTGGAAACCATGACCGACGGCCTCTACGCCAACATCAAGACGAACAAGGGCACCATCGTCATCAAGCTCGAGTACGAGAAAGCGCCGCTGACCGTGGCCAATTTCGTGGCACTGGCCGAGGGCAAGATGAAGAACACCGCCAAGCCCGAGGGAACGCCGTACTATGATGGGATCAAGTTCCATCGCGTGATCGCCGATTTCATGATCCAGGGCGGTGATCCCACCGGCACCGGCATGGGCGGCCCGGGCTACGCTTTCCCCGACGAGATCCACCCCGAACTGAAGCACACCCGCGCGGGTACGCTCAGCATGGCCAACGCCGGACCCTACACCAACGGCAGCCAGTTCTTCATCACCCACAAGGACACGCCTTGGTTGGACGGCCGCCACGCGGTGTTCGGCTACGTGACCTCGGGCCAGGAAGTGGTGAACGCCATTGCACAGGGCGACGTGATGGAGAAGGTGACCATTGAGGCCGTTGGCAAAACGGCCAAGGCATGGGATGCCATGAAAGTGCTCGCCGACAATGCGGACAAGTTCAAGAAGCGCTAAGAACGCCCGCCGGTAGCGCGGACACGTTCAGCTTACGCTAGCGACGTCCGCCACCACCACCACCTTGGCGACGGCCACCTCCACTGCGGCGGTGGCCGTTGCCATTTCCACTGCGCTCAACACGGGCGGTGGGGGCATAAGCAGGACCGCGCCCGATGTTCTCGGGGAGGGGCATCTTCTTCACTTCATACCCGATCAGCGATTCGATGCGGCCGAACTCGCGCATCTCCTTCTCGTTCACGAAGGTGATGGCCGTGCCCTTGCGCGAGGCGCGGGCCGTGCGGCCCACGCGGTGCACATAGTCCTCGGGGTCGCGGGGCACATCGTAGTTGATCACCAGGTCGATGTCGTCGATGTCGATACCGCGGCTCACCACGTCGGTGGCCACCAGGATGCGGAGCTTGCGGTTCCGGAAGGAGAGCATCACCTCCTCACGCTCCGACTGGTCCAGATCGCTGTGCATGCCGCGCGCGTTGAAGCCTTTCTTCTGCAGATAGCGGTTCAGGTTCTTCACCTCGATCTTGCGGCCGGCGAAGATCACGATGCTGGTGGCCTCGTTGGTATTGAGGATGTGCTCCAGGATGGCGGCCTTCTGCATGTCGAAGATCACGTAGGCCTGCTGGTCCACACCTTCAGCCGGCTTGCTCAGGGCAATGGTGATCTCAATGGGGTCGTGCAGGATGCGCTTGGAGAGCTCCCGGATGGCCGGTGGCATGGTGGCGCTGAACATCAAGGTCTGGCGCTCCTTCGGCAGGAAGGTGATGATGCGGTTGATGTCGTCGATGAAGCCCATGTCCATCATGCGGTCCGCCTCATCGAGCACCAGGAACTCGATGCCCTTCAAGGGCACATAGCCCAGGTTCAGGTGGCTCATCAGCTTGCCGGGGGTGGCGATCACCACCTCCACGCCGCTGGTAAGGGCCTGTTTCTGTTGATCGAACCCGGCGCCATCGCTACCGCCATAAAGTGGAATGGAGGTGATGGGTGTGAAGTAGGCGATGGCCTGCATCTGCTGGTCGATCTGCAGCGCCAGCTCACGGGTGGGCACCACCACCAAGGCACGGATGGAACCCTCTGCCTTGGGCTTGTAGCCCGTGATCACATCGATGAGCGGCAGCAGGAAGGCCGCCGTTTTACCGGTGCCGGTCTGTGCGCAGGCAATAAGGTCCCGTCCTTCCAATGCGGCCGGTATGGCCTGCTCCTGAATGGGGGTGGGTTTACGAATATTCATCGCTTCGAGCCCTTCGAGCAGCTCGTCGCTGATACCTAATGATCTGAAATCCATGGAAAGCAGGAGAGCGCCGCCGGTTGTGTTGCGGCGCTGATGGCTGGCGAAGATAGAAAGTAGCCGGTGGGCCTGTTACGATGCGGTCCGCAGCTGCTTGAGCTCGGGTGTGAACGTGAGGCTGAAGGTGGTGCCCGCACCTTTCAGGACATGCAGTTCGCCATTGAGCTGGTGGGCCAGCACGCGCACCAGTTCCAGGCCGAAGGAGCTTCCGTTCAGGGTCTGTCGCTCATTCATGCCACCACCATCGTCGCTGAACAGCAGCTCGTGCCCATGGCCTGCCGGGCGCAGTACGATGGTGATATGGCCGGTGCGTTCATCACCGAACGCGTACTTGATGGAGTTGGTCATCAGCTCGTTCACGACCAGGCTTAGCGGCATGAGCGTCTCGGACGGCAGATCGATGGCTTCGGCCCGGACATTCACACTGATCCGGTCATGCGCGCCATACGACACGAGGATCGTCCGGGACAGTTTTTCCAGGTATCCCTTGAGCGGACCGATGTCGGCCCCCAAGGTGCGGTAGATATGCTCATGCACCTGGGCCATGGACCGGATGCGACCGCGGGCCTCATCGAACAATCGCTTTACATGGATATCGCCGTGCTGTCCGGCCTGCATGCCGAGCAGACTGTCCACTAACTGCAGGTTGTTCTTCACCCGGTGGTGGATCTCCTTGATCACCAGTTCTTTCTCCTCCTCACCGATCAGGGATCGCGTGAGGCGCATGTTCTGCTGCTGAAGCTCCAGGTTCTTCGTCTCGATCTCGCTGCGCTGGCGGTTCACCACCTCGTTCTTCCGTTTCAACCGGCGCATGGTGCGCAGGGTGTGCCTGCTGATCAGGAACAGAGCCGCCGAGAGCAACAGGAGCAAGCCTGCCAGCACGAGCACCAGGTTGCTGCGGAGCTGTTGCTTCGTCAAGGATTCCTGTTGCCTGGCGGTCAGCTCGCGGAGCTCGGCATTGTCCTGCTCCTTGCTGTTCAGGTCGAACAATCCCTGCATGCTGGCCAGTTTCGCGGCCACTTGCGACCGCTGCAAGGAGTCCGTCCATTGACGAAGTTGTTGCAGGTGCCCGAGCGCTTCCTCCCATTTCCTGCCGGCCATGGCCACCTGGTAATGGCACTCCCGAAGTTCCATCCGGTTTTGCCATGTATTCGCACGAGGAAGCAGTGCACTGGCTTCGCCACACGCCTCAGCGGCCTCCTGGGTCCTGCCCATGGCCAAGAGGATGGATGTGCGTGCGAGCCTTAGATCGAACAGGTCGTGCTCGGTGGCCACTCCCACGGACCCACGCTCAGCCTTCACCAACAACGGCAATGCATCGTTCGGTTGACCCTTGGCCAGAAGTATCCTGGCCATCAGGAGGTGCGTCACCATCTCCTCCCGCGATCGGGCCATCGAGGCTGTGCGGTCAAGGATCTGGCGTCCGGTCCTCAGGGCTTCATCCAGTTGGCCATTGGCCATGAGCGCGGTGATCAATACCTGCTCATTCGCAATGATCCTCAGTTGATCCCTGCCGGGCAGTTCCATGGCCACGGCCTTCCGCGCTTCCAGCACCGCTTTATCGGTCCGGCCGTTGTGCAAGTAGGCCAGCGCCAGTTGGCGCAGGTTGTCTGATAGTGCGTTCACACTGCCCATGGCCTCGGCCAGTTCCAGTGATCGCAGTACCGATCCGAGATGCTCCGCGTAAAGCCCCAACTGGTCCTGCACAGTGGCCAGCGCCAGCAAGGCGCGGTGCTCAACCTCCATTCGGCCGCTGTTCTCCGCATAGAGCACGGCCCGATGGTAGTTGGTGAGCGCCGTTCCGGGGTCGGTGTCAAGGTCGCGTTCAGCCAGCTTCAGCATGGCATCCAGGCGGTCATCAACGCTGGCCTCGCTTCTCAGCTTGTAATGCAGGCTGTCCTGCATGGACGAGGCCGACAAGGACAGGGACAGGAGCAGACCGCAAACCCCGATCAGGTTACGCAGCAGGAATGCGACATTAGGCATGGCCATCGTGATACGGCAAGGAGACCTCAGGGTTACAAAGCCTGCGTATGTTTGGAACATGGGTATTGCGGTGGAAGTGTGCGTAGGGTCGGTCCGTGAGATCGAGGCCGCGCGCCGCTTGGGAGCCGATTCCGTGGAGGTCTGCACCTGGCTGGCCGCCGGGGGTGTTACGCCATCGTGGGGATCGGTGTCCTGCGCCATGGAGCACCCACCGCTGCGAACGCGCGTGCTCGTGAGGCCGGGTCCGGGAGGGTTCCTCTACGGCAAGGCCGAGAAGCAGGTGATCCTTGCGGATGTGGACCGGCTCGTGGGAAGTGGCGTCCATGGCATCGTAGTGGGTGCGCTCACCGAAGCAGGAGCGGTCGATCATGCGTTCATCAAGGAGATCATGGGCCGTTGCAACGGCATGGAGGTCACGTTCCATCGCGCCATCGATCATGCCAGTGATCTGGGCGCCGCATTCGATACCTGCCTCGACCTTGGTGTTCAACGTGTGCTCACTTCTGGTGGACGATCACTTGCGGTGGACGGTCGCGAACGCCTGGCCTGGATGGTGGACCGTGCGGCTGGTCGTACGACAGTGGCCGCCGCCGGTGGGATCCTGCCCAGTACCGTGCTGGACCTGGTGGTCCATACCGGTGTTCCCGAGGTCCATTTTGCCGCGCAAAAGCAGCTCGCGGGTGACAGCTCCCGGGCCTCGTTGGCCAGCCATGCCGCACCGTTGGGCGCCTTGGAGGCCGATGAGGACAAGATCAACGGGATCATCAGCGCACTGAAGTCTGCGAGGCCATGAAGTACGGGTGCCTGTTGCTGGTGGTCTTGCTGTTCAGTGCCTGTGGCACCGGCCCAGCTGCCGAACAATGGGTGGACCTGGGAGGGGAGTGGACCTTCGGCCAGACCGGTGAAGAAGAACGCTGGACAGCGCAAGTGCCTGGTACGGTGCACACCGATCTGATGCGGAACGGACTGATCCCTGATCCCTATCGGAGCACGAACGAGGACAGTGTGCAATGGGTGGGTGAACGCGATTGGACCTATTTGCGCCAATTCGATGTGCCCAAGGCCTTGCTCGAACAGGAGGAAGTGGAACTGGTGTTCAAGGGTTTGGACACGTTTGCTGAAGTGTGGCTGAACGGCCAGCAATTGGGTACGGCCGACAACATGTTCCGGTGCTGGACCTACCGCGTGAAGGACATGCTGCGCGAGCGAGGCAACAAGCTCGAGGTGAGGTTCATCTCACCGATCAAGCGAGGCACGGAACTGCTTCGCCAGTACGGCCGTTCCCTGCCTGCCGACAACGACATCGGTACCGTGAAAGTGAGCCCTTTCGTGCGCAAGGCAGGGGTCCATTTCGGTTGGGACTTCGCGCCGCGACTGGTGACCTGTGGGATCTGGCAGGAGGTGGGTCTGCGGGCCTGGTCAGGGGGGCGGATCGAAGGTGTACGCGTGTTCCAACGCACCAAGCAGAAGGGTAGGGAGCTCACCTTCGCCGTGGACCTGCGGGCCACTGAAAAGGCCAAGGGTGAACTGTTGGTCAAGCTGAACGGCAAACCGGTGGGTGAAGCGTTGGTGGAGCAGCGCAACGGGATCTGGACGCAGGAGGTCGTTGTGGTGATACCGGACACGGGCCGCTGGTGGCCGCGCGGTTCCGGACCGCAGACCATGCATGAACTGCAGGTGGTCTGGTCCGCCAGTAGCGAACAGGTCTCCATCTGGGAACGGCCCATCGGGCTGGTCTCCATCAAGCTCGATCAGACCCCGGACCAGGATGGTACCCCCTTCACCTTCCGGGTGAATGATGTGCCCGTGTTCATGCAAGGGGCCAACCTGGTGCCCCCGGACATGTTCCTGCCACGAGCTGGTGATGCGGCCTGGGTGGGCCTGGTGCGACACATGCAGGCCGCGAACATGAACATGGTCCGTGTTTGGGGTGGGGGAGTGTACCCTCCCGACGCGTTCTTTCATGCCTGTGACACGGCCGGCATTCTGGTATGGCAGGACCTGATGTTCGCCAACACGATGGTGCCCGACAACGACGCTTTCCTGCACAATGTCCAACAGGAAGTGCTGGAACAGGTCACACGCATCCAGCACCATCCTTCGCTGGCCATTTGGTGTGGCAACAACGAGGTGGAAGTGGCCTGGCACAACTGGGGCTGGCAACAGACCTATGGCATGTCGCCCGAGGATTCCACGCGCATGTGGAACGCCTACCGCACCTTGTTCGAGGAGGTGTTGCCCGATCGGCTCTGGGTGTTGGACAAGAGCCATCGGTACGTGCCCACATCGCCGATAAGCAATTGGGGAAATGCCGAAGGGCTTCGCCACGGGGACCTTCATTACTGGGGTGTGTGGCACGGGGATGCCCCCCTGGAGGCGCTTTCCACCAATGTGGGTCGTTTTGTCAGTGAGTACGGGTTCCAGTCCTACCCCGACCTCACCACCTTGCAGGAATACGCCAGCCCGGAAGAACTGGCCGTGGATGGTCCCTTCTGGACCAAGCGCCAGCGCAGCTACAAGGGTGACCGGGCCATAACGGACATGGCCGCCCGGTACGGAATTCCGGTGGGGGACAGGGAGCAGTTGATCCGGGTAAGCCAGGAGCTACAGGCCAGGGCCTATGGATTGGCCATTGCAGCGCACAAGGCCCGAGCGCCGTTCTGCATGGGCACCTTGCTCTGGCAGATGAACGATATCTGGCCTGGCCCGAGCTGGTCCATCGTGGATCACGCCGGTCGCCGGAAGAAAGCGTTCGAGATGGTCCGCCAAGCTTATGCGCCAGCCGATACGGCCTCTGCATCGGCCAAGTAGATCGGGAGCGTGGTTTTTCGTAAACGGGCTTGTGCTGCTGGAAGGGGCGCTTTCCTGAAATGCTACCTTCGTCCACGAACGGACCAACACCTAACGAACCCGGAACAGCATGACACGAAGAGGACCCTTCCGATCGCTTGCCCTACTGACCATTGCGCTCGGCCTGATGGGGGCGCAAGCCTATGGCCAAGGCGGCTGCCAGAATGAAATCCAGTTCCCAAGTAACATCATCGTGCCCAACTCCAACGGCACGGTGACCACCATTTCCACGTGCAGCTTCGAGACCGAGTACTCAGCGATCACGGGGCTGGTGAACGGGGGGACGTACCAGTTCGTACTGGCCTCCGGCGGTTACATCACCGTGCGTGAGGGAACTTACGATGGGCCTGTAGTGGCAGAAGGAACAGGAACGGTGGACGTGTTATCCAACGGCAGCGACCTCTTCGCGCACTGGACCATCAATGCGGCCTGTGCCACTCAAACGGGTTGCGTGGTGACCACCGTGCAGTTCCTGCTGGACTGCACACCACCAGAGGCAACCTACACCATCACCGAGGATTGCGACCAAGGTACGTTCACAATTTCCGTGGAGGTCGTCTCCGTGGGTGATGGCGCTGCAGTGAACATCGTGTATGACCTGTTCGGATCGGTGGAGACGATACCAGGGGTAGGTGTCGGGGTATATGAGCTCGGGCCCTTCATCAATGGCGATTTTGTGGATGTCTCTGTTCAGCACGAGTTTGATTTTCTCTGTAACGTGAACTTCGGCAGCATCCAGTCGCCGCTCACCTGTCCGCAGCCGATCTTCTGCGGCCTCGGTCCGAACTTCTACAATTACTGCTATGAGATCAATGAGTCCAAGACGTGGACCTTCCAAGCCACCAGTGTCGGCACCCTGGTGTTGTCATTCATCTCTGGTTCGATCGAAGGCAGTTTCTCCGATCAGTTGGTGATCTATGATGGCGCCGACGCTACGGGAACCGTGCTGTTCCAACACACGCTCGGAGCCCTGCTTGACCTCTCCGGCCTGACAGTGTCCGGTACCTCGGGCTTCCTGCACATGGTGCTCACGTCCGACGGCTTCGGCAGCTGCTCCACCGGCCAGACCTCCGAATGGAACTGGTCCGTGACCTGCCTGAACTGCCTGATCCCCAGCGTGACCGCATCATCCGTGGATGATTGCCCGAACAACCAGTTCAGCATTCCGGTGAACGTGAGCAGCACGGGCGACGGTAGTACAGTATCACTGCTCTACTCAGTGAATGGCGGACCTGCCCTGAGCATCGATGGAGTAACGCCAGGTGAGACGGTCATGGGGCCCTTCACCGTGAACGACATCGTGACCATCGTGGTCCAGCATGAGTTCGATCCCAGCTGCAATGTGAACCTCGGCACCTTTACCGACGAGGGGAACTGCCCCAACCTGATCACTTGTGGCGCTCTTCCGCTGATCGAGACGTATTGCTATGAGCCCAGCGATCTCCGGTCGTGGGGCTATCAGGCCATCGGTTCCGGCACGTTGCGCCTGCGCTTCAACAGGGGCACCATTGAAAGCAATACGTTCGATGACCTTGCCATCTACGACGGTACGGACGCAACGGGGACCCAGCTCTTCGTTCACAACAATGCGACGACTTACAACCTTGGACCTGCGGGAAGCGCGGTCAACAACACCTTTACCACGTATTACGAGATCGAGGTGTACTCGACCACGGGCAGCCTGTACATGGAGATGAGCTCGGATGGTTCCGTACAGTGCGGTGGTCCCTTCCCCACGACGACCTACGATTCATGGGAGTGGGAGGTGGTCTGCCTCGATTGTGCGATACCCACGGGGGACGTCGTCGTTGTGGATGACTGCGCCAACGAGCAGTTCAGCCTGAATGTGGATGTGACCGGCACCGGTGATGCCACCACGGCCACGGCACTCTACACCGTCAACGGTGGTGCTGAGCAGTCCCTCACGGGTCTTGTCATTGGTGTAACGACCCTTGGACCTTTCGATTTCGGCGATGTGGTGAATGTGGTGCTGGCCCATGAGAGCAACAGCTTGTGCAACATTCCGCAAGGCGATTTCAGCGAAACGGGCACCTGCCCAGTGCTGATCGATTGCGACGGAACGTTCGTTCAGGATTCGGTCTGCTTTGCGAACAACCAGGACCTGCGTTATTACTATCAGGGCACGGGTACGTTCCCGCTGGGCCTCTTCTTCGACAGTGGTCTGACGGGCTTCGGAGACGTGGTGACGGTATATGATGGAGGGGATATCACGGCTCCTGTGATCTACACCAACCCGGGTAATGCCGATCTCACAGGAGTGTTCGTTTCGACGACGAACCCCGATCACCGTATGACGCTGCGCATCCAGTCAGACGGGTTCACCTCATGCGCTGACGGAGGTCTTGCTGATAACATCGCATGGCAGGTCGGCTGTCTGGATTGCGTGCCCCCGACCGGAACGTTCGCCATCGTGCAGGACTGCGATAACTTCCAGTATTTCGTGGATGTCGACCTCACCGATCTTGGCACCGATGCGGTGATCGAGATCACCAACTCGGCTGGACTCGCCTCAACATCCGTGACCGAACCAGGTGTCTACCAGGTAGGGCCCTTCGTGTCGGGTACTCAGGTGGAGGTCACGTTGGTGAACGATGCCAACAGCCTGTGCAACGTATACTCGGGCATCTTGGTGAACCCGTTGTGTCCGGTGATCCTGTGCGGCGCCGCGCCGATCGTGGAGACCTACTGCTACACCAACAACGAGAACCGCGCGTGGGCCTATGCTACGCCAGGGGCCGGTGCGATCCGCCTCATCTTCAACCGGGGTACCATCGAGAGCCAGTCCTTTGACCGTATCAACATCTATGATGGTCCCGATGCCAATGGAACCTTGTTGTTCTCGCACACTAATGCGCAACAGTACAACCTGGGTCCCACGGGCAGCGCAGTGCTTAGCGGCATCGCACCTTACTACGGAGTGGATGTGACCACGACCACCGGCAACTTGTACATGACGCTGACCTCGGACGGTTCTGTCTCCTGCTCCAGCAGTACGAACTACGATTCGTGGGAGTGGACCGTGCAGTGCCTGGGTTGCCAGGCTCCGGGTGTCGCTTACAATTTGGTGCCCGATTGCTTCGGCCGCAGCTATACGACGGAGGTGATCGTAACACAGGCCCCAAGCCAGGAAGGCCTGGTGATCGAGGAGACCGTTTCCGGCGCGTCGCAAACGGTGACCGCGGTGGGTGTGTACAGCTTCGGTCCCTACGACCAGAACGACAATATCTTCTTCGGCGTCACGGATCTGGCATCGCCCGGTTGCACGTTCGTGAGCGACTCGCTGACCTTCTCGAGCGACAGCTGCGTGATCCGTTCCTGCGGGGTGGATTCCTATACCCATTGCTACGGCAACAACTCCGATCGCTGGTACACGTTCCAGTCCGAGCTGAACGTGCCCACCACGTTGTCCTTCCTTTCCGGTCAGATGCTGACCGGTGACAGGATCGTGGTGTACAACGGCTTTGACGAGAGCGCCACCATCATTTACCAGGGTATCAATGGCGGTAACCTGGCGGGCTTTGCGGTGAATTCGCAGAACGTGAACAATGCCCTCACACTGCGCATCCAATCGAACGATGCGGGTAGCTGTGCCACGGGTGAAGCCACGATCCCCATGACCTGGGCCGTTGGTTGCGGCGCCGTGGGCCTGAATGATCTGGCACAGGATGGGTTCGCAGTATACCCCAACCCCACGGAGGGCACGCTCTACATCGAACTGGGTGCTGAGCAGACCGGCAACGTTCGGGTACGTGTTCTGGACATGAGCGGTCGCGTGGTGCTCGAACAGCCCCTGAACGTGAAGGCCGGCGTGAATACCTTGGACATGGGCCGCCTGCAGACCGGCCAGTACATGGTGGAACTGACCACGGACAACTGGGTGAAGACCCAGCGTGTCCAGGTGAGCCGCTGATCACGGACCCCTTGAAATGAAAAGGACCCGGCTTAGGCCGGGTCCTTTTTTTGTGGGTTATCGAACGATCACTCCTTTTCCACCAGCACCTCATCGAGGAAGATCCAACTGGTCCCGCCCTTTCCGGGATGCCATTCAGGGCAGGGGCCCGCGTTGCGAACGATCAACTTGATGTAGCGGACGCGCTTCGGCATCACGGGTGTCCAAAGGTCCTGTTTGAACGAGCCTTCCCGTTTGCGATCCACATCATGCGTTGCGGTCTGGTTGCTCCATTGGCGCATGTTCACGCTGGTCACGATCTCCACCTCGGCCGGCAACCAGATCCAGCTCTTCTGGTCCTGAAGGGCGCCCACGCCGATCCGCTTCACCTTCATCACCTTGCCCAGATCGATGGTGGCCAGCACGTCCCTGCCTTCAAAGCCCTGCCATTCGCCACTGCGGAAGTCAGTGCCACCACGCAGTCCATCCACCAGGGCCTGTGTGCCACCAGCAGCGTATTGGTTGGCGTATGCGGTCTCCAGTGTGATGGTTCGGTCGCCATCCATCTGCATGAAGCGGGCCGTGACCATGGGGCCCTTGGTGCCATCGGCCATCTCGCAATACGCGGTCACATTCCCCGAGCGTCGGAGCAACACGGTTGTGCCGCGTACCACGGGTTGGTCCTTGATGTTGCCGAAGGCATTGTACTCCGTGCCCAGCACGATCTTCCAAGGCCCATCGATCGCCGAAACGTTCACCACCACGGAATCCGCGAAGGTCATGGATGGTGCTGAAATGATCGGTGCAGGAGGAGGGCCGGTAATGGCCTGGCCCAGGTCGATACCCTGGCCCGGGTTGGGTGCGGAACCTGGGCGTGGTCCGAGATCGAAATGCAACGTGCCACCTTCCAGTAGGTCCGTATGGCTCAATGACCTGAAACGCGCCGGATCCTGTCCACGCCATTGGATGCCTTCCACATGTGCCCGGTCATTGCCCGATACGTTCGTGGTAACGACCAGTTGTTTGCCATTGCCCACGCTCATGGTCACTTTATCGAACAGGGGGATGCCCATGGTGTACTCCGGTGAGCCGGGTGTTACGGGATAGAGCCCCATGGCGCTCCAGACGTACCATGCGCTCATCTGGCCGCAATCCTCGTTACCGGCCAGCCCATCGGGAGCATCCGTGTAGAACCGCTGCATGATGCGGCGCAGGAACACATCACCGCTCAACGGCCTGTCGCTTTGGGCATACAGGTAGGCGAAATGGTGACTGGGCTCATTGCCGTGCGCGTATTGCCCGATCAGCCCGGTAATGTCGCTCTGGTCCCGGCCGGTGGTCTTTTCGTTCGCAGTGAACAAGGCGTCCAATCGCTTGGTCAAGGCCGGGCCACCGCCGATAAGGCTCAGGTAACGCTCCATGTCGTGCGGCACGAACAAGCCGTATTGCCAGGCATTGGCCTCGGTGAAGTGGAAGTTCACTTCATAGGGGTCGAAGGGATCGATGAAACCGCCGTTCCTGCGTGCGCGGAAGTAGCCCGTAGTGGGGTCGAAGAGGTTCTGCCAGTTGCGGCTGCGGGCTTGAAAGCGATCAGCCACTCCATCGTTGCCGATGGCCCTGGCGAATTGTGCGATGCACCAGTCGTCGTAGGCATACTCCAAGGTCCGACTTACGCTTTCGGGCTCGTCCTCACTGCTGATGTAGCCGCGCTCGCGGTAGGCCTTCAGCCCGAAATGGTCGGCCTCCGCACTGGCCACCATCGCCTGCAACGCCAGCTTGGTGTCGAAGCCGCTGATCCCCTTGGCGTACGCATCAGCGATCACGCTCACGCTGTGGTAGCCGATCATGCAATCGGTCTCGTTGCCCCACAGCTCCCACACGGGCAGGCGGCCGCCCTGCTGGTAGTGCAGCAGGAAGGTCTTGATCCAATCGCGCGTCATGTCCGGCTCCAGCACGGCCATCAGCGGGTGCAACGCACGGAAGGTGTCCCACAGGCTGAAGACCGTGTACACGTTGTGGTCGGCCTTGTGCACCTGGCCATCCATGCCGCGGTACTGGCCGTCCACATCGTTGAAGATGTAGGGCGCCACGTACGTGTGGTACAGCGCTGTGTAGAACGTGCGCTTTTCCTCGCGTGTGCCACCTTCCACGGTGATCTTGCCCAGCTTGGCGTTCCAGGCATCCTCGGCCAGTTTGCGGACCCGATCGAAGTCCCAATGCGGCACTTCCGCCTCGAGGTTGGCCCGCGCGCCTTCGATGCTCACGGCGCTGATGCCCACCTTGACGATAAGTGCTTGGTCGAGGGCGCCAAAGTGGTAGCCCGCGCCAAAGCCGTAAAGGTTCGATGGCATCACATCCTCATCCGTGATCGGATGGCTGAAGCGAATGCAGTAGAACAGCCGCTGCTCCTTCGCCCAGGATGAGGAACTGCGTTCACCGATCACCTCTGTATCGCTGACCTTTCGGATATCGAAGCCCAGCAACTTGTCCCGGTGTGTGAGGTCTAGTACAATGCGCGCATCCTGGCCTTTTGGGAACGTATAGCGATGCACGCCTGCACGAGCAGTGGCGGTGAGTTCAGCCCGAATGCTCGATCCGGAGATGCGGGTAGGTCGCGCTGCACGGACCGAGCTGCCATCGGAATACGTAGGAGGAGGCCCTAACAGGTCGACCTTGTAATAGCCTGCGCTGGCCTCTTCGCTGGAATGACTGAACAACGACCGGGTCGCCGAACCATCGAAAGCCATTCCTCCGCTGCCGGCAACAGGTGTTATGAGCACATCGCACAGGTCCGCCACGCCGGTCCCGCTCAGATGCGTGTGGCTGAAGCCGTAGATGACACTATCCGAGTAGTGGTAGCCACCGCAGCCGTCCCAATCCATGTAACCATCGGGTCGTGTGTCCGGGCTCAGCTGTACCATGCCGTTGGGCACACAGGCACCCGGGAAGGTGTGTCCGTGGCCACCCGTACCGATCAAAGGGTTGACAAGGTCGCGGGCGAGGTTCACTTGCGCAGTGGCAGTTGCCAACGCGGTCACGAAGAACATCACGCAAAGCACCTGCAGCGTCGACCCAATGGGTCGACCTACGGTTCGGTTGGAATGGGGATGTGCCATTGTCAGTTTCATATTGTACCGAGCGCCGCCGCACCAAGCAAAGCCGCGTCATCATCCTCCAGAGCGCTCACAGTAAGGTCCACACGACCCTGGTAAATGTTCAAGAGCATGGCGTGGAAGCGCTCGCGCAACGGGGCCATCAGGAGTTCTCCGTTACGTGCGATACCGCCGAATAGCACGATGCGCTTGGGCCCGGTGGCGCAAACCGCGTTAGCCAGTCCGATGGCCAGCCATTGCGTGGTGCGCTTGAAGCATTCGATCGCAGCACCATCACCGGCGTTCGCTCGTTCGGCAATGGTCTTCACGTCGGTGGCGACTTTGGTCCCGCCTAGTTCCTCATAGGTGGCGATCATCCCGCGGATGCTCACGTACGCTTCCAGACAGCCATTCCTGCCACAAGTGCATGCACGTCCATCGGGGAGCAGGATCGTATGGCCGAGCTCGCCAGCATTGCCAGCGCTTCCCAGTACGAGCCTGCCGTTCACGATGAAGCCGCTGCCCACACCGGTGCCCAGTGTCACCACCAGCAGGTCATCGATCCCTTGACCTGCACCGTATCGCCATTCGCCAAGGGCGGCTGCGTTCGCATCGTTGCCCAGCGTGGCCGGCACGTCCAGGCGGTCGCTCATCATGCGCGCCAGGGGTACATCGTGCTTCCACGGCAGGTTGGGCGCCATTTCAATGATGCCCGTGAGCTGGTTGGCATTCGGCGCACCGATCCCCACTGAGGTCAAGGTCCCAGAGGGATGCGCAGCGAGAAGACCTTGTGCTGTCCGGGCCAGCGCATCGGCAAAGGCATGATCGTCCATGTGGCCGGTGGTGCTGATCCGTTCTCGCGCGATCACCCTGCCATCCCGCACCAGGCCGAGCTTGCTGGTGGTGCCACCAATGTCAATTCCAAGGATCATGCGGACGTGCTGTGCGATGAACCACGAAGGCCGTACCAAACGAGGTAGGCGTAGCAGGCCATGGGCAGTAGGAAGCTGATGTGGAAGCCCATGGTCGTGTACTTCTGGACGCCGACCAGATCGATGATCGCTCCCTGGATCGGCGGTATGAGCGCACCGCCGACGATCATCATCACCAGGAGGCTCGAACCCTGGGCCGTGCTTTCGCCAAGCCCATCAATGGAGATCGTGAAGATGTTGCTCCAGAGGATGGAGTTGAACAGGCCGATGGCCACAATGCTCCACAAGGCCAGTTGGCCTTGCCCCATGACCACACCGGCCAGCAGCACCATGGCCGCTCCGGCAAAGAGGGCCATGGCCTTGCCCGGACGAGGGCCGGCCAACAGCAGCACGCCGATGTTCAGCGCGATCCAAAGCGCCATGGGCCAGTAGGTGGTCAACGCTTCCATCGAGCCTCCGTTCAAGGCAAGCAGCAACACGAACATGCCGGCACCGATGAGGCCCATGGACCTCAGTCGTTGCGCCACGGTAAGACGATCGTTCAAGGCCACCGCGCCGAGGAACCTGCCGGCCATGGCACCGCCCCAGTAGAGGCTCAGGTAGTGCTTGGCCACATCCTCGGAAAGGCCCATTACGCTGTCGAGACCGGTGAACGCGATGAACAGGCTGCCAATGGCCACCTCGGCACCCACGTAACAGAAAATGGCCACCATGCCCCAACGAAGCTGCGGGAACTGAAAGGCCCGACCACGCACGGCGCCTTGCTCCAGTGCTGGCTCCGGGAGCGGAGTGGCCCATACGACCACAGCGATCAAGGCCAGGATGGAGGCCAGCCCCAGATAGGGGATACGCACCGCCGCAGCAGGGTCCGCCTGATCGAAGATGAGCCAACCACCGATCAACGGCGCCAATGTCGTCCCCAGCGAGTTGAACGCTTGGGCGAGGTTCAACCGACTGCTGGCCCGTTCCGGTTCGCCGATGATGGCCACGAAGGGGTTGGCCGCGATCTGCAGCACGGTGAACCCGAGCCCCAGCACGAACAACGCCACCAGGTGGGCGGCATAGCTGTTCATCAGGCTGGCCGGTGCGAACAACGCACAACCGACCGCTGAAATGCCCAGGCCGAGCATCAGCCCGCGCTTGTAGCCCATGCGCGCTATGGGGTCGCCGGAGGACACCGAGATCAGGTAGTAGACCAACGAACCGATGAAGTAGGCCCCGAAAAAGCAGAACTGCACCAGCAGGCTCTGGGCATGGGTCAGGTCGAACAGGTCCTTCCAGTGGGGAACGAGCACATCGTTCAGCACGGTGATGAAGCCCCACAGGAAGAACAGGGAAGTAAGGACCGCGAGCGGCCGGGAGGTGTTGGACATGCAGCCGGGTTGGGCCACCAATGTAGGAGGTAGCCTTCGGTCATGGACCGCTCACCGATCCG
>JBEICT010000038.1:0-16503 GCA_040383865.1 Flavobacteriales bacterium | reverse complement strand
GTGCGTGTGCTCACCAAGGAGGACATCATCTTCATCATCAAGTACCTGATCGAGCTGGTGAACTCGAAGGCCGATGTGGACGACATCGACCACTTGAGCAACCGTCGCGTGCGTACCGTGGGCGAGCAGCTCCACAGCCAGTTCGGCGTGGGTCTGGCCCGTATGGCCCGCACCATTCGTGAGCGCATGAACGTGCGCGACAACGAGGTGTTCACGCCCACCGACCTGATCAATGCCAAGACCCTGAGCTCGGTGATCAACTCGTTCTTCGGAACGAACCAGTTGAGCCAGTTCATGGACCAGACGAACCCGCTGAGCGAGATCACCCACAAGCGCCGCATGTCGGCCCTTGGCCCCGGTGGTCTGAGCCGTGAAAGGGCAGGTTTCGAGGTGCGTGACGTGCACTACACGCACTATGGTCGCCTCTGCACCATCGAGACCCCGGAAGGACCGAACATCGGTCTGATCAGCTCGCTCTGTGTGTACTCGAAGATCAACAACCTGGGCTTCATCGAGACCCCTTACCGCACCGTGAAGGACGGCAAGGTGGACGTGAAGGCCGATGTGACCTACCTGAGCGCCGAGGAGGAGGACAACCTGATGATCGCCCAGGCGAACGCTCAGGTGAACGAGAAGGGTGAGTTCACCGGCAACCGTGTGAAAGCACGTTTGATGGGCGACTTCCCCGTGGTGGAGCCGAAGGAGCTGCACCTGATGGACGTGGGACCCAACCAGATCGCCTCCATTGCGGCCTCGTTGATCCCCTTCCTGGAGCACAACGACGCCAACCGCGCGCTGATGGGCTCGAACATGATGCGTCAGGCCGTGCCACTGTTGCGCCCCGAGGCGCCGTTCGTGGGCACCGGCCTGGAAGAGCTCGTGGCCCGCGACAGCCGCGTGTTGCTCGTGGCCGAGGGCGATGGTGTGGTGAAGTCCGTGGACAGTGACCGCATCGTGATCGAGTACAAGCGCTCCGATGAGGACCGCATTGTGAGCTTCGATGGCGACGACAAGGAGTACCGCCTGACCAAGTTCCTGAAGACCAACCAGAGCACGTGCATGAACCTGCGCCCGATCGTCCGCAAGGGCGAAAAGGTGACCAAGGGTCAGACGCTGTGCGAAGGCTACGGCACCCAGGACGGGGAGCTGGCCATTGGCCGCAATCTGCAAGTGGCGTTCATGCCGTGGAAGGGGTACAACTTCGAGGATGCCATCGTGATCAGCGAGCGCGTGGCCTCGGAGGACATCTTCACCTCCATCCACATCGATGAGTACATCATGGAGGTGCGCGACACCAAGCGCGGCCTGGAGGAACTGACGGCCGACATCCCGAACGTGAGCGAAGAGGCCACCAAGGACCTCGACGAGAACGGCCTGATCCGCATCGGAGCCGAGATCAAGGAAGGCGACATCCTCATCGGCAAGATCACGCCGAAAGGGGAGACGGACCCCAGCCCCGAGGAGAAGCTGCTGCGTGCCATCTTCGGCGACAAGGCCGGTGATGTGAAGGACGCTTCCCTGAAGGCCCCGCCCAGCACCAAGGGTGTGGTCATCGACAAGAAGCTCTTCAGCCGTGCCGTGAAGGACAAGAAGGCGAAGGGCAACGAGAAGGCGATCCTGGAGCAGATCGACAAAGAGCAGGACAAGGACCTGGGCGCCCTGAAGGCGCTCGTGATCGACAAGCTGATGCAGCTGGTCGGCGGCCTGTCCTCCAACGGCATCCAGAACAAGTACAAGGAGGAGCAGGTGAAGAAGGGCGTGAAGTTCAGCGCCAAGGTGCTCCAGGGCATCGACTTCGTTACCGTTGACCCCACCGAGTGGACCACCGACAAGAAGGTGAACGACCTGGTGCGTGAGCTCATCCACAACTACAACATCCGCCACAGCGACATCATCGGTGTGTACAAGCGGAAGAAGTTCCAAGTGAGCATCGGCGACGAACTGCCCACCGGTATCGTGAAACTGGCCAAGGTCTATGTGGCCGCCAAGCGCAAGCTGACGGTGGGCGACAAGATGGCCGGCCGCCACGGTAACAAGGGTATCGTGGCCAAGATCGTGCGCGACGCCGACATGCCGTTCCTCGAGGACGGAACACCGGTGGACATCGTTCTGAACCCGCTGGGCGTGCCTTCGCGCATGAACCTGGGACAGATCTATGAGACCGTGCTGGGCTGGGCCGGCAAGAAGCTGGGCCGCAAGTACGCCACGCCGATCTTCGACGGTGCCACGCATGACCAGATCAATGCCGAAACGGACGAGGCCGGTATCCCGCGCAACGGGAAGACCTACCTGTACGACGGAGGCACGGGCATGAAGTTCGACCAGCCGGCCACCGTGGGCGTGATCTACATGATCAAGCTGGCCCACATGGTGGACGACAAGATGCACGCACGCTCCATCGGCCCCTACAGCCTGATCACGCAGCAGCCGCTGGGTGGTAAGGCCCAGTTCGGTGGCCAGCGCTTCGGTGAAATGGAAGTGTGGGCTCTGGAGGCCTTCGGTGCCGCCAACATCCTGCAGGAGATCCTCACCGTGAAGAGCGATGACGTGATCGGTCGTGCCAAGGCCTACGAGGCCATCGTGAAGGGCGAACCGCTCCCGACCCCGGGTATTCCTGAATCGTTCAACGTGCTGCTCCACGAACTGCGTGGCCTGGCCCTGAACGTCTCCCTCGAGTGATCGAAGGGATGCGCAACTGAACGTCGAACGGAAGCAAGCAACGCGAGAACATGAAGAAGGAAGTCAAGCTGAACAGCAACTTCAACAAGATCGTCGTCAGTCTGGCCAGCCCCGAGCAGATCCTCGAGCGCAGCCATGGTGAGGTGATCAAGCCGGAGACGATCAACTACCGCACCTACAAGCCGGAGCGGGATGGTCTCTTCTGCGAACGGATCTTCGGTCCGGTGAAGGATTTCGAATGCCACTGCGGCAAGTACAAGCGCATCCGCTACAAAGGGATCGTGTGCGACCGCTGCGGTGTGGAGGTGACCGAGAAGAAGGTGCGTCGTGAGCGCATGGGCCATATCCAGCTGGTGGTGCCCGTAGCCCACATCTGGTACTTCCGCAGCCTGCCCAACAAGATCGGCTACCTGCTGGGCCTGCCCACCAAGAAGCTCGATCAGATCATCTACTACGAACGGTACGTGGTGATCCAGCCGGGCACGGCGGTGAACAAGGAAGGTGTTCAGGTGCAGTACCTGGATTTCCTGACCGAAGAGGAATACCTGGACATCCTTGACGCCATGGGCAAGGACAACCAGTACCTCGACGACAGCGACCCGAACAAGTTCATTGCGAAGATGGGTGCCGATGCGCTGCACGACCTGCTGAAGCGTCTGGACCTGGATGGCCTGAGCTACGACCTGCGCCACAAGGCGAACACGGAAACGAGCCAGCAGCGCAAGAACGAAGCGCTGAAGCGCCTGAACGTGGTGGAGGCTTTCCGCGATGCGAACACCCGCCGTCCGAACCATCCCGAATGGATGATCGTGAAGGTGGTGCCGGTGATCCCGCCTGAACTGCGCCCGCTGGTGCCCTTGGACGGCGGTCGTTTCGCCACCTCCGACCTGAACGACCTCTACCGCCGCGTGATCATCCGCAACAACCGGTTGAAGCGGTTGATGGAGATCAAGGCGCCCGAGGTGATCCTGCGCAACGAGAAGCGCATGCTCCAGGAAGCTGTGGACAGCTTGTTCGACAACAGCCGCAAGAGCAGCGCCGTGAAGAGCGAGAGCAACCGCCCGCTGAAGTCGTTGAGCGATTCGCTCAAGGGCAAGCAGGGCCGCTTCCGCCAGAACCTGCTCGGTAAGCGCGTGGACTACAGCGCACGTTCCGTGATCGTTGTAGGTCCCGAAATGAAACTGCATGAGTGCGGTCTGCCGAAGGACATGGCCGCCGAGCTTTTCAAGCCGTTCATCATCCGCAAGCTCATCGAGCGGGGGATCGTGAAAACGGTGAAGAGCGCGAAGAAGATCGTGGACAAGAAGGAGCCCGTGGTGTGGGACATCCTGGAGAACGTGCTGAAGGGCCACCCTGTGCTCCTCAACCGCGCACCCACGCTGCACCGCCTTGGTATCCAAGCCTTCCAGCCCAAACTGATCGAGGGCAAGGCCATCCAGCTGCACCCGCTGGTGTGTACCGCGTTCAACGCCGACTTCGACGGTGACCAGATGGCCGTGCACGTGCCCCTGGGCAACGCCGCCATCCTGGAAGCACAGCTGCTGATGCTGGCCAGCCATAACATCCTGAACCCGGCCAACGGCGCGCCCATCGCGGTGCCCAGCCAGGACATGGTGCTCGGCCTGTACTACATCACCAAGGGTCGCAAGACCGATGCGGAGCGCACCATGAAAGGTGAGGGCCGCACGTTCTACAGCCCCGAGGAGGTGATCATCGCATTCAATGAGGGCCAGCTCGATCTGCACACGCACATCAAGCTGCGTTGGGCCGATGTGAACGGCAAGACCAGCATCATCGAGACCACCTGCGGTCGCACCCTCTTCAACGAGGTGGTGCCCAAGGAGTGTGGTTTCATCAACGAAGTGCTGACCAAGAAGGCGCTCCGAGACATCATCGGCAAGGTGATGAAGGAGACCGGTACCGCCCGTGCCGCACAGTTCCTTGACGACATCAAGGACCTGGGCTTCATGAGCGCGTTCCGTGGTGGTCTGAGCTTTAACCTGGACGACGTGGTCATCCCTGACGCCAAGGAGAAGCTGGTGAAGGCCGCACAGGCCGAGGTGGACGAGGTGACAGGCAACTACAACATGGGTCTGATCACCAACAACGAGCGCTACAACCAGACGATCGACATCTGGACGCACACCAACAGCAAGGTGACCTTCACCCTGATGGAGCGCATCAAGAACGATCGCCAGGGCTTCAACTCCATCTACATGATGATGGATTCCGGTGCCCGTGGTTCCAAGGAGCAGATCCGTCAGCTCAGTGGTATGCGTGGCCTGATGGCCAAGCCCCAGAAGAGCGGCGGTGGCGGTGGCCAGGATATCATTGAGAACCCGATCCTCTCGAACTTCAAAGAGGGTCTGTCCATCCTGGAGTACTTCATCTCCACCCACGGTGCCCGTAAGGGTCTGGCCGATACGGCACTGAAGACCGCTGACGCCGGCTACCTGACCCGCCGTCTGGTGGACGTGGCACAGGACGTGGTGATCACCAAGGACGACTGCGGCACGCTGCGCGGCCTCGTGGCCACGGCCCTGAAGAAGAACGAGGACATCGTGGAGTCGCTCTACGACCGCATCCTTGGTCGCACGGCGGTGCACGATGTGTACCACCCGCAGACCGGTGAGCGCCTCGTGTCCAGCGGTGAGAACATCAATGAGGACATCGCATCCGCCATCGCGGCCAGCCCCATCGAGGAGGTGGAGATCCGCAGCGTACTGACCTGCGAGCAGAAGCAGGGTGTATGCGCCAAGTGCTACGGCCGCAACCTGGCCACTGGCCGTATGGTACAGATGGGCGAGGCTGTCGGTGTGATCGCCGCACAGTCCATCGGTGAACCCGGTACCCAGCTTACCCTGCGTACGTTCCACGTGGGTGGTGTAGCAGGCAAGATCACCGAACAGAGCGAGATCCGCGCCAAGTACGACGGTATCCTGGAGATCGATGAGCTGCGCACGGTGAAGAAGAAGGACCGCAAGGGCGAGGAGGCCGAGGTGGTGATCAGCCGCAGTGCCGAAATGCGCATTGTGGATGCCACCACGGGCATTGTGCTCACCACGACCAACATCCCGTACGGCGCTTACATCTATGTGAAGGGCGGCAAGAAGATCGCGAAGAACGACCTGATCTGTCTGTGGGATGCCTACAACGCGGTGATCATCTCCGAACTGGCGGGTACACTGGCCTTCGAGAGCATCGAAGAGAACGCCACCTACCGTGAGGAGATCGATGAACAGACCGGCTTCGCCGAGAAGGTGATCATCGAGAGCCGCGACAAGCGCAAGAACCCGACGATCAAGATCATGGACCCCAAAGGCAAGGAAGAGCTGAAGAGCTACAGCCTGCCCGTGGGTGCACACATCATTGTGAGCGAAGGCCAGAAGATCGAGGCCGGCGACATCCTGGTGAAGATCCCCCGCAGCTCAGGCAAGGGTGGTGACATCACCGGTGGTCTGCCCCGCGTGACCGAACTGTTCGAGGCCCGTAACCCCAGCAACCCTGCAGTGGTGAGCGAGGTGGACGGCATCATCAGCTACGGCAAGATCAAGCGTGGTAACCGCGAGATCATCGTGGAAAGCCGCACGGGTGAGAAGAAGTACTACCTGGTGCCGCTGAGCAAGCACATCCTGGTGCAGGAGAACGACTTCATCAAGGCCGGTCAGCCCCTGAGCGATGGTTCCATCTCGCCCGGCGACATACTGGACATCCAAGGCCCCACCAAGGTGCAGGAGTATCTGGTGGACGAGGTGCAGGAGGTGTACCGCATGCAGGGTGTGAAGATCAACGACAAGCACTTCGAGGTGATCGTTCGCCAGATGATGCGCAAGGTCGAGATCGAGGACCCCGGAGACACCCGCTTCCTGGAGCGCCAGAGCGTGAACAAGATCGAGTTCATGGAAGAGAACGATTCGATCTACGACAAGATCGTGGTCACCGATTCCGGCGACAGCACGAACCTGCGCGTAGGCCAGATCGTGTCCATGCGCAAGCTCCGTGATGAGAACAGCGTACTGAAGCGCAAGGATGCCAAGTTGGTGGATTCGCGCCCGGCGAAGCCTGCCACGGCACGCATCATGCTGCAGGGTATCACCCGCGCATCGCTGCAGACCGACAGCTTCATCAGCGCTGCATCGTTCCAGGAGACCACCAAGGTGCTGAACGAGGCCGCTGTGAACGCCAAGGAGGACCACCTCAATGGACTGAAGGAGAACGTGATCGTGGGTCACCTGATCCCCGCCGGTACCGGTGCGCGTGCCTACCAGAAGACCATCGTGGCCAACAAGGACGAGTACCAGCGCATGGTGGCCGATCGTCTCGAAGCACAGGAGATCGACGAGTGATCCTGCACGAAGAACACTGAAAGTGTGCGAGCGGCAGGTTCAACAGGACTTGCCGCTCGCCGCTTATGTCCCAACAACCGAACGAACATGGCCGATCAGAAAGACCAACCCCGCGGCAACCAGCTGAACATCGAGATCAGTGAGGAGGTGGCCGACGGTATTTACAGCAACCTTGCCATCATTACGCACAGCAACTCCGAGTTCGTGCTCGATTTCGTGCGTGTGATGCCTGGTGTTCCCAAGGCAAAGGTGCGCTCGCGCATCCTGCTCACCCCACAGCATGCCAAGCGCCTCATGCGGGCCCTGGCCGACAACATCAGCAAGTTCGAACAGGTGCACGGCAACATCCGCGAAACGGACATGCCGGAGATCCCCATGAACTTCGGTGGACCTGCTGCACAGGCCTGAGCCCACATGCTCCCTTCCATCAAAGCCCTTCGCATTGCGGAGGGCTTTGTCGTTCAGGAACAGTGCCGTGTGGTGGTCTTCACGTACGTAGATCCTTGATCCGCCTGACCACATCGGCGTCGGCACACACCCGCCGTAGCTCGTTCTCGATGTGCTTCGCATAGCCGTCCGTGGCATAGCCGTGCCGGATCAGGTGCAGGTCGAGCAACAGTCCATCGAGCACCTCCCACAGTTCCATGTCGACCGCGTTGCGGGTCGTCAGGCGGTCGGGGTCGCCGGCCACGGAGACATAGGTGTCAAGGAAGGCGTGGTCGATGGGGCTCATTCCTGGGAACGCTGGTTGAAAATGATGTAGCCGAAGTTCAGGCTCCAGGCCCACGGCTCGCTCAGGCCATCAAAATAGCTGAGGTTGAACCAGACGGGTCCCACGGGGCTCTGGTAGATGATCGATCCCGAGCCGATGTAATACCGCTCGGTGAACGCGGTACCCGTAACGGCCTCGTTCAGTTCGCCACGCTGGATGGGCTCGTAGGGCTGGTACACATACCCTTCGAGGCGAAGGTCGAAGCGGTCACGTGCCAAGGCCACAATGGCCCGCAGGCCACCGGCCACATATTTCGTGGACCTGAACTCGGGAATGAAGTAGGTGCGGCTCTCGGGAGTGGGTTGAAAGGCCGGCGCTTGAATGATCGTGGCCGTGTAGTTCTGGAACAAGGGCATGGTGCTGTACATGCCTTCGACCATGTAGCCGAAGCGCACGGTCCCACGTGGCAGGAAGTACTGGTCCACCTTCACGTTCAGAGCGAGCCACTCATGATGGTCCTCGAACCGGGTGCCCTCGATCGGGGAGGTGGATCCCGGAACGGTGAGCTCATTGCCGCCAACGTAGCGCAACGAGGCCGACGCACAGTGACCAGCGTTGGGGTGCTGCTTTCGGTTGAGCGAATTGCGCTGCATGAGCAAGCCCGTCGTGAAGAAACTGAACTGGGTGACATCAGCCGTGTCCGCACCGGTGAAGGCGTCCGTTTGGTAATACTCGTCCTCTGTTTCGGCCAGCTTCGCATCCAAACGCAGAAGGCCCTTATTGCCAAGTCCCATGCCCACGTTGGCACCTCCCCACGCTTCGCGGTTTACCACGAACGAGGGTTTCACCTCGTCGAAGAAGGTGCTGAAGGACCGGAAATAGTCCCATCGGTGGAGGGTGAACACAGGTTCCAAATAAATGGGTGACCGTGTGGAAAGGTCGGCCCGCAGGCGCACCTGGCCAGCGGCGTAGAATTTGCCGAAGTAGGAAATGGCATCCACATGGGCCGAGGAACGACCGAACAGGTTCAAGCGCAACGCCACCATTCCTGAGTTGATCGGACGCGAGGAGAACATGCCCCCAAAGCGTACTTCCAGGTCCTTTTCAGGCTTCACGTTCAGGTCCAGGTCGTAGTTGCCACGCTCCTTTACATAGGTGGCCTTCGGGTACAACAGGGCCACGTTGCGATCGGCGTACAGCCGGAAATAGCCGGATTTGAGCTGCTCCACATCCATGGGCATGCTGCCCGGCGCCATGACGGCCTTGATGTACCGCGTCTGCGATCGGCTGGCCCCGTGGATCCGCAGTTCGCCAAAGACCAAGGGCGACAATTGCGCGCGGAACTGGCGTCGACGGGAGTCGAGCTCTGCCCGATCGATACGGCGCTGGACCTGTGCCAGTATCTCGGGCATGCGCTCCATGGCGGCCCGATATCCATCGTTGATCGCAACGGAAGGATCGCTGAAATCGAAGAGCGAATTGGCGGTGCGCGGTTCGATGATGACACCGTTCTCGCAGATCACGGAAAAGTTGGTGGGTTCCTGCACCATGGCGCGCAATTGGCTGAGCAGGTCGTCCTCACTGGGCGGTGGCGAGTTGCTTGAAACGTTGCTGCCGATGATGATGTCCGGGAAGAAGTCCTCATACATCACATCGCTGGGGAAGTTGTTGTACAGCCCGCCATCCATCATGAGGCGGCCATCCACCCGAATGGGCTTGAAATAGAACGGATAGCTCATGCTGGCGCGGATGGCCTGTGAAAGATCGCCGGTCCGGAAGATGTGCGCCCGTTGAGCGGTGATGTCAGAGGCCACGCAGCGAAAGGGCACGAACAGGCTGTCCATCGAGTAGCCCGCTGCGGCCGACACCGGAGCAAAGCCCCGCATCTGTTCGAAGTCGAGCAGAACAGGACTACGCAGGTTGGTGGGCAAGCTGGTGGTCAGCAGGGTGTCCAGGTCGAAGCGCAGGCTGATGAGCGATGCGTCAGGCGTATCCTGCTTGAAGAAGTATGAGAACTCGGGTTCAATGCCGCCTTCGGCCATGATGCGGAACTGCTCGCTGCTGAACAACGAATCGATCTGCCAGGGAGAATAGCCGGCCGCGTAAAGACCGCCCACCAAGGCGCCCATGCTACTGCCCGTGATGAAGTCGATGGGGATGTTGTTCTCTTCCAGCGCCTTGAGTACGCCGATATGGGCCATGGCCGTTGCTCCGCCGCCGCTGAGCACCAATCCCACGCGCTGGCCGGAGGCCGCCGCCGCCAGGCAGAGCAGTACGGCGAATGCAATGGTGCGGTTGAACATGGTCCGGCTGCCAAGCAAAAGTAGGGCCGCCCCTTGCCCCGGCTGAACCGTTCAGCCCTTCAGCAGGCCGTTGAAGTAGGCCGGTGACCGCAGCAGCCGGCTGCCGTACCAGCTGAACATCTCGCCGTCCACGATCCGGACCGGCGTCCCGGGGCAGATCATGTTCAGCTCCTGGATGTGTTTCTCCTTGAACGGATAAGGCTCGGACGAAAGCAGGATGATGTCGGGGTCTGATTCGGCGAGTTCCTGGGGCGTGACCTCCGGGTAGCGCGCATCGCCCTCGTCGAACACGTTCTGCAGACCACAGCGCATCAGCATGTCGTTGATGAAGGTGCCATGGCCGGCCACCATGAAGGGCTCGCGCCAGATGAGGTAGGCTGCGGTCAATGGTTGCTCCATCGGTTTCAACCCTTCGAAGGCCTGGGCAATGCCGCGAACGATCTGCTCAGCTTTCTTTTCCGACCCCGTCATGGCGCCGACATGCAGGATCATATGCGCCGCATGGTCCAGGCTTCGCACGTCGCTCATCCAGACCGGGAACTCCTTCTCCAGCGCCTCGATGTCCTTCCGCTCGTTCTCCTCCTTGTTGCCGATGATCAGGTCGGGCTTCAGTGCGCGCACCTTGTCCATGTCCACCTTCTTGGTGCCACCCACGCGGTGCTTGGTCTTGAACCAGGTCTCCGGGTGCACGCAGAACTTGGTGATGCCCACCACGCGTTCGCCCAGGCCCAGGTCGTAGAGCAGTTCGGTCTGCGAGGGCACAAGGGAGATGATGCGCTGGGGAGAAGCAGGCACGTCGACCTTGCGGCCCATTTGGTCGGTGAGGGAGCTCATGGTCAACGCCAGTTCTTCGGATTTTCGGCGATGTATTGCGCGATACGCCATATTTCACCGGTGTTTTCCCGGATCACCCGTTCATGGTAATTGGGTTGCCATAGCGACCGGCCTGGCGTGTCGTTCAGTCGGTTGACCCGCCGGGTGGTTTCCGATTTGAACGCCCCGATGATCGCGCCCAACGAACCCCTGGCGGGGCCGTTCGCCTGTTTTGGCGGTCCAACCCCGGAATCCGTAGTCGCGACCCATTGGGTCGCCGCTACGGTACCGTTGTTGGATGTGCCGGTCAGTTCAATGATCGCGTGCAAATGGTCGGGCATGATCTGCATTTCATACAGGCGCACATGTCGGAAATGGTCCGGAATGGCACGCCAGCATTGATCCACGATGTGGCCCACATCGGTCAATTCCATACATGCTTCTGCACCCGAGCCAACGACCCGGCCGAGCACCTGCCGCCGCCACCAGGTGCACATCGTCACGAAATACGTCCCCTGCAGGTAGTCGTGTTCAGGCAGGCGGACGTGTTTGCGGTAACGCAGGGTCATCGTGTATTCGTGATATACGTCCCGGTGGGTCGGTGTCCAACGCGCTAGTCCATGGCGACCCGGTGGGTCGTGGTCCAACGCGGCAGCCTAAGGGCGACACGGTGGGTCGCGGCTACAGCGTTGGTGGTGATGTTATTTCAATTTCCCGATGATATCCTGCTTCGTCAGGATCCCCATAGCCGTTCGGCTGTTCCACCAGCACGGCGGGGCTGCCATTGCCCAACTTCGCGGCCACCTCTTCCAGCGTGGCGTCCAGGCCGATCACCGGCAGGGCGGGCCCCATGACGGTGCGGTTCTTCTGGTGGCGCACTTCGGCATCCTCCAGGATCGCATCGAACAGGCGGGCATCGGTGATGGTGCCTACGGGCTTGCCATGCTCCATCACGGGCAGCTGGTCGATGTTGTGCTTGCGCATCTTGTCGATGGCGATCAGCACCGGCTCATCGGCCTCCACGCTGAGCAGTTGCAGGTCCTTGCCTTTCAGCAGATCGCCGGCGGTGGGCTTCTCTTCGACCAGGAAACCGCGCTCGCGCATCCAGTCGTCGTTGAACATCTTGCCCACGTAGCGCGTGCCGTGGTCGTGGAAGATCACCACCACCACTTCGCCCTTCTTGAAATGATCCTTCAGCTGCAGCAGGCCGGCCATGGCGCTGCCCGCGCTGTTGCCCACGAAGATGGCCTCCTCCTTCACGATGCGGCGCGTCATGATCGCGGCGTCGCGGTCGGTCACCTTCTCGAAATGGTCGATGAGGTCCATGTCCACGTTGGCCGGCACGAAGTCCTCGCCGATGCCTTCGGTGATGTAGGGATAGATCTCGTTCTTGTCGAAGATGCCGGTCTCCTTCAGCTTCTTGAAGACCGAGCCGTAGGTGTCGATCCCCCAGATCTTGAGGTTCGGGTTCTTCTCCTTCAGGAACCTGCCGGTGCCGCAGATGGTGCCGCCCGTGCCCACGCCCACGACCAAGTGGTCCACCTTGCCGCCGGTCTGCTCCCAGATCTCTGGGCCGGTGCTTTCGTAGTGCGCCTGGCTGTTGCTGAGGTTGTCGTACTGGTTCGGCTTCCAGCTGTTGGGCACTTCCCGCTCCAGGCGCGAGGAAACGCTGTAGTAGCTGCGCGGGTCCTCGGGCTCCACGTTGGTGGGGCACACGATCACCTCGGCCCCGAAGGCCCGCAGGATGTCGACCTTCTCGCGGCTCTGCTTGTCCGTGGTGGTGAAGATGCACTTGTAGCCCTTGATGATGGCGCCGATGGCCAGGCCCATGCCCGTGTTGCCGCTGGTGCCTTCGATGATGGTGCCGCCGGGTTTCAGGCGACCGTCCTTCTCCGCATCCTCGATCATCTTGATCGCCATGCGGTCCTTGATGCTGTTGCCGGGGTTGAAGGTCTCGACCTTGGCCAGTACGGTGGCCTCCACATCCTTCACCAGCCGGTTCAACTTCACCATGGGCGTGTTGCCGATGGTGCTAAGGATATTCTCGTGGATCTTCATGGAGTGCGTGCGGATGCGATGGTCAAAGGTAACCCCGGCCCATTGGCCCGCTCAGTTGAATCGAATTGCACGCGCCGGTGCGATGCGTGAAACGAGCATGCTCGGAAGAAGGAGGGCTAGGACACACACGGCCAGTGTACCAAGGTTCAGGAGAAGGATGGGCCAGAGTTCGAGGTCGATCACCACGGTGTCCACGTAGTAGGTCTCCACCGGTAGTTTCACGATACCAAAGCGTTGTTGAAGGAAAGCAAGCCCGATACCCAATGCGTCGCCAATCAGGATGCCGATGCCGAGGATGTAGGCCGCATCGATGAGGAAGATGCGACGCAGTGCCCGGTCCCCGGCCCCCAACGCCTTCAGCACGCCGATCATGGTGGTGCGTTCCAGGATGATGATCAACAGGGCCGAGGTCATGTTGATGATGGAGACCAGGATCATGAGGATGATCACCACCACCACGTTCTTGTCCAATAGTTCGAGCCAGGTGAACAGTTCGGGGAAGCGGTCCTTCACGCTCTGTGTCCGTAGTTCGGTGGGCAGGTATTTCTGATATACAAGGTCGTCCATGAGCACCAGGTCCTCGTAGCGGTCCAGGGCCACTTCAAAGCCGCCGCAGTAGCGTGTGTGTGTCCCGCCCGTTCCGCCGCGATCAACGTTGATGCCGCCATGTTCAAGGCCTGTGTCCGATGTTCTCCTGATGCGCACCCAGGCCGTATCGGGCATGGTGCCGCTCTCATCGCTAACAACGAGGGTCAGGGTGGTGTCGCCCCCGCGAAGGTGCACGGTATGCGGACCTCTGCCGTACAGGTCGGTACCGGGCCATGCGTACGAATAGGTGCGGTCGCCACCGAAGGCCAGACCCTCCACGCGCACGGACCCATTTGCCACGCTGTCGGTCACCGCGATCTCCGCCTTCAGTCCCCATTGGGAGAAGCGCTGCAAGTGGCCGATATCGATGTATACCAGTTGATGGTCGATCTGCTCGATACCGGTCTCGTAGATGCCACATATCCTGAACTTCCTTGGACGGATATCGTCCTTGCCCTTGACGAGGTAAACCGTGATGGTATCGTTCTCCCCGATGCGCAGCCGGTCGCCGAGGTAGCGGGAGAGGAGCAGATCGATCGGGCGGCTCTCATCGTTGATGGCCGGCACCACACCCGATACCAGGTGCTGTTGCAGGAAACGCCAGTCGTGGTCCGCACCGACGCCTTTTGCCACCACGCCCTGGATCTCCTCATCGGTCTCGATGATGCCTGCCTTGGTGGCATAGATCTGGATATGCGCAATGCCGGGTACCGTGTCCAACGCGGGGTAGAAGTCCTGGTCGATGGGAATGCGTGGGGTCTCCTTCGGGTCGGTCTGCCGCAAGGCGGTGATCTGCAGGTGCCCTCCGGCACCGGTTACCTTCGCCCGCACTTCGCGTTGAAAGCCCCGTGTAATGCCCACTGTAAGGATCATGACGGCCATGCCCACCACGATGCCCAGTACCGCAATGGAGACGATCGGTCGTGAGAATCCCTGTCCCGCGCCTTTTTCGGGCCGCAGGATGCGTTTGGCAATGAAGTGGGCGAACGACACGGGGAGCGGCCTATTGCGCAGGCCGACGAAGATAGCGGCCCTGCTTGTGGTGTTCGGAGCGATGGCCACCGCAGGCTGTTCGCAGGTGCCTCCGCCCGTGCTGGTGTCCCATGGCCCTGTGAGCGTACAGGTGGGCGCCGATCGCCTGGCCGACTACCTGCCTCGTTTGGTAGGCCGGCGGGTGGCCGTGGTCACCAACCAGACCGGTATGGTCGGAACCGTCCATCTCGTGGACACACTGCTTGCGCGAGATGTCAATGTGGTGAAAGTGTTCGCTCCGGAGCACGGTTTCCGGGGCGAGGCCGATGCCGGTGAGCGCGTGAAGGACGGACGTGATGCGCGGACCAAGCTGCCCTTGGTCTCGCTCTACGGTGCCAACAAGAAGCCCACGCCGGAACAGTTGCAGGATGTGGATGTGCTGGTGTTCGACATCCAGGACGTAGGGGTGCGTTTCTACACCTACATCAGCACGCTGCACTACGTCATGGAGGCTGCGGCGGAGAACGGAAGGACGGTGGTGGTGCTGGACCGCCCGAACCCCAATGGGTTCTACGTGGATGGCCCCGTGCTCGAGCCCTCCACGGTTTCGTTCGTGGGCATGCATCCCGTGCCGCTGGTACATGGCATGACGGTGGGTGAATATGCCGGCATGCTCAACGGCGAAGGTTGGTTGAAGGGCGGCGCGCGATGCGATCTCTTCGTGGTGCCTTGCAAGGGCTACGATCACGATGTGATGTACCAGCTTCCGGTGCGCCCCTCGCCGAACCTGCCCAACATGAGCGCCGTGTACCTCTATCCTTCGCTCGGTCTTTTCGAGGGAACGGTGGTGAGCGTGGGGCGTGGTACCGAGCAGCCTTTCCAGTGCATTGGCTATCCCGGCAATCCGGTGGGGCAGTTCCACTTCACGCCTCGCTCCATGCCGGGTGCCAAGGACCCACCCCATCTGGGCAAGGAATGCACCGGCATCGACCTGCGCGCGTTCGGTTCGTTCCAGAGCCGCATGGAGCGCAGGGTCCGGTTGCATTGGCTGATCGGTCTGTATCGTGAAGCACCGGACAAGGCCGGCTTCTTCCTGGCGAACCATTTCATCGACAAACTGGCCGGTGGCACTGACCTGCGCGAGCGGATCGTTCGGGGCGAGGAGGAGGATACCATACGGGCCTCGTGGCAGCCAGCTTTGCAGGCGTTCATGAAGGTGCGCGCGAAGTACCTGCTCTACGACGACTTCCAGCGATAGTTCACCAAGCGCTCGGTGGTGCGCCGCGAAACGCACCTTTCCTGCGATGGTTGGGAGAGGCCTGCTTTGCACGGCCGCAATGTCTCTGTTCGGAACGGGCTCATTCGAAGTGCAGGCCAGGAACGTTCAGTTCCCGTTTTGTCTTTGCTGACGCGGGGATGTTCCCCCGCTCGTTGGATGCGTTCGTTGCTTCATTTCGTTGGTGTTCCAGCGCCTGCACGGCGGTGCATGTTCGTAATGGGTCCACTTGGGCCGGGTCGAAGGTCTTCTTTTCGGCTCAGGAGCGCTGGATATCCGGTCAGACCATGCCTGCTTGGTGCGTCTCGCTGTTCTCGAGCCGGCCGGGTGGGGGCATTGACCGGACCATGAGCCATGGCCCAAGTGGCCTTGACTCATGGGTATGGACCTGCGTCCGCCGGCTTTGGGCCAGTGCTGGTCGTGCGGGACCGATGGTCTTCGCCTCGCCAACGCAGAACGCCCCGGACCTTGCGGCCCGGGGCGTTCCTTTCAGTTGTTGTTCAGGCGCTCAGCTTACCTGCTGATCACCAGTCGTTCGGTGTAGCGCTCGTTGCCTGCGGTGATGTTCACCATGTACAGGCCGCTGGCCATTTCCTTCAGATCGAGCACTTGGTACAGCATGCCATCGTTCACAGCGATGGTACGGCTGCTTACCACGGCACCGGTCAGATCGTAGATATCCACGCTCTACGTATTCACCCCTTCCTCCACAGAGCTAAGGATCACGTTGAGAAGGTCTACACTGTTGGTGTTTGG
>JBEICT010000037.1:0-16609 GCA_040383865.1 Flavobacteriales bacterium | reverse complement strand
CGTTGGGCACGGCACCGCTGTATCCACCGTAGCTGGTGGTGCTGTCGCTGATCTGGCAGAAGTAGCTCCAGAAGGGGATGTTATCCCGCTGCAGGTCCTGGTGCAGCATGGGGACCACGCAAATGGGGAAGTCGCCTGCGATGCCGCCTCCTATCTGGAAGAAGCCGATACCCGCATCGCCACAGTTGTTCGTATACCACTCGGCCAGGAACATCATGTATTCGATGCCGCTCTTCATCATTCCGGGCTTGCAGTCGCCGCTGATGCAGTGGCCTGCGAAGATGTTTCCCAGGGTGCTATCCTCCCATCCGGGGCAGATGATGGGCAGGTTGCGCTCTGCAGCGGCCACCATCCAGCTGTCCTTCGGGTCGATCTGGTAGTACTGCTGCAGCACACCACTGCGGATCATCTCGTAGAAGTACTCGTGCGGGAAACGACGATTGCCGCTCTTGTCATCGGAGGTCCATAGGTCCACCACATGCTTCTCCAGGCGGCGGAAGGCCTCGTGCTCGGGAATGCAGGTGTCGGTCACGCGGTTCATGCCACGGTCCAGCAGGTCGCGTTCCTGTTGCGGAGTGAGGTCGCGGTAGTGGGGGACCCGCTCGTAGTGGTCGTGCGCCACCAGGTTCATCACGTCCTCTTCCAGGTTGGCACCCGTGCAGCTGATGATGTCCACCTTGCCTTGGCGGATCATCTCAGCGAGGATCTTTCCCAGCTCGGCGGTGCTCATGGCACCGGCCAGGGTGACCATCATTTTGCGGCCTTGGGCCAGGTGGGCCTTGTAGCCTTTGGCGGCATCCACGAGCGCTGCTGCATTGAAGTGCAGGTAGTGCTTTTCCATGAATGCCGAGAGGGGACGTGCGTTGCTCATCTCAGTGTTTCGGGGCGAAATATAGAAGCAGGGTATGAATTGCGGATCATGCCCGGCCCTTGCCCATCTCAAAGGGAGATGGTCACTTGCTCAGCGGCTCTGTCATGGGCAGGTAGCCCAGCAGCTGCAACATCCGCTCGGCGCTCTGGGTCTCGGCGAACACGGTGTCCACCAAGGTGCCATCAGGCAGGCGGTCGATCAGCACGTGCTTGGGCTTGGGGATCAGGCAGTGCTGTATGCCGCCGAAGCCGCCCAGCGTGTCCTGGTATGCCCCGGTGTTGAAGTAGCCGATGTACTGCTTCCGGTCCTCGTGGAACTTGGGCAGGTAGATGGCGTTGATGTGCTGTTCGCTGTTGTAGTAATCGTCGCTGTCGCAAGTCATTCCGCCAAGGAAGACGCGCTCATATTCATCGTGCCAGTTGTTCACGGGAAGCATGATGAAGCGCTTGCTGATCGCCCAGGTGTCCGGCAGTGTGGTCATGAAACTGCCGTCGATCATGTTCCAGCGTTCCTTTTCATTCTGCTTTTTCTGGTGGATGATGCTGAAAAAGGTGGCTCCGCTGTCGCTCACCGTGAAGCTGCCGAACTCACTGAAGATGTTCGGCTCCTGCACGCGGTTCTCTTCGCAAATATCCTTGATACGGCCCACGATCTCGCCGATCATGTAATCCAGATCGAAGCTGAAGTTGAGGCTGTTCTTGATCGGCAGGCCTCCACCGATATCGAGCGTGTCCAGCGTGCGGCAAAGCTTCCAGAGGTCGCAGTACACGTTCACGCACTTGGTGAGCTCGTTCCAGTAGTAGGCCGTGTCGGTGATACCGGTGTTGATGAAGAAGTGCATCAGCTTCAAGCGGAATTTCTTCTGCTTGCTCACGTTCCGCATGTAGAAGGGGATGATGTCCTTGTACCCGATCCCCAGGCGGCTGGTATAGAACTCGAACTTCGGCGCCTCTTCCGCTGCAATGCGGATGCCGATATCGCAGGGCCCTTCGATCACCTCATCGAGGGCATAGATCTCGGCCATGTTGTCGATGATGGGCACGATGTTGAACCCGCGGTTCGCCAGTTTGCCGATGGCCTTGATGTACCGCTCGTCCTTGAAGCCGTTGCAGAGGATGGTGGCGTCCTTGGTGATGCGGCCGCGTTCGATCAGCAGCTCGATCATTTCCAGGTCGTAGGCGCTGCTGGTCTCCAGGTTCACCCCCTTGTCCAGCACCTTGTCGATGACGTAGCTGAAGTGGTTGCTCTTGGTGCAGTAGAAGTACTCATAGCTGCCCGTGTAACTATGGTCCTTGATCGCTTTTGCGAAACAGGCACGGGCCAGGTCGATCTTCTCACCGATCTTGGGCAGGTAGGTGATCCGGAGCGGCGTGCCGTGCTTCTCCAGAATGTCCATGAGCCGCAGTCCGTTCCACAGAAGCTTGTCGTCATCAATGGCGAATTCGTCCTTCGGGAAGTCGAAGGTCTGTTCGATGAGGTCGATGTAACGGGTCTTCATCGGGCGTGCAGGCCTGAAGGGGGCAGTGATGAGGTTGGGACAGGAAGGCCGGATACCGGGTTCGGTGCGGGCGTTGGGTGGTCAATGGCCATGGCCCGGAGGTATACGGCTGCGCGCGTCATCGAAAGGCGCGGGATGGCACGCAGGGTACCGAGGCTTCGGGGAAGCCACCGATCAGGAGGTCGGCGGATGGCAGGTGCATGGTCGGTCGAGCGGATGCAAAAGTAGATGTCGGGAGCTTGCCGACGGGATGTGGAGGTGCGAAATATTACGCTCGTTCCAAAGGCCCTAGAGCCACCGTTTCCGACGGAACCACACCAGCATCATCAAGGCCAGCGCGGTCATTACGCCCATGACCATGAAGTAACCGTATTCCCAGCGTAGCTCGGGCATGTGGTCGAAGTTCATGCCATAAACCCCCACGATGAAGGTGAGCGGGATGAAGATGGTGCTGATGATGGTCAGCAGCTTCATCACCTGGGTCATGCGGGCGTTCTGGCCGGCATGGTAGGTGTTCTCCAAGCTGGCCAGCATTTCCCTGAAGGTGGCAATGGTCTCGGCGATGTAGACCGTGTGGTCCTGGAGGTCGTTGATGTAGCGTCTGGTGGGCTTTTCGATCAACTGGCTTTGCAGGGTGTTCAGCCGTCCGGCCAGCTCCCTAGTGGGGGTCACCACACGGTTCACTTGAATGAGGTTGCTGCGCAGTTCCTGGATGGTGACCAGGTCCTCGTTGCCGGGGTTCACCAGCACCTTGCGCTCCAGTTGTTCGATGCGCTTGCCCATGGATTCCACCACCACGAAGTATTGGTCCACGATCACGTCCAGCAGGGCATAGAGCAGGTAATCCGCTCCGGCCCGGCGTACACGGCCCAGGTCATGGCGAATGCGTTCGCGGATGGGTTCCAGTACATCGCCTGGACGTTCCTGTACGGAGATCACGATCCCCTTGCGCAGGATGAAGCAGATCTGCTCGTTCTCGATGCCTTCCGTCTCCTTGTCGATACTGATCATTTTGGCCACCACGAACAGCGCGTCCTGATATTCTTCCACCTTGGGCCGATGGTCAGTGTTCAGGATGTCCTCCAGCATCAAGTGGTGAAGTCCGAACCGTTCGCCGAGTGCGCGTAAGAGCCGCTCGCTATTGATGCCATCGATATCCAGCCAGCACACGGTCGTGTCCGGATCGGTGTCTCTGTAAGCTTCTACGGATGAAATGCGCTCCTCTTGGTATCCATCGCTCGTGAGCACGAACTGGCGCATCGATGTCGATCCGCTCAGTTCATCACCAACGTGGATGAGGGTTCCTGGCGGCAGCCCTGCCTTTCCGGCTCTGGTTCTGACTTTTTTCATGAGGCCGCGAATGCCGGGTCAACAAGTGGTCATCGGTGTGCTGTCGGTTGCTGGTGAACGGGGTTCAGGCGGTCAGGTCGCCGAGGTCCTTACGGAAAACATGGCCATCGGGAATGGTGACGGCCTGGCGACCGTTACGGAACAGTTTCATGTCGCTGCCGTGCAGAGTGACCTTGCCTCCAGTGATGTGCAACAACGATCCTTCGCGTAGCCCGATGACCGGCATGGAGGGGTTCATGACCAGGAACTCCGCGATCCGTTGGTCGCGGCTTTCACCACCATGACCTGGAATGGTGGCCTCGGTGTAGTGCGGGTTGATCTGAAAGGGCACCAGGTTCATCGCGTGCATCGATGGCGGTTCCACGATGGGCATGTCGTTGGTGGTCATGATGGTGGGGCAGGCCACATTGCTGCCCGCGCTCCAGCCGAGGTAGGGCATGCCCTTCCGCACTTTTTCCGAAATGGCCTTCACGAGGCCGGTGCGGTAGAGCGTCCGTAGCAAGAGGAAGGTGTTGCCGCCACCCACGGCCACGGCGTCGGTCTGGTCCAACGTCTTCACAGGGTCTCCCGGTCCATACAAGGAAACGAGCTCGATGCCCATTTCGGCGAATACCGCGGAGACCTTCTCGACGTAAGCGTCCTGTTGTTCCGGAGGTGCGGCGAAAGGCACGAAGGCCAGGCGTTTCCGGCCGCTCAGGAAGGCGGCGACATAGGCCTTGGGCCATTGGAAGAAGGGTTCTCCGGGTAGTGTGGAGTTGGATAGCAGCAGGAGTTCCATGGTGCGATGTTACGGAACCACGGCACCATTGATCACCAGTTCAATGATCCCTGGCATTCCATCCGTGGTCATGGCGACCGTACGCGTAAGCGGACCTTCCGGCGCCCGACCATTGAATGTCACGGTTACTTCGCCCATTCCTCCTGGAGGTATCGGTGCTTCAGGAAGTGTGGCGGCCGTACAACCGCAGTCCGCCTTGCTGGAGACCAGGCGCATGGGGGCGGGGCCATGGTTCTCCACATGGAATGTGAATGTCCTAACCTCCCCTTGCTTCAGTTCTCCGACCTTCCGGATGCTGCGCTGCACGGTATGGTCAGCCCCTTGTTCGGCCCATTCCACGGCCACCACCTCGATCCTGCGCTCACGAGCGGCTTCCACGCTGTATACCGAGTGCTTCAGGTCCTTCAGGTCATCACTGACCCCACCGGCCGATCGTTCTTCTCCATAGGGGAGTATGCGCAAGGCAACGCGCCCTCCGTTCTTCGCAGTGCCGTTGAAGTAGGGGGCCAGTGCGCCACTGTTCCATGCACGAAGGTGATTACGAAGGCTCTCGATCCGTCGCATCGAAAGGTTCTTGTTGTAGTCGTTGCGGGCCAGAGGACTTGCATGGCCGCGAACCTCCAGTGTAATGGATGCCCCGCGTTCCAGTTCCATATAGAGTGCTTCCGCCAGTTCCAGTAGCAACGCGTATCCTCCATCCACATCGTCGATGAAGAACCGTTCGATGGCCT
The DNA here is from genome assembly GCA_040383865.1 of Flavobacteriales bacterium. GTDB lineage: Bacteria > Bacteroidota > Bacteroidia > Flavobacteriales_F > PHOS-HE28 > PHOS-HE28. The sequence goes on along the minus strand of JBEICT010000037.1, from coordinate 11,381 downwards.
GTGCATTGGTCTGTTCGGCCATATAGGTGGGCTCAAGCGCACGATAGCGTTGGTAGGTGTCCCCGTACGGTTGTGGTGGGTGGTGCTCCACGAACGGGGCTCCGGTTCATCGTTGTGGAAATAGAGCTTCAGGGGGAATCTGGCCTGCAGGGAACTCAGCTCGTGCATACGGCGGATCACCTCGGTGGTCTGCTCAGGGGTGTCAGGGGGCGTTACGGCTGTTCGTTCCTGGCGCTCGGTCGTCCATCGATACAGGTCGTTGCAGCAGGTCTCTCCCTTGGCAGCGAAGGAGCCTTTCCGATTACTGGTCAGCCATCCTTCTCCACGGTCGGGATAGAGTGCAGGGTAGAGGTCGTTCGCAGGACTGTTGATCGGTGATCCCGCATTGCCCGGCGTTGCGAAAGCCCCATTGTTCCATGGGCTTGTGAAAATGTCGTAGCCGCCAAGGCCCGGCAAGAAATCGGAACTGAACCATAGGGTTGCCGATGTGGTATCGAACCACGGTGTGCGCTCATTGCCCGGCGTGTTCACCGGAGGTCCGAGCGGCTTTACATCGGTGGCCCTGCCATCACGAAGCTCGGCCTGCCAGATGTCCATGCCACCTGGACCACCGGTCCGGTCGCTCACGAAGAACAGGAGCTCCCGACCCTGCCAATGGACCACCATTGGTTGTGTGCTGAGCGCATCGCCCAGGCCTTCGAGCGGTGTCAGCACGTCAACGTTCCTGCCATCATATGGGGCATAGTGAATGCGACAGGGTGAGTCGCCGTGACAGTGCGTGGTGAATATCCACTTTCCAGTGCCTGACCATGTGCTGTTGGCCAATTGGCCGTTGGTGGGTTGACCTTTCAATGCCACCGCTTCGGTCCACTGCCCATTGAGCGCGCTGCTCATGTAAAGTCGTGATCGATATTCCATGGTATCCTCCACCTCGCCCTCCTTGTTGTAGCTGCCCCGCATGCTGGTGAACAGGAGCGCATTATCCGGCCCGATACGCGCGCCGAACTCACTATCATAAGTGTTCACGGGCATGGGGAGATGCTCCAATGCGATCGTATCGGGTCTTGCGTTGAACTGACGCGCCCGGGCTATGCCCTTCAAAGCGTTCGAAGCTCGTTGCGCCACCATGGAGCGCTTGTCCTTTTCGCGCTGCAGTACCTTGTTCCAGGTCCGTTCGGCCTCGTCATACGCACCAGCGCTCAGTTGCATTTCGCCCAGCCAGCGAAGGGCGTCGGGATAGGTGCGGCCCATGTCCTTGCGGAACACTGTCGCATAAAGCTCGGCGGCCTTGTCGTACTGATGGCTCCACCGGCAGGCCTCGGCTTGCTTCCATTGCAGGCTCATCCGTCCGGGTTCGATCGCCAGTGCGCCGTTGTAGAATCGCGACGCACCATAGTATTCACCACGTGCCATGGAGGCATCTCCCCAGGCCGTCCATTGCTCCGCGCTTTGCGCATGTGCAAGGATCGCACAGGCCTGGAGCATGGCAGCCAGCAGGTAGGAACGGACCACGGAGATGTTCATGTGCTCACAACTGTTCGGGACATGCCTTGAATCGCGCAGGAACGGCCGGACGATGTTTGAGGATCCGGATCACAGCGAATTCGATACCGCCCCTGTTGCGACTGGCCGGCACCAGGTCGCTGGTATTGATGTCATAGCTCACCCCAACGGTCCAGTCGTCGTATTGGAATCCGGCATGTACAAAGCCCGCATCAGCCGCTCGTCCATGGAGCCCAAAAATGACGGCCCGCTCCAATCCGTAACGGTCAAGCAGGATATAGCGGACATCAGAGCCGATGATCAGCTCGCTAAACTCGCCCTGCGTCATCCATTGCGCCCTGGGTAACAGGTCCACACGATCGCTCACGGGGAATTGGCCAAGGATGTGCGAAGAGCTGCGACCATCCAATGGCACGCCCGGTCCCCCGAGAAAGCCGATGTCGGGCGTGGTGAGGTTGAAGAAGGAGAGGCCCAATTGGAGCAGGTGCCGATGCCTCGGGGTGAACCGATACGTGGCACCGGCGTGCAGGTCGGGGTGGATGAGGCCATCGCGCTGGAATGATTCGCCATTCGCCAGTTGGGGGTCGAAGTAGAATCCGTTGTACTGGGCATCGAAGGTGAGCGCACCAGGGTCGATGGTGAGCGAAGTGAATCCGAATTGAACGCCACCACTTATGCTGTGCTGGCGCAGCTCGCCCCAACGTTCCGTCCAGCTGGCGCCGCCAAGTAGCTGGAACCGGGTCATTTTGCTGTCGCCAGCCTTGTCGTTCATCGCCCAGAACCCAATGGCCAGCTTATCCGGCCTGACCAGTTCGCGAAGTTCCCAGCCAAGGCCTAAGGTGCGATAGGGAACGGTCACTGAACGCCATTGCTGACGGAAGATGCCATTGTAGCGCTGGCTGCCATCGAATTGCCCGATGCACCCTGGCCCCAAGGCCAATGGCGCGTTGAAATACTGGGAGAAGTGGATGTCCTGTGCCCGGGGCTGCCCTGTGAAGGCGAACACTGAACACACAACGAGGAGCCAGGACAGGTTGCGCCGGAAGGTCGTGTGGTCCTTCCGCTCGTCCTTTTCAGTCCGATGAGGGTCATGTCGCGTCATCGCACTACCGTGACGTTGCCCTTGGTGAAGTACTCCTGCCCATCGATGCACCAGGCCCGCAGGTGGTAGACGAACACCGCCGGGTCCACTGCCATGCCCTTGAAACGGCCATCCCAACCGTTCGCAGGGTCTGTGCTTTCGAAGACCAGTTCGCCCCAGCGGTCGAAGACCTTGAATTCCATGCGGGCAATGTGGCGGCCACGCACGTAGAGCAGGTCGTTCGTACCATCGCCGTTCGGGGTGAAGGTATTGGGCACGAAGATGTCCGGGTCCTCGCAGATCAGCTCATACACCTGCACGGTCACCGGGATGGAGCGGATGCATATGCCATCACTGATCGTGGCGATGAAGGTGGTGGTCTGCTCCACCACCGCCATCGGGTCCGCGATCGTGGGGTCGCTCACCGCGCCAGCCGGCTCCCACGCGTAGGTGACACCCGAGGCCGGCGTGGCCAGAAGCTGCACAGTGGTGCCGGGGAGAACAAGGGTCTGGTCGGCACTGGCGGTGACCGTGCTGCCGAACAGCGGCGAAACGTTCACGGTCACCGTCCCGCTCCAACTACAGCCAAGATCCGAGGAGAGGTTCACACCGTAGGTGGTTTGTGAGGTGGGCGCGACAAAGGCGGTCGTCGTGCCTTGTCCGCTGATGATCTCATCGGCAGGCACCCACACGATACTGGCGGTCCCCAGGTCCCCGCTGACAGCGAGCTGGGCGGTATCACCCACGCAAATGCCCTGCTCACCGGTCAACTGCACAGTGGCCAGTTGCACCATTACATTGACGCTGTCCCTGGCAGTACAGACCGACCCGTTGCTCGCACGGATATGATAGGTTCCGCTTACAGCGGGCGAAACAGTCCCCGTGCTGTCCGTGGAGGGGCTGTTGAGGATGTCGGTGAACTGTGCGTTGCTGCTCCAGTGCCAGGTGCTCGCCGTACCAAAGCTGGTGGCGATCAGCTCGAAGGAGCTCAACGGTCCGCAGATGAGCGTATCATTCATGGCCTGCAACAGCGGTCCGGCTGGTGCGATGGTGACCGTTCGCGTGGCGATGTCCTGTCCGTTGCAGGTGTTCGGACTGCTCGCCGTGAGCGTGACCGTGTAGGTGCCTGGCTGAGCATAGGTGTGTGTCGGCGAAGTAGCGTTCGAGGTCTGTCCATCGCCGAAGCTCCAGAGGTGCTGGGTGGCACCGCTGCTCAGGTTGGTGAAGGCAACACTGAGCGGAGCGCACACCGTATCGGGCGCCAGGAATGCCGCGATGGTCAGAGGGGCATCGAAATCGAATTTGAGCACGGCGTTGTTGCATCCGGTGCTGTTGTTGGTATTGCTCCATGCACCAGGGGTGGTCGGAAAATCGTCGTTGTTCTGGCATCCCGCGCATACCGATTGATACACTCGTCCCCTGCGATCAAAGCGACTTGTGCCTCCGTCGACATGCTCGGGACTGAGGTCGCCGCCAAAGAACGTGGCGTACGTGAGGGCGTTCATGTTGATGTCGAAGACCGCCAGATAAAGATCATGGCCGGCGGTGTTCGGCTGGTGGGCATCAGCGGAAACAGGCAGTCCGGTCGTGGTGAGCGACCCACCGAGCCCCCCGGCGCTACTGCCCCATCCACTGGTGTAGATCTTGTCGCATACATCCACCAGGAACGCCGTGGGCGAGATGTCCGGCGTACCATCTCCACTGCCGGTACGTGCGCCCAAGAGCAGGTCGCTTAGGTCGGAATTCAATTTCGCAATGAACTGCCCGCCTGCCGGCACATTATACGCTGTGTTCAGATGGAGCTGACCGCTGGGCGCCGAGGTCTGGCCGAACAGGTACACATCATTGTTGCCGTCCAGCTCCACGAAGTAGGCCTGGTCATATGCGCCAGAGCCGTAGTAGGTGAGCGCATCGATAACGGTACCGTTGGTACTGAACCGAGCGACGAACGAATCTGCTGTTCCTCCGTTATTGGTCGTGGACCACGCAGAGGGTGAGGCTGGTAGATCGGTGCTCGTTGTACCTCCGCACACGAACAAGCGCCCGGTCGTGTCGAACTCACCTGAATACACGGCATCGGCCGCACTGCCGCCGACGTAGCTGGCGTATTGTAATTGGGTAAGGCCGGGATCGAAACGCGCCACATAACCATCGTGACTGCCACCTGCGAAGAGCAGTTGGGCCGCGTTTGACGTCAAGGGCATGTCGGTGCTTTGCGTGCAGCTCGCGATCCAGATGTTCCCTGGTGCGTCCAACAGGACCTCGCCGCGCACTTCGTCCGCGTAATTGAACTTCAGGCCCGGTGCCGAGTTCAGGCCGTCATTACCAGCCCCACCGAGATAGGTCGCCCCGATCAAGGCCGAACCGTTCGCGCTGAGCTTCGCGATGATCATGTCCGATCCATTGGGGTAGGATAGGCCCAGCCCGGCCGGGGTGAATGCGGTGCCTCCAGCGAAGGTGTTGTCGAAGGAGGAGGTGGTCGTGGGGAAATTGGTTGAGGCCGTGGTGCCCAGCACGATCACCTGGTCGTTGTTGTCCACGATCAGGCTGTGCGGCATTTCAGCAGCGCTTCCCCCGATGTAGGTGCTCCAGACCAGGAAGCTCCCGGTAGTGTCGTACTTGGAGATGGCAATGTCCGTGGTGCCACCGGCCCAGACGGTCTGGTAGGCACCAACGGTCGTTGGGTATTGGTTGCCGAATGCCGTGCTGCCGGCATACAGGAACCCGGCCGCATCAAAGGTGGCCGAGTAACCGAAGTTGTTGCTGATCGAACCGCTGTAGGTGGCAAAGGAAAGCTCAGGGTCGATGACCAGCCGGTGTGCCTTGTCATACGGGCCAAGCTCGAACCCGACGATACCGTTCTTCAGGGTATATCGGCATTCCACTGGGATGCGCTCCCCAGCGATGTCCTGATAGGCCAGAGGTATGCGTTCCACGAGGCGTCCCAGGGTGGTTCCTACGATGAGGGCGCCGTCTCGCAGATGAACGTCCATGGCTCCGTCATGAACGATCTGCAACAGACCCGGTTCGGCCCCGGGGGCCAATATCAGATCATACTTCGGTCCGGTGCGTCCTGTGCGGAAGATGGCATCACACCCAGGCGCCACTTCGAACATGACCACTTCACCATACGCATGGGCATTCACGCCCCATTGGGCAGGGTCGTTGCCGAGGAAGTAATTGTAGGTGCCCGGTTTGGGATGCCGTCCATGGATCGCAGCACCGGGCAATGCGTTGACGAACCGGATGCGCACGGCATGGTGGTCCAACTGTGCATGTTCGGGTGATCCGATATTCACCTGCACATTGGCATGAGCACGGTCAAGTGCCTCGGCATTGTACCTGTCGATGGTCACCGCTCCAGGTTCGAACCACAGATCGGCGCCAGGGGCTTCCGCCATGAAGAGGACCTGCTCCGCCCATTGTCCCTTGTTCTCAATGAAACGCAATCCCGACTGAGCATGCAAAGGGAGCACCCACGCTGACATCGCAGCCAGGTACAGCAGCGTGAAAATACGGATACGCATGGAGCACGAAGTTACCCACTCACAGGGCTTCGTCGTAGCTCGGGTTCAGGTGTTCTCCGCTCAACGCTTTGCACGATCCGCTTAGCGACGACTTAACCTGGTTGGAACGGAGGGTCCTTGGCCGTTACCCGGAGTGAGGATATCGACGGTCGTTGCTCCAGGATCATGGACGGGACAGGCTGGTCACCGGTGGGTCCTTGCTGCCGGGATGTTTTTCACCGCTCCTGTAATAAGCGGCATTACACCACTGCTCTCCTGTTTCACGACCATTCTGAATTCCACACGCCGGTTCTTAGCACGACCGGCTTCGGTCCTGTTGCTCGCGATGGGCTGATTCTTCCCATGCCCGATCGGGGTCAGTCTATTGGGTGCAATACCGTGTTCGAACAAGTGGTCAACCACGGCGATAGCCCGTTGCTGGCTCAGGTCAAGGTTGTAAGCTGATCCGCCGATATCATCAGTGTGTGCTTCAATGACCAGTTCCAGTTCAGGGTGTTGATGGAGGGTCGCAATGATCTGGTCCAGGACCACTTCCGAACCTGGTTCGAGCGTCGCGCTCTTGTAAGCGAAATGGATGGCGCTAGTGCGGAGCTTGGTATGTGCAAGCTCTTCCAGGGAGGCCATGTCGAGCTTGCTGAGGTCCAACAGTTGTTCCACCTGCAATCCATGCACCTCTGCATCCAGGAACTGCAGTTCCTTGACCTTCCGATACACCTGGTAGAGATCTTCGATGCTCTTTGTGTCTCCTACGCCATAGGTATATTCCGCCCTGATCGGGTCGAAACGCTCTATGATACGGTAAAGCTTGCGGACCTCTACGAATCGAGGGTCATCAAGACTGACCCGTTCCTTGCTGGCGAAGAGGATCACAGAGAACGCCACATCCGTCAGCTCCTGGCCTTCCATCCGGTGGTCATCGAAGGGGATCTCCTGGTACTCGAACATATGGGTGGTTCCCATGGCGTCCTGGTAGGTAGCCACAACAGCCATGTCCTCATGGTCCCTGAAGCGATCAATGACCACGATGGTACGCGAGTTACAACGATGGCCCATTCGACCATTGACATCAGGAATGCCGATCACATCAAGCTTCACGGTATAGACACCTGGCGCTTTGAATTGATGTTGTATACGCGTCCCTTCCTTCCGGGTGCCATCGCCCATGTCCCAGATATGATCGATCGCTACAATTCCAGGAATGTGGCTTTGTGTGCCATCCAGTGCCAATGCTCGTCCCGTACGTACCGTGTCCGGGGCCGTTATCCATGCCTGGTCGTGATCACTGACCATGATGTCCTTGCTGGTAATGGTGTGGAAAACGTCGCCCGTGCGCTTGTCAACGAGCATGGAACGTACCAAGTAGGTCCCACGTTGTGCGTAGCAATGGTTGGCGGCGAGCCCATGAACGAGGGTGCCATCACCCATATCCCACACATGCTCCAGTGGCAGCACGCCGGTCACACTTTGCTGACGCTGCTTGACGGAGTAACAGTAGTTGTTCCGCTGCTGTGCGGTACAATCCACGAAGGGCGTGATGGTTCGTTTGACCCTGTGGACCTGATCGTATCCGGACCTGTCCGAGCTGAACAGGGCGTTCATGCCATCGCCGGTCTCCGAGTAGCTATGGTCGTTCGAAGGTCCATTGATGGGCTCTGCCATGAAAGTCGGGATACCTGGCTTGCCATCCGTGAATGAGCTGGAGAGAAGGTCCAGTTGGCCAAGCCCTCCCGGTCTATCCGATGAGAAATAGAGCGTGCCATCCTTTGCGAAGCGGGGAAACACTTCATTATGCGGCCCGTTGATGTCGGGGCCCAGATTGACCGGGGCGGTCCAGCCGGAGCCATTTCGTTGACTGAGGTACAGGTCCATGCCACCATGTCCACCTTGCATATCACTGGCGAATACCAATTGCTTCCCGTCGGGGGAGAAGGTCGGGTGAAGTACGGAGTGTTCGGTCGAATTGTGTTCGAACGCGATAGGTGCTCTCCAAAGTTGGTCTACCTTTTCAGCGAAGAACAGTCCCAGTTGCCCGTTCTTCAGGCCACGTGCGGAGAGTTTCTTAGGAATGAAGAGATTGCGCGTAAAGCAAATGGTAGAGCCGCCGTCCGAGAAGGTGGCAGGGCCTTCATTCACAATGGAGGCCAGTTCGGCACTGAACAGGACCGGTGTGCCGGTCTTGCCATTATCATAGGGCACCCAGTAAAGGTCGGAGAGCGGTTTGGCGGTTTCCGCGTCGGTCACGGTGATGGCGCCAGGCGCTTCACGTACTGAGCACATCACGAACCCGCTATCCAGGAATACGGGTGCATAATCCTCTCCGGAGGGACGAATATCGAGCAGGGTCACCTCGTGGATGACCTGCGCACTCCCTGTCAGGCATGACGCGGTGGCCAGAAGTAGGATGAACGCTATACGCATCAGAAGTAACGTGGGTCGCGGACCCTGATACGGTAACCGAATTCATACTTAAGCATCAGCTCGTGTGAGCCATGATGGTAACGACTTATCGGCGAAAGGCCCATGTCGTAGGCATAGCCTAGTCGCCATTGGGGGGTTGGCAGGATCTCGAGCATCCCAATGACCGCATCGCCGGTCCGGTAGGAGACCCCCGCCCAGACCTTGTCCTTGATGATAAGGTTGGTGCTGAGGTCCGCTTGGAGCCCGCTTTCCACGCGGTATCGAAGCAATGTCGAGGGCTTCAACTTAAGGTCCTTGCTAAGTTCGATCACGGTCCCTCCAGTTAGCATGGGTTGCGCTTGGAGCGAGCTTTCTACGATGGTGAATGCCGTTTGGTTCGCTTCGTAGAGATGGGAGAACAGGAAGGGCACTGATGCTCCCATGAACCATGTCTTGCTGTAGTAGAACACGCCAGCGCTGAAATTGGGGCGAACGGCATTCCTGGTGTTCGTGTTGAAGCTCAGGTCGTTCAAGTCTTGCAGGGCGACCTCTGTCCAGTTGGCGCGAAGCATGGTCAATCCTGCCCCGATGCCGAGCGACAAGGTCTTTTTTCCGAATCGCATTCGGTAGGCATAGTTGCTGAAGATCCCGGTCTCGTTGCTTACACCGATTCGGTCATTGTAGAGCATAAGACCAAGTCCGACCTTTCGACGGGCCAGGGGCGCATGGATGCTGAGCGTCTGGGTGACAGGAGCGCCTTGGAACCCGACCCATTGTTGACGATGGGTGAGATTGGCCGCCAGGACATCGCGACTACCTGCATAGGCCGGATTGATGGCCAGCCCGTTGAAGAGGTATTGGCTTGTCAGCGGCGTGTGCTGCCCCATGGCGCACAGCCGGACGGCCAGAAAGGCCAGTATCAGGATGTGTTTCATGGAGGTCAACGTTTCAGGATGATGTGACCGTTGTACGAGCGATCTCCGCCAAGGTTCAGCACGTAGTAATAGGTGTCATCCGGCAACTGTCCGGAGTTCCTGCTGCGGCCGTTCCATTCGTTCCGGTAGCTGTCCGAACGGTAGACCAGATGCCCCCAACGGTTGAAGATCTGGAGCGAGCTTGCAGGATAGGCTTCGATGCCCCGGATTTCCCAATGGTCGTTCACACCGTCCCCATTGGGACTGAATCCTTCGGGAATGAACAGGTCGTCCAGGTGGATGGTCACCGTATCGCTTACCGATGAGCATTGGTTCATCGAGGCTGTGAGCACCACCAGGTTATCACCCAAGCCCAGTTCCGTGATGGTTGTGACACTGTCCGTGGGGTCGGTGATGGTTCCTGCTCCCGTCAAGATCAACCAGTTCAGATCTGTTCCGGATGACGCGGATCCTTGCAGGTCGGTGTGGTCGATCACAGCGATATGCTGATCCGGACCAGCGTTCACCCACAGTCCTTCAATGGCCTCAATGAAGATGGCCAATGCTGTATCGCGTGCCGAACAGGCACCATCAATCACCGTCCATGCCAAGGAGTAGGTCCCATAGGAACTCGCGACCACGGCAGCGGTTGGAGAATTGGACGGTTCGATGGACAGACCACCCGCTGATGCCGACCAACTGCCTGACCCGCTTGCGGTGAGGGCATTCATGGTCGCGGTAGTTCCACACACGGTGATATCCGGGCCTGCATTCGCGCTTATCGGGGTCTGCACGAACACTGCTTGAGTCAGATGCGATGTGCATTCGCCGAGGATCGCTGTGTAGGTGATAGGCATCGAGCCATTCAAACCGGCAGGGGTAAAGGTCGATCCCGATATTCCCGAGCCGGACCAAGTGCCGCCCATGGTGCCCGTGACATAGGTGTTCAGATCGATCGGTGTCGCATCCCCGCAAATGGGTCCAGGGAAGACCCATGATGCATCGGCATCCACTGCGATGTTCACCTGTTGCGAGCTCATGGCGGGGCATGCGCCATCGATCATGTAGGTCACTGTGTAAGTGCCAGGCGTACTGTTGCTGAGCTCAATGGTCCCTGTTGATGCATCAATGCTCAAGCCTTCTGGCTGAGAGTTGAATGAACCTCCCAGTTGTGCCGTCCACGGCGAAGGAGGGTTGTCGGACATACAGTAAGTGCTCTGTGCATACGCAAAGCCAGCATCTGCGGCCTCCAAGAAGCTGATGGTCACCGTGTCCGTGCTTATGCAAATGCCGACAGTGACGGTCCAGTACAGGTCATACGTACCCGGCTGAATGGCGGTGATGTTCGTTCCCGCCTCGAAGGGTGAAGAGAAGCTAATGGACACTGGTCCCGACCATTGGCCATTTCCTGCGGCGTTCAGCGTGGTTGCGAGACCACAAACGAACTGATCAACACCAGCATCACTGGTGCAGTCGAGTGGCGTGCCTGAGCAGTTGCAGTTGGCATTCCAGATATCATCCACTGTGTTCGCGTTACCATCATCACAGGGCGTTCCAGGGAGGGAGGTTCCACCTGTCATTCCCAAGCAGTCGATCAGCAGTCCGATGCAGTTGCAGTTGGCATCGAGCATGTCGTTGCCAGTGGTCGGGTTGCCGTCATCACAAGCGGTTCCAGGAGTGCTAATGGTCAGGTTGAGTACCTCGGTGACACAGCCGACCACAGTAGAGTAGGTCCCGCTGGTAGTGTACGTCTGTCCATTGACGCTCCAAGTGTAGCTGTCACAGCTAGCAGCGGTGGTCGTATTGGTGCTGCTGTTCGTGATGGTGAGGTTGAGGACCTCGGTCACACAACCCACCACAGCGCTATAGTTGCCGCTGGTGGTGTAGGTCTGTCCGTTGACGCTCCAGGTGTAGCTGTCGCAGGAAGCAGCGGTGGTCGTGTTGGTAGAGCTCGGTGTG
>JBEICT010000036.1:0-16718 GCA_040383865.1 Flavobacteriales bacterium | reverse complement strand
TACGACCGCTTCGGTGGCCCGGACCTCGGTGCGGTGATCCTGGACGGTGACGGTATTCTCACACGGGGCCGCGATCCGCGCCTGTCGGCCAGCCGCTTGGGAGTGCCGGTGCATGCCATCATGCTTGGTGATACCACCATCCGGCCCGATCTGGCGTTGAAGGCCGTGGAACACAACCGGATCAGCTATCTCGGGAATGAGTTCCCCTTGCTGGCACGGATCGATGCGCGGCATTTGGTCGGTGTGCGCACACAGGTAACTGTTTCGCAGGGAGAGCGCGAACTGGCCACCCGAGAGATCGCAGTGACCGGTGATCCGCAACTGATCGAGATCCCGTTCACCGTGAAGGCTGAGCGGCCGGGCACACAACGGTACACCGTCCGCATCAGGCCGGTCTTCCAGGAGGCCTCCGTGGTGAACAATGCCCAGGACATCTACATCGATGTGCTCGATGATCGCCAGAAGGTGCTCCTGCTGGGTGTGGCACCCCACCCCGATCTGGGGGCATTGAGGCTCGCGCTTTCCGGCCTGGAAGGCTATGGCTGCGACCTGTCCTATGCAGCGGAGTTCAACGGGCCGGTGGAGGAGTACGACCTGGTGGTGCTTCACCAGCTGCCCTCGGCCAAAGCGTCGATCCAGCCCCTGCTTCAGCGCATGTCGGCGAAGGGGATACCGGCGCTCTTCATTCTCGGCCAGGGAATGGACATGGCGGCCTACAATGCGGCAGGTGCGGGCGTGAACGTGACCAATGTGCGCACGGCCACCACCGATGCCCAGGCCGCTGTGAACCCAGACTTTTCCGTGTTCACCCTGGAAGCGGCGCAGGCCAAGGCCATCGAACGCTTCCCACCCCTTCAGGTGCCGTTCGGACAGTATGATGCAGGGCGCTCGGCCGCCGTGTTGTTGAATCAGCGCATCGGTGTGGTGCGCACGCCCTATCCACTGCTGGCCATGCAACAACAGGGTGAACGCCGCCTGGCCACGGTGATGGGCGAGGGGCTCTGGCGCTGGCGGCTCGCCGACCTGCAGCAGAACGGTTCCACGGCCCACTTCGATAAGCTCGTCCACAAGCTGGTTCAGTTCCTGGCATTGAAGGCGGACAAGCAGCGCTTCCGTGTGGACCACCTGCCTGTGGTGAACGAGAACGAACCGCTCCTGTTCCAAGGTGAACTGTACAACAAGGCCTACGAGAACATCAACACCCCCGAGGCCACGCTGACGCTCACCGATGAGCAGGGGAGGGAATATCCCTTCACGTTCAGCCGGGCCGGGTCCAACTATCGCCTCGATGCCGGACGACTTCCCGCCGGCACCTATACCTGGAAGGCCACGACCACCTTGGATGGCGAACGCCTATCGGACAAGGGTGAAGCGGTGGTGCGCGAACTGACAGCCGAACGTGTGAACACGGTGGCCGATCATGCCCTTTGGCGCGACATCGCAGCACGGACGCAGGGGGCTGTCGTCAACCCGGGATCACTGGCGGACATTGAGGCTCAACTCGCACAGCGGAAGGACCTGGTGGCTCGCTCCTATGCGCATGCCAGTTTCAGCGACCTGATCGGCGTGAAGTGGTTGTTCTTCATCATCCTGGCCTTGCTCACGGTGGAATGGGTGGTCCGCCGACGCAATGGTTCGTACTGAACCATGAACGAACACTCGGAGGACCGTGATCACCGGCATCACCTTCGCTGGTGGAAGGTCGGGGTCGCAGCATTCATCGTGGTGGTGCTCTGGTCGGCCCGCGGTTCCATACTGCGCGAATTGGGCGGCCATCTGATCAAGGTCGATCAGGTGACGCATGCCGATCTGGTCTATGCCCTTGGTGGCGCGCCTTTGGAACGTGGACGGGAACTTGCCGAGCTTCTTGCACGAGGTACTGCACCGCTGGGGGTGACCACCGGAGGCAACCCGTCCCACAGCATGGAGGCCTACGGGCTCGAGGTCCTGGAGGCAGAACTCACGCGCCAGGCCGCTCTACGGGCCGGTGCCTTGCCTGCTCTACTGGACACGCTGGCACGCGGCACCAGCACCTGGGAAGAGGCGGCACACGTGCTGGCCGACGCTGGAAGGCGCGGAGCGGACACCATCGTGGTGGTCACTACGGAGTTCCACACGCGGCGTGTCGGCCGGGTGTTCCGCAAGCGGTTCAAGGGTTCGGGTATCGTGGTCCTGGTGCACGGCGCACGTTCATTGGACTACGACCCAGAGCGTTGGTGGGACACCGAGGAGGGCCTCCTCATGGTGAACAATGAGTACGTGAAGCTGCTTTACTACGCACTGAAGTACTGACCGATCAGCGGTTGAGCACGACGGGTTTGACCGTAGTGCCATGCACGCCTTTGCAGGCAAGCAGGTACATGCCATCGGGCAGGTCGGTGAGGTCCAGCACATCCAACTCCGCCAGTGACCTCCACGAGCGCAAGATGCGACCGGAAGCATCGGACAGTTCCATGTGTATAGGGCCTTCGAGAGCGGACCGTTGAACATTCAGCAGGCCGGTCGTCGGGTTGGGATAGGTGACCAGGTCGAACAGCGGTCCCTGTTCCTGAAGACCCACCACGGTCACGCAGAACTCGTTGCTGTTCTCGAACGCGTACTGCCCATCGCTTTCGGCATAGATCAGGGAGTCGATGTCATAGATCACATAGCTGCCTTCGCCTTCAGAGCAGCAGATGCCATCACCGAACACATCGAAAATGGTGAATACATAGCAATCGTTCGTAAGGCAGAAGGGCACCAGTACCTGTTCACCGGCGTCGTTATCCGGGTAGGGGCCGCCTTCGTACAGTGTTGTGCCAAGGACTGTCTCCAAGGTCCAAGTGACGTCCGAACCGAAGTCATCCAGGGTCAGCGCGAAGGTGATCAGTCCTCCGGGGTTGTTCACCGAGAACGGGAAGGCCCAAGAGTCATTACCGGGTACCGGATCCGTGATCCCGTTCGGTTCAGAGACGGTCGCTACAAGCACATGTTCCCCGGTGGGTACGGTGATCTGGGGAAGGTCCACGTTCAAGGTCTGTTCAGGCTGCAGGGAGCCGTCCCAAGCAAAAGTGGCCTGGGGAACGCCACTGACCCCATAGGTGATGGTCGCGGTGGTAAGCACCAACGTGCCATTGTTCTTCAAGGTGATCCGTGGCTGGATCCGGTCATCGTCACACAGCAGCAGGGGGACCTGCTGAATGGAGGTCACGGCAGCATCGGTCTCCACCATGCCGCCATGCTCGGCACCATGTTCATACGGAACGACCTGCGCAGATGCGGTGATCCCGAGCAGGAGAGCGGGAAGAAGTAACGTGGAACGCATGGGAACTTTCTTTCTGACCGTGGGCGAGGTGAAAATACGGACATCCCGAAAAGCGACCGGCGGGAGGCCGGCTTGCGCCAGGACCTCCCGCCGGAAAGCGATCGGGGAAAAAGATCAGCGCGTCAGCACCAAGCGCTCCACGGACTTGCCGCCGTTCGCGAACACGCTCACGAAGTACAGGCCTTCAGAACGGCCGCTCAGGTCGAGGGTGGTGCGTTCCATGCCATGGGTCAGGTTCTGGTCGATCACCAATTGGCCCAGCGCATCGAATACCGTGATCCGGGCGCCTTTGGCCATGTTCGCAGGCAATTGCACCGTGAACCAGCCGTTGGTGGGGTTCGGAGCGATCTGGATGCGTTCAAGCACCGAGGCTTCGTTCACACCAACGGACTGCGGAAAGCCTTGGAGCTGGTCGCCGCAGTTGCCCAGCCACTGGGTCAGCAGGGGAAAGCTTACGTTGAACTTGCCATAATAATCGTTGATGTTGTTGCTGCAGCTGGCCTGCCCACCGAAGAGCTGTCCGACCAACAGTCCGTTCTGGTTCCAGAGTCCGCTGCCGCTGGAGCCACCTTCCGTGGTGCCGTCCTCCCAGTTCAGGATCCGCCAGCACTGCGCACCACTGAAGTTCCCGTTCGTGGCGGCATTGTTGTCGAAGCTGATCTTCTTCACGTCGCCACTGGGGTGGTGGATGGCGGTTGAGGAGGTCGGTGCCGTACCGCTCTTATCCCAGGCTGTGTAGAAGACGTTATAGTTCGCGGGTGGAGTGGTGTTCAGCCGCAGCAGGGCCACGTCGCTGCCACCGCTGTTGGCGAGCAACTGGCTGCCGCTCACGCTTTGGTTGGTGGGACCGTTCTGGTTCTGGGCGCAGGAGGGGCTGTTCCAGTTGAAGCGGAACACCCAGGTGTTGTTTCCGCCCAGGCAATGGTTGGCCGTGAGGAAGTAGGGAATACCGTCGTTGTTGCAGTTGTTGATGAGCTGTCCCGTGCAGATGCCGCTGCCGCCCACGGTGATCATGGCCACGCTGCGGATCTGGGCGCGCCAGGAATCACCTTCGGGGCAGATCACGTTGTTGTTGCATGAGCCGCTATCGCCAAGGCCCTTGGTCATACCCATGATGTCGCGGTAGGCGTGTGTCACCTGTCCGATACGCAGGCGTCCTTGTCCGCTCACGGCGGCCGGCTCTACATACTCGATGGTGATGCGATCGCCAGCGAGCTGTGTCACACCCAGTTCGGTGCGGCCCGGATTGCTTTCCGCAGTGAAGGAACCCAGGAACTCATCAAGGTCATTGTACACGAATACGGCAGCACCAGCAGGCACCACGTAATCATTGAACTCGAAATTGATGCTGTACGCTTCGGGACACTGGATGGCCACACGCCAAACGCGGTCGCCGTTGGCCAGTTCGGTCCATGTTCCGCTGTTCTCCGTGGAGATGTCGGTGGCATGGTTGAAGCCGAACCGGTAGGGACCTTTGATACCTTGTTGGATCCGGGCCTCGTCCTCGGCCTTGAGGGCATCGGCATTCACGGAGGGCATCACCATGAGCGGGGCCTCGGGCATCAGGGCCTTGTTCAGGCCGTAGGGCTGACCCCCGAAGGAGATCTGTGCCTCTGTAGACAGCAGGGCTGCGAACAGGGCGAAGGACAGGACAGTGTAGCGTTGGTTCATGGTCTGGTTCCTATGCAGGTCGGTTGTGGGACACAAGATAAAGTTGACGAACAGTTCACGCGGTCATCGAAGATCCACGTTCCGATGAGTTGCCGTTCGGATGGTCCGAAAGCTAATCGGGCCAAGGATGAAGTCCGGGTAAGATCCCTACGCTTCCTTGGAAACCTTGTCCCGGTCCTCGAGCAGCTTCCGCATGGCGAACAGTTCATCCCGCAACTGGGCGGCCGCAATGAAGTCCAGTTCCTTCGCGGCTTTGCGCATTTGGGTCTCCAGCACCTCCACATTGCGACGGAGCTGGTCCTCGCTCATGTAGGCCATTACTGGATCGGCGGCCAGGCTGAGCTCTTCGGGTTCCACGTAGGCGCGTCGTCCTTCGGCATCGTGTATGTCGATCACGGCGGTCTGGCGCATCACATCGGCACGGTCGCGCTTGATCTGCGTGGGGGTGATCCCGTTGGCCTCGTTGTAGGCCACTTGCTTCGCCCGGCGTCGTTCGGTCTCGTCCATGGTGCGCTGCATGCTCTCGGTCACCTTGTCGGCATAGAAGATCACCCGACCGTTCACGTTCCTGGCAGCGCGTCCCGCGGTCTGTGTCAATGATCGGTTGCTGCGCAGGAAGCCCTCCTTGTCCGCGTCCAGGACCGCCACCAGGCTCACCTCGGGAAGGTCCAATCCTTCGCGGAGCAGGTTCACGCCCACCAGCACATCGAACAATCCCAATCGCAGTTGTCGCAGTATTTCGATCCGCTCCAGGGTCTCCACATCACTATGGATGTACTTGGCACGCACGCCGTTCTTGCCTAGGAACTCGTTCAATTCCTCGGCCATGCGCTTGGTCAGGGTGGTCACCAACACCCGCTCTTCCTTCTGCGCCCGCTGCCTGATCTCGTAAAGAAGGTCGTCGATCTGGTCCCTGCTGGGACGCACTTCGATGGGGGGGTCCAGCAGTCCGGTTGGCCTGATGACCTGTTCCACCACTACGCCCTCACTGCGCTGCAGTTCATAGTCGGCGGGGGTGGCGCTAACGTAGAGCGTCTGTCCCATCATCCCCTCGAACTCCTCGAACTTCAAGGGACGGTTGTCCATGGCGCTGGGCAGTCGGAACCCGTATTCCACCAGGTTCTTCTTGCGGCTGCGGTCACCACCATACATGGCGTGCACCTGGCTCACGGTCACATGGCTCTCGTCAATGACCATCAGGAAGTCATCGGGAAAATAGTCCAACAGACAGAATGGTCGCTGCCCCGTCTGTCGCTGATCGAAGTACCTGCTGTAGTTCTCGATGCCCGAACAGTAGCCCAGTTCACGCATCATCTCCAGATCGTATAGCACACGCTCTTCGAGACGCTTGGCCTCAAGGTGTTTGCCGATCTCCTGGAAGAAGGACACCTGCTTCACCATGTCGTCCTGGATCGCGTGGATGGCCGCGTTCATGGTGTCCCTGCTGGTCACGAAGATGTTGGCCGGGTAGATGGTCACTTGCTCTTCCGACTGGATGGTACGATTGTCAATGATGCCGAACCGTTCGAGCCGCTCGATCTCATCCCCCCAGAAATGAATGCGTATGCCTTCATCGTCGTAGGCCAGGAAGACCTCGACCACATCACCACGCACCCGGAAGTTGCCGCGTGCCGGGTCCACGTCCTTGCGGCTGTATAATGCCTCCACGAACAAATGCAACAGCTTGTTCCGGGCGATCTTCTGGCCGGTCCGCAGGTTGATGATGCTCTTATGGAACTCGGCCGGGTTGCCGATACCGTAGATGCAGCTCACACTGGCCACCACGATCACGTTCCGGCGCCCGCTCAATAAGGCGCTCGTTGCGCTCAAACGCAGCTTTTCGATCTCGTCGTTGATCGACAGGTCCTTCTCGATGTAGGTGTTGGTGGTGGGTAGATAAGCCTCTGGCTGGTAATAGTCGTAATAGCTCACGAAGTATTCCACCCGGTCGTTCGGGAAGAAGTGCTTGAACTCGCCATACAACTGGGCCGCCAGCGTCTTGTTGTGGCTCAGGATCAAGGTGGGCCGGTCCACCTGTGCGATCACATTGGCCACGGTGAACGTCTTTCCTGAACCTGTTACGCCGAGCAGCGTTTGCGCGGGAACACCGGCGTTCAGCCCCTCCACCAACTGCCGTATCGCCTCCGGTTGGTCGCCCGTTGGCTCGAACTCACTGATCAGTTGGAAGGACATGTTGCAAAAGTACCGTTGAACATTACGGCAGGCTCCGCACATTTGCGGACCATTTTGGCCCTATTCAACATGCGAACCTTGTTCAAGCCGGGAATACCGATCGTGTTCGGTCTCACATTCATAATCGGTTGCTCAAGCAACGACGTACCATCCACGGAGCCGACCACCGAGGTGGCCGCCGCCAGCGAACAGGCGATACCGTCCGGTCGTATCGCGTTGAAGGCAGCGAACGATCGGTTCGTGGTCTGTGACCTGGGCGCATCCGACGCCATGCAGGGCTCGCTCAAGGCCGACCGGGAAGTGGTGGGTCCTTGGGAGACATTCCAGGTGGTCGACCTTGGCAATGGTCGTATTGCCTTGAAAGCCGACAACGGTAAGTATGTCTGCGCGGACCGCGGTTTGGGCAATGTCCTGGTAGCGAACCGTGATTCGGTGAGCGATTGGGAGACCTTCGTGGTGAAGATGCTTTCGAACGATCAACTGACCCTCCAGACCTTGGAGGGTAAATATGTCTCGGCTGATCTGGCCGCTGAGGGTGAACGCAATGGCACTTTGGTCGCCGATCGCGACGAGGCGAAGGAGTGGGAAACGTTCCGCCTGCAACGGGATGTTCCACTTCCTGCGGTGCAGTGAAGCGCTGCATGAAGTGGTGGGACCGGCCAGTGCTCACGTTTCTTTTTCAAGGACGAAAAAGAGGCCGGAACGCCTATCGTTGCCTGACCCTGGCAACACAACGGAGTCCCAGCCAAGGTCTCGGTCCATCGGCGAGTTGCACTTCACCGGGCCAGGCGGAAATGGCCGGGTGTGCATAGGATCCCCCTTTGGCCACACCTGGCACCGTGGTCATCTCGGCCGCATTCCCGCGCAGGTTGTAGATGCCACGCCAGTCCGGTCGATATCCGTCCACGGGTGTCACTTCCCGACCGGGATGGATGAAAGCGTCGCGGCCGGTCGTTGCAAGCTGGCACGGTTCACACGCGTAGTTGAAGAGCGCGCACTCCCCGTTGGTGCTGTCGCGCGGGCTCAATAGCCGGTCCAACAGGTCCGGATCGGGCAGGTCGAAGATGACTTCGAGTCCCATTACGAGTTCTCTGGATCCAGTTCGACCTCCAGTTCCTCCTGATAACGTTGGTTCTGCCCGTTACAGTAACACCAGGCCTGGTAGTGGGTGACACCCACGATGGGGTAGCTCAGCAGCCGCTCTGCCCGGTAGCGTTGTTCACGGGTGCGAAGGCTGTCCGCATCGATCTTCAGTGTGAGCAGGCTCCACCGCGTGCGCACCGTCTTCACATGGCCGTAGCGCTCAGGGAAGTAAGGCCCTGGAAAGAAGTGCCGGTAGGGAAGTTGCGAAAGTACCGTGTCTACCGGGCGCCTGGTCTCCATGCCGAAGCCGTTCGCGATCCATTCGGCCACGGAAACCTCCTTCACATCGATGTACGTGCTGTCGTCGACCTGCACCATGCCCGGAAGCTGCAGCTGGCCCAATACAGGGGGATGTATGCTGAGCGCAACGAGGAAAGGCAGGAAGGTCGCAATGCGCATGGAACGGTTCCGAGGACGTCGAACGGCCATCAAACGTATGTCGAACCAGCGGCCCCGATGCGTTGTTATCTTGGCATCATGTTCCTCAAGCGCGTCCTCTACTACCTGAACCCGGCCACCTTGTTCGGCAAGGCCAGCGACAATTCAAGCCTGCGCTTCATGCACGGCATCAACCGGATCAGCATCCTGCTTTTCCTGTTCGGGGTGGTGGTGATGGTGGCGCGTGCGATGAGCCGTTGAACCCATGAGTGAACGGGACTTCCTGGCCGCGGACCGTGCCACGAGGTTGGAGCACGTTCGACAGAGCGGCGAGTACCTTGGCTCACGCGCACATGGTGGACATCGCGTTCACTTGTACCGGTTGGATGGTTTTTTCTGCGAAGTGTGGATCCGCTTGGGCATGCAGCAGGTGGAATGGGTGGAGGTGGCCCGCAATACCGAGGTCCTTACCGAATACGTGCGCATCGATATCGTCGACCTGTTGAATGATAAGCGCTAAGTGGATCGCTTAAGCCTGATCCTGCCAGATGCGCCACGACGCCTCGGCCTGCGCGATCAGCATCGGCATGCCGTTCATAATGGTGGCTCCTTTGCGTTCACCGTGGCTCAGGAACAACGTTCTCTCCGGATTGTAGACAAGGTCCACGAGGATGTGCTTTGGTCCTATGGCATCGTAGGGCAGTTCAGGCGCACTGATGACATCGGGCACCATGCCAAGTGGCGTGGTATTGATGATCAGCGGGCACGCCTTGATCACAATGGGGTCCAATAGGTCCCAGGTCAGATCTCCTCGCTCGCGGCTGCGGCTCACCACGCGGAACTTGATACCGAGTTCCTTCAGCACATAGGCCACGGCCCGGCTGGCCCCACCACTACCCAGCACGAGGGCCCTGGGTCGCGCATGGCCCAAAAGCTCCAGCAAGCTGGTGCGGAAGCCTTCCACATCCGTGTTGTAGCCGGTGAGCCGACCCTCCCGGATGGCGATGGTATTCACCGCGCCGGCCGCAGCGGCCACGTGGTCCAGGGCATGTATGTAGGACAGTACCGCTTGCTTGTACGGGATGGTCACGTTCAGTCCGCGCAGGTCGGGCGTGGCCGCTAGCAGGGCGGGCAAGTCCTCAATGCGGTCCAGCTCAAAGAAGTCGTAGCGGTGGTCCGCCAGACCTTCCTGTTCGAACTTCCAGGAGAAATGGTCGCGGCTGAAGGAGTGGGAGAGGGCCCGGCCAATTAGTCCGTATCGGTGCATGGTCCTAACAACGGTCAACCCACCTTCGTTCGTGCGGTCCACCAGGCGCGAAAGATCTCCACGAACATGGGCAGCACCGAGATGAAGATGATGCCGAGGATCACCGATTCGTAGTGCTCCTGCACCCATGGGTGGTTCCCGAAAGCGAACCCTAGCATCAGCAGCAGCCCGATCCACAGAGCTCCACCGATGAGGTTGTACGGGGTGAAGAGCCGACGGTGGTCCATCTCGCCGATCCCGGCCGCGAAGGGCGCCAACGTGCGCACGATCGGGATGAACCGGGCGATGATGATGGTCCGCGGACCATACTTCTCGAAGTAGGCATGGGTCTTCTCCATGTCCTTGTCCCGCACCAGTTGCCGACCGCCGATCCTCCACTTCACCACCTGGTGCCCGAAGTAGCGGCCAACCAGGTAGTTGACATTGTCGCCCAGCACCGCGGCCACGAACAGCAACGGCAGCAGCACCCAGAGGTTCAATGTGGGGGAGGCTCCGGCGGCCAACGTGCCGGCCACAAAGAGCAGTGAGTCACCGGGCAGAAAGGGCATCACCACCAATCCGGTCTCCACGAAGATGATGGCGAACAGCAGTACATACACCAAGGTGCCGTGCGCGGCGATGAAGGCATCGATCACGGCCTTTGGGTCGCGCAGCAGGTCGAGCAGTTGGTCGAAGATGGATTGAAGAAGCTCCATGGTGCGATCAGGGTTGCTTTGTACCTAGCTCCATGGGACCCACTTCCTGGAGATAGCCCTGCAGGCCGCCGCGCAGGCTCAGCACATTGGGCCGACTGTAGCGCTGCACCAGGGCCTGCACCACAGCGCTGGACCGGTTGCCGCTCTGGCAATGGATCACCACGGGAACATCCATGCGCAACTCATCCAACCGTTGGATGATCTCGCCCATGGGGATCAATAATCCTCCTAGATCGGCGAGCTCCGCCTCATAGGCCTCGCGTACGTCGATGAGCTGGAACGGAGCGCCGGTCTCCTTCCATGTCTTCAGTTCCTGGGCCGTGATCTCGTTCATGCGGGGCGAATATCGGGGTTCAGGCCGACCCGATGCACCTCATTGAGGGATGGGGGGCCAGGTCCGGATCACTCCGGCTTCACCTGCCGCAGCTTGTCAGCCACCTCCTCGGGCAGGTATTGGAAGAAGGTATCACCACGAAGGCCGAGGCGCAGGGTCTCCAACGCGATCACTTCGTCAGGAGAAATGTTGCCCAGGTTCACGTTGGCGCCCAGTTGTTTGATGAACCAGACCTGCTGGGGTTTCTGGGGCGCTTCCCAAAGGATGTCCTTGGCGGCCACCTTGGCCAGGATGCGGTTCACCAACGCGGTGTGCGCATGGCCGCTGGGGCGATAGATGCCCACGGTACCGCTCTCGCGTGCTTCGGCGATCACCTTCCAGCTTCCTGCGTCGAGCTCAGTGCGCATCATGCTCACCCACTTGGCCGGGCTGATCAGGATCCCCGAGTCCTTTGAACCCACCTCGCTCAAGACCGTGTAATGCTTGGCCAGATCGGTAATGTACTTGCACTTCTCCTTGGCCGGCATGTTGATGGACCCATCGGACACCTCCACGGTATCCAGTCCCAGCTGGTCCACAAGCTTACGGTAATCCTTCACCAGGCCACGGGCCACGAAAGCCTCGAACAAGGTCCCTCCCAGGTAAACACGCATTCCGGCATTCTGGTAGAGCTTCACTTTCTCGTTCAGGCGAGGTGTCACCATGGAGGTGCCGAAGCCCAGTTTCACCAGGTCGACAAGTTCGCCGCTCACCTCGATCAGGTCCTCGGCCTGGCGCATGGACAGACCCTTGTCCATCACCATGGTTACCCCCTCCTCACGCGGCCTGGTGCTGCGTGAAGGAATGTGCGACATCGAATAGTTCATTTCCGGTAGAGGTCGAGCAGGTGGATCACCTGAGGCATGGCCGCTGCTTCAGGCATGTGCTCCAGCAGAAGGGTGTGGGAGGCATGATCGGCCATGAGGGCCTCCTCCAGTTCAAGCAAGGCCTGTTGTTCCGATCCGGCACGCAACAGGTAGCTCACCATCCGGAACCGGTAGCGGGCGTTCAGCTTATGGACCTGCTCACTTTCCTTCAGCTTGAGGATGGCGGCCTCCGGTCCTTTCAGGTTCAACAGCAGGTCGGCATGGTCCAGCCAGCCGTCCAGGCTTTCGGGTTCGATCTTGTGCAACCGCTCGTAGGCTTCGAAGGCCTCTTCGTTGCGCCCTATGTGTGCCAAAGCGCTGGCGTAATAGAACCAGGCATCGCCGTTCTCCGGCGCAATACGGGTGGCCATGGCCAGGTCCTGAACGGCATCGGCCCAACGGCCCTGCATGTCCTTTACCACACCGCGTCCGATCCAGGCATCCACCCAATTGGGGTCGAGCGCGATGGCCTGGTCGTAATGGATCAACGCCTGTTCGTAGCGCTCCATCTTCTCGTAACACTCGCCGATGTAGCTGAACGTGACCGCTTGCGGCCCATCGTGCTGGAGGGTCTCCTCGTAGCATTCAATGGCCTCGGCATAGCGTCCTAGGACCAGCAGGTTGCGCGCCTTGCTGTAGTAAGCCGAAGTGAACCGCTCCTCGATCGCAATGCACAGATCAAGGGCTTCGATGCTTTCCTCCAAGCGTTCCAGCCGGGCGAGGGCATTGCCCAGGTTGTACCACGCCACGAACGCATAGGGATGTTCGTTGGTGAAGGAGCGGAAGTAGGCCACGGCGGCCTGATGGGCCTCCATCAGGTCGTAGCAGTAGGCCAGCTCATAGAGCACGGCCTCATTCTCCGGGTTGATCTCCAGACCCTTCTTCAGGCTTTCGATCGCCTGCTCGAAGGCTTCGATGTTCTCGTACTCAAAGGCCAGGTCCAGATGGATGTCGTCCAATCCTTCGTCGGCCAATTCCAGCGCGCGCCGATAATGCTCGATCGCACGTCGGTAGTTACGCAGTTGGCTAAAGATCCCCGCCTTCATCAGGTGCACCTCGTCATTGAACGGCTCCAGCTTGCCTATGGCGTCGAGCACCTCCAATGCCTTGTTCAATTTACCTTGACCAATGAGGACGTTGGCCTCGCTGAACAACAGGTCCAGCGAACCGGGGTGTTGTTGCCGGGCATATTCAAGGACCTCCTGGGCACGCCTCAGCTCATTCTGTTCCAGATAGTGATCGATGATGAGCTCGAATTCCTCAACATCGAAGAAATAGTGACCATTGCTGTGGAGCATGGCCTCGTAGCGCTGAACACAGCTTTGCTGGTCTTCGTTGCGCTCGGGTAGTGAGGGGGAGCCTTCGTTCATGGATGGACCGGCTTTCGCGGCCACTTGGACAAAATTAGCGAGATCGCCACGCGACCGACCCGGCTGCGAACACCTTTTGAACAGGTCCCCGTGAAAGCCGGTTCAACATGCGATCGTGAATGCGGTGCGCTCAACACGCTGTTACGGCCATGGCGTCGGGATAGCTTTGCACCTGAGGCTCCGGGACATGTCCGTTCCTTGGCCCTCTTTGAAACACCATGACGCTCATTCGTTCCATTTCCGGTATCCGGGGTACCATCGGAGGTCCTTCCGGTGAAGGCCTTACTCCATTGGATGTAGTCCGCTACACGGCCGCGTTCGGCGTGCTGATCAAGCAGCGCTCCACCAAGGAACGGCCGCGCATGCTCCTTGGTCGCGATGCCCGGCCGAGCGGCCCCATGGTACGCGACCTGGTCGTGGGTACGTTGGTGGGGCTCGGGTTCGATGTCGTGGACCTGGACATGGCCACCACGCCAACGGTGGAGTTGGCCGTGGTGGGCGAAGGGGCCGACGGTGGCATCATCCTGACCGCCAGCCACAATCCGGTTCAATGGAACGCACTTAAGTTATTGAACGCCAAGGGAGAGTTCATCAGTGCAGAGGATGGTGCGGAGGTCCTGCGGATCGCTGCTTCCGATGCCGTGGACTATGCTCCGGTGGAACGGTTGGGTTCCGTTCGCCGAGCCGATGGATGGACCCGCCGGCACATCGACGCCATCCTGGACCTCGACCTGGTGGATACCAAGGCGATCCGCGAAGCGAACCTGCGCGTGGCCGTGGATGCCGTGAACTCCATCGGTGGCCATGCCGTACCGGCGTTGCTCACCGCATTGGGGGTCAACGAGGTCGTGGAAGTGAACTGTGTACCCAACGGCCGGTTCGCGCACAACCCGGAGCCATTGCCAGAACATTTGGGTGATCTGTGCCAGGCCGTGGTGCGACACAAGGCCCACCTCGGCATTGCCGTGGACCCCGATGTGGACCGACTGGCCCTGGTCTGTGAGGATGGCACACTGTTCGGCGAGGAATACACCCTGGTCGCAGTGGCCGATCATGTGCTTGTCAGCCGTCCCGGTGATACGGTGAGCAACCTGAGCAGTACCCGCGCGTTGGACGACATTGCGGCTAAGCACGGTCGCAAGCGCCACGCCAGTGCGGTGGGCGAGGTGAACGTGGTGGAAACGATGAAGGAGGTGCAAGCGCCCATTGGTGGTGAAGGCAATGGTGGCATCATCCTGAGCGAACTGCATTACGGGCGCGATGCACTTGTCGGGATCGCACTGTTCCTCACGCACTTGGTGAAGAGCGGAAAGACATGCTCGGCACTGCGCCAGAGCTACCCGGACTACTTCATCAGCAAGAACAAGATCGAACTGAAGGCCGATATGGACGTGGCCGGCATCGTGGAGGCCATGCGGTCCCGGTACGCGACCGAGCCCCATAGCACGGTGGATGGCCTTCGCATCGAGTTCGGCAACACGTGGGTACACCTGCGCCGCAGCAATACCGAGCCGATCATCCGGGTATACGCAGAGGCGCCCACCCAGACCGCTGCCGATGATCTGGCCGGCAGGATCCTGAGGGAACTGGCCGAAGTGGCGGAAGCGCAGGCCATGGCCCGGTAACTTCGCGGCCTGCAGCCCCGAATCCGCATCCGGACCATCATGAACAGGATCTATCTCGACAACGCGGCCACGACCCCCTTGGACCCCGAGGTGTTGGAGGCCATGCTGCCTTGTTTCCAGGAGCACTTTGGCAATCCCAGTTCCATCCATGCGTTCGGCAGGCGCACGCGGGCCGCAGTGGAACAAGCCCGGCGCCAGATCGCCCAATTGCTCAATTGCACCCCGGGCGAGATCATCTTCACCAGCGGCGGCACCGAGGCCGACAACATGGCACTTTCATGCAGTGTTCGTGACCTGGGCGTGAGGCACATCATCACCTCGCCCATCGAGCACCACGCGGTGGAGCTCACGGCCGAGGCCATCGGTCACCAGGGTGGAGCGCAAGTGCACTGGCTCCGGCTCCATGCCGATGGGCAACCCGACCTTGCGCATCTGGAGGAACTGCTGAAGGCCACGAAAGGCCAGGGTGTTCTGGTCTCACTGATGCATGCCAACAACGAGATCGGCACGCGCATCGACCTGAAGGTGATCGGTGAACTGGCACATCGCTTTGGCGCGCTTTTCCACAGCGATACCGTGCAGACCATGGGTCACTACCGCTTCGATCTGGCAGCGTTGCCCGTGGACATGATCACCTGTGCAGCGCACAAGTTCCATGGCCCCAAGGGCGTGGGCTTCCTGTTCATGCGCAATGGAACCGGGCTGAAGCCCCTCATTCTTGGCGGTGCACAGGAGCGCAACATGCGTGCAGGCACCGAGAACATTCCCGGCATCGTGGGCCTGGCCAAGGCCATGGAGATCGCCTATCGCGATGTGGAAGGGCACCAGCATCACGTACAAGCGCTGAAGGACCGCATGAAGCAGCGCCTGCTCGCGGAGATCCCCGGAGTGGGTTTCAACGGCGATGTGGGTCCCGATAGCTTATACACCGTGTTGAACGTGCGTTTCCCCGACGATGGCAAGGCCGAAATGCTCTTGTACAACCTGGACATCGAGGGCGTGGCGTGCAGCGGCGGCAGTGCCTGCAGCAGTGGCAGTAACAAGGGTTCGCATGTACTTGGTGCTTTGTATCCCGACCGACCGGGTGCGAACATCCGGTTCTCGTTCAGCAGGTTCACCACGGCCGAGGAAGTGGACCGCACCGTGGCGATCGTGAAGCGCATTTTCCAGCTCGAGCCGGTGGCCGCCTGAGCTCCGGACGTGGCGTAACCAGCGGTGTTGTCCCGCCGATCGTTATTTTCGGTGCATGCCAGCCAATGCTGAAAAGGTCTGCCTGGAGTGCGGAGAGCGCATCCTGGGGCGCACTGACAAGCGCTTTTGTTCGGACGCCTGTCGGAACCTCTACCACTACCGTGCGAACAATGCGCCCATCAATTACGTGCGCAACGTGGTGAATGCGTTGAAGCGGAACAGGCGCATTCTTTCCGAGTTGAACACAGGGCCGGAGGGCAAGACCAAGGTGCACCGCGACAGGCTGATCGAGAAGGGATACAGTTTCACCTATCACACCAACACGCATCGCACCAAGGCCGGCAACAATTACGTGTTCTGTTTTGAGCAGGGATTCCTCGAACTGGGGGAGAACTGGTTCATGCTCGTGCGACGTGACGAGTACCTGGACCGTGCAGGCGATGGGAAGGCGGACCGCTCTGGGCAGGCTTAGCGAATCGCCGCTGTCCGCAGTGAGCTGGCACTGGACACCTCGATGACCTCCCTTTCAGTGCATGCGAACACGCGGTCATCTGGCCTAGGAGGTACCGGATGAAGACCTGTCGAAGTGCCGAAAGCAGGCAGTAGCACGCGCTGTTCGCTGATGAGGAATGCGGGCAACTT
>JBEICT010000035.1:0-17379 GCA_040383865.1 Flavobacteriales bacterium | reverse complement strand
GCATGTATTGGAGCAGGATGGGTTCCTTGAGGAGGACGTCTTCGCCTACCGCTGGTCGGAAGGACGTGTGGTGCCGCTGTACCGACCGGGCCGTGGACCCGTGGACGGCATCATGAACGTTGACCCGTTGATGTGGGACCCCCTGCTTGTGTTGATGTCCGACATACGCGTGCGTGAGTCGTTGAGCGCGCGATGGGAGAAGCTGATGGAGGAACGTTGGCGCCTAAGCGAACGGTTCCTTACCATGGACCGTGCATGGTTGCCGTTACTTGCGCCCCCCGGCGGCCTGGCCATGGCAGCGGCTCGAACGGCCCGCATCCAAAATGAACTGCTTGGTGCCGCGATGGCGGGAACGGACCCGCTGAAAGTTCTCGATCTCCAATTGGTGGACGGACCGGGAAGGGCCACGTTCGAGCAGGATACGGTGGTCGCCCAGCGTTATTGGCCTGCACTTGATGATGCGCGCACGGTGCAGCGCATCGTTCAGCGATACAAGGCTACAGTGCAAGGCGATACCATCGTATTCCCGCGTGGACGCTACCAAGTGGATGAGGACCTGGTGCTTCCTTTTGGCAAGCATGTGGTGTTGCTCCAAGGGGCGCGTTTCGAACTGGCGGCGGGCGTCAGCGTCATCTGCCAGGGCTCGCTCCAGGTCCGCGGTACGGCACGTAACCCGGTCTTCGTACGTGCACTTCATGATGGCGCACCGTTCGGAACCTTCGCCGTGTTGGGCGACAGGCGGATCACGTGCAGCATCCGTGGTCTTCAGCTCGATGGCGGCAGTGAGGCGCGCATCTGTGGTGCCTATTTCTCGGGTCAGCTCGCCGTGCACGGTGCTGCCTTCACGGAAATGTCGAATTGTGTGATCGGAGCGAACGCAGGGGAGGATGCCGTGAACGTGAAGGGTGGGCGTGTGCTCATTCAGGATTGCGTCTTCGAGAACGGCCAGGCGGATCTGGTGGACCTGGACCATTGCACAGGTCGTGTCTTTCGCTGCACGTTCCGTAGTGGCCGGAAGGACAGCAATGGTGATGGACTGGATGTGAGCGGGGCGCGTGTCCTGGTGGATGGCTGTCTGTTCCAAGGCATGATGGACAAAGGCATCAGCGTGGGTGAGGCGAGCCAGCTATTGGTCCGCAATTCCCGGTTCGAGGGCAATGCGCGTGGCGTTGTGGCCAAGGACCTCTCCATTGCGCATGTCATCGACAATGTGTTCACGGACAATGGGTTGGTTTTTGCGGCCTATCGCAAGAAACCGATCTATGGCGGTGCAAGGTTGTTGCGTTACGCGAACGTTTACAACGGAGATCAGCGCGAGCAGGAGACCGATGCGCTGAGCGAGGTGGTCTCGGTAGCGCGCATGGATGACAAGGTCCTTCGCGCCTTCGCAGTGGAATAGATCAGTGGAAGATCGCTGCGCGATCCAAGGGACGCTCTGCTGAACGCAGTTCCGTTCCCTTCATGCGCAGTTCCTCGGGTGGTGCCTTGTCCAAGGGGTAGAGCACTGCATCAGGACGCTCCACAAAGCTCACGGTGGCAATGGCGCCATTCTCCAGGCCTACCAGGATGCTGCTGCAATCCGCCCGGTTCACACCCATGATGCGCTCGGTCCCATCCTCTTGTGTTTCCCGAGCGAAATATATCGTTCGGGTATTCCCTTCCGCCACGAGCCGTCGCAGTTCGTTCGCTTCGAAATACCCGGTCATTTTCAGGCCGGTCACCTGGTCCAGGTGGATGCTGTCCGCTTCGGAGATCATGAACGCATTGCCCTCCACGTACAGCCGATGGGCCTGGCCGTTCTTCAGCGCAATGCTCACGCGGTCCCCGGTGATCTGGTCGTTGCCGCTCCACAGGGCAGGTCGGTGGTGCATGTGGATCACGCTGTCCACATCGGCATACACAAGGGTGTCGCATACACCCTGAAGGTCGCTGCGGAAGAAACGGACATGGCGGCGTGCGGTGATCCGTCGACCGGTGCTGTCGGTGGCGGTGAACACGGTGTCGCCATGAAGGAAGAGCGAATCGGCGCCCATCCGGAGCACCAGTTCGGCATGTCCGGTCACGTAGGCCTTGTGCTCCAGCGAGCGATAGTGCGCCACATCGCCGAGCACGCGGAGGTCCCCGCCACTATCCACCAATTGAACGTGGCCCCAGGCCTGGCCAATGCCTGAACGCCGGTCGTAGCGCAGACTGTCGCCCTCCAGTGTGCGGTCGTTGGCCAGGATACTTGAGCGGCGCGAGAAGCGGGTGCGTTCGTTGCGTGTGTCGTAGGTGCCCCGCGTGGTAATGATCACTGTGCTGCCTTGTGTGATGGTGGTGGGCCCCATGAACTCGGTGATGCCTGTGGTGGTCACGTAGTGCATGGTGTCACAGGTCACCGTGCGTTCGGGGTGGTCCAGGCGCACGTTGCGACTGAAGATGAAGCGGTGCGAGTTCGCCAGGTACTTTCCGCTCCCGCTGGTCAGCACGTTGTTCTCGCGCAGGTCCACGATACGCCCCCCCATGTTGTAAACGCCCACGCGTGACCGCAGGTCGTAGTCGAGCGCAGGTGTGGTCAGTTCCATGCTGCCATCGTTCAACCGGACGTTCCCTTCCATGCGCGCCATGCGGTCGTTTCCATTGTAGGCCAGCCGGTCGCCCGTCATGCGCAGGCTGTCGCCCTGTTCGATGCGCACCTGGCCGAACGCGTTCACCCGCTGGTCGGGAAACACATGGGCACTGTCGCAATACATTAGGGCATTACCATGCTTCAGCCGCACATTGCCGTTGAGCCGTTGCGCCCCGCCGCTCTGCTGGTCGAACCGGAGGGCATCGGCATCGAGGATCTCCACCCGACCACCGCCTGGCTGGCCAGCCGTCTGGGCCACGACCCAATGTGGCACCAGCAGCACGATCGCAAGGACCAGGGTCCGCCATACCAGGCTCAACATCGGAAAGGGGAGGAGCAAAGGGCGTACCATGGGCGGTACCGGTCAGTTCATGCTCACGCCAGGCAGCTTGCGCATCTGGCGGTAGTGCTGGCTCAACCGTTCGAGCAGCTGACGGATGGCGTTTTCGGCCTGGGCCGTGGCCTCGCTGACCGCACTGCCTTGGGCACGCAACAGCATCACTCCGTACACGGCGGTGAAGCAGGTCTCCACAATGCCTTTGGCCTCTTCACCGGCCTGTTCCTGCAGGGTGGCGATGCCCGGCCGTGCCGCCTCGTAAGCACTGTCGTAGGCCTCATCGTTCAGTACGTCCACCAACGAGCGGTGCAGGAACTCCAGTTCGTTCAGTACTTCCTCCACCTCGATCAGGTGGCCGCTGCGTTCCAGGCCTTGTTCGCGCATACGGGTCATGATACCGGCATACCATCCGCGCACTTCGGCCGCTTCTTCAGCATTCAGGTCCATCGGTTCGATCAGGCGCTGGGCCAGCACGTCCATGTTGAAGCTGCTGGCTCGCACCAGGTCCTCGATGTGCCACATGCTGATCACATAGCCCGCGATGTTCTCGCGCTTCTTGGCGGCCAGCAGGTCGTTCGTCATTTCTTCCTGGTGGCTTTGCGTGCCCGATGCCTTGCGTTGAGCCCGTTCACGAGGTCATCGGTGATGTCGAGGTTCTCATTGCCCACCCACACCTGTCCCCCGTTCTGCACGCTGAAAATGTAGTCGAAGCCCGCCTGTTTGTTGTATTCCTCCAGGAAGGCCTTCAGTTCATCGCTGATCTCCTGGAGCATGCTCGCCTCCAATCGTGCAAGCTGGTCTTCCCCTTGCGCTTGCAGCTGTTGCACCCGCATGCCCAGCTGTTGCAGTTCGGCCTCGTCCCGGCGCTTTTCCTCGTTGGTGCTGTAGGTCTGGTCCTTGGTCATCAGCTCTTCATACCGCTGCTGGGCTTTATCGAGTTCCTTCTTCAGGTTGTCCTCCAACCGCTTCCCCTCGCTTCGGAAGCTGTTGTCCTTTTCCTTGATCAGTTCGAACCGGCGTTGAAGGGTATCCATCCGGAAGTAGGCGATACGCGCATCCTTCAAGGCACTGCTGTCGCGGATCACACTGGGCACCACCACCGCTGTTTCACCGTCCTCCGCCAGCGGTATCCCATTGGTTGAAGAGGTGTTCGTGGTGGCAGGTGTGCGCATCAGGGTCCAGCCGAGCAGGACAGTGAGCAGCACGTTCCAGATGATCAATAGCAGGGAGGTGTTCCGGGTCATGGGGATAACTGAAGCGCCCCTTCCCGCCTTCAATAAGGGGGAAGGGGCGCACAAAGGTAAACGTTGTCGTTTCGTGCCTCAGCGGCGCACCACCAGGGTGCTGTTCCACTGCCCGGCATCACCGTTCAGTAGCAAGCGGTAGGTGCCTTCGGCAAGGCCGTTCAGTGCCACTTGGAGCGGGGACCCGGTGGTTGTGATCTTGTGTTGCATCATCACACGTCCCATCGAATCGAACAGGCGAAGCTCCCAACTGGCCGAGGGCAGCCCTGTGATCATGGTGCCCTCCGTGGCCGGGTTGGGTGCCAGGGTCACCCGTTCCAACGTGTTCTCCGCAAGACCCACCCAGGTCTGCAACTGCACACAGGTGGTGTCGTTGGTGGCCTGTGCATCGTTCGACATTTCGCTCCATGCACAAAGCGCATCATTCGCGTCCGCCGTGGGTACGAAGTAGGTACTGAAGGTCACCAGGGTCTGTGCTCCGGGGTTCACCGGGGTGCCACTGTAGTTCTGGGTGCTGATGGCCCCGTTGCCGAAACGGTACTTCACGGCGAAACTGCTCACCGGTTGGTTGCCGAAGTTGGTCACCCAGGCGCGCACTGCGGTCTGGCTGCCGATCTCCTGCCCGTCCGCCAATCCAAAGAAGCCGGTGCATCCCACGTCGAACACGGGCACTTGCGAAAGGCGGAGGCCCAGGAAGAAGTCGGCCACTTCACGGTCCCGGTAATCGGCCCAGGTGTTGTCCAGAACCTCGTAGCTCTGGAGGCTGAAGGGTGGGGTGATGTCCTGTGCGATGTTGATGTTGGCCCCGAGCATGTACCACTGCACGTATACGGCACCGCTGGTTACCGTGATGGGCGTAGTGAGCGTGAACACCTGGCTGCCGGCAACGGCCTGTGAGGGTGCGATGTTGATGGAGTCGAGCAATGTGCCGGGACGTCCGGCGGGGCCATCATCATCGTACACCTTCAGCGTGTAGCCCACGTTGCCCGTGTTGCTGGCGATACGCACCGTGTAGTGCGTCACATACGCCGGGTAGTAGGGTGGGGCTATCCGCACGCCCACACCACCGTTGCCTCCGTTCCACCCGAGGCCGATCCCGTCATCCGTGGCCCCATGGAAGTTCAGGTCGTGCGTGGCCGTGGTGCTGTCCACCACCACCACTTCCTGTATCCGCTCATTGTTGGTGGTCACCAGTTCGCCGGCAATGCCGCTGATGGAGTTCCGATAGCGATAAATGCCTGACGTGGTAGGGTTGAAGAAGGAAGGGTAGGTGAACGTGGTGTCAAGACCTGGGACAAGGGTGCCGAGGGTCACCTGTCCACTGGCCTGCACGGCACCACCCGAGTTGAGCAACTGCCCCTGCACATTGAACCCGCTGATATCCGTATTGCCGATGTTCGACACGTTGGCGATCATGGCGAAGGGAGCGCCGTTGCGCGTACGGAACACACCTGCACTGCCCACGGCCGTGCTCCAGTTCACGGTGGCATCCTTCACTTCCAGCGTACTGGCCGGTGGCATATAGAACCGCACGGCGAAGTTGGTGGCCGGGTATACGTCGTTGCTGTGCTGCAGCCCGATGCTGCCGGCCACGCTCTCAATGCCGATCACGATGTCGTTGTTCTGCGTAAGACCGGTCTGCGTGAGGTATTGGAAGGTGATGGTGCTGTCCGTTTTGCTCAGGATGATCTGGAAGCTGTTGGCCCCCGTATAGCTCGGTGCCAAGGGCGACCAGAACGGCACGCCCACCCAAGAGATGATGGTGCGGTCGGTCTCATCCTGCCAGTAGCAACGGCCTTGGTTGCCGTCGCCAGCGAAATTCAGGTCGCTGCCGAGGGCGTCAATGTGGTCGTTCACGCCGCCGGCGGTGGGTATGGCCGGGAAGGGCGATGCCAGATTGCCCACACCGTTGAAAGCGATGTAGCCGTTGCTGCCGATCCAGACCAGCTTGCGCCCATACCAATAGAAGGGCATGTCGGTCTCCATCACGAACGGCCCCACGCGGTTGTCGTCACCCAGACCGGTCACCAGCGTGCCCGTGGTGGTGATGTCGATCCAGTCGAAAACGGGTCCGTCCGGTTCATCGCTGTCCTTCCACAGGTAGCCGTAAGCATCCGGCCCGCCTGTCGCAGCGAACAGGGAAAAGGTGAGTGAGCAGGCCAAGAACAGGGTAAGGTTCCGCATCATGGAGGTGAGGGTTTGGTGGTGAGCACCAATATAATCAACCTTGTGATAGGTAAGGTCATTAAAAAAGTCTCGGCCCATGGGATTGGCATCGGTAAGGATCAGTGTCCCTATGCCTTGCACTTAAGATAAAGGTGGCGCGCTCAGCGGTCCATGAGCATGTCGTTCCGTCGTGCACTGATCTTGCGCATGACGGTCCTAAGCTCATTCACGGTCAATGGGACCTCTCTTCCTCGATGGAGCATGGCGTGGCAGTTCGGGCAAACAGGCACCAGGTCACGCCGTGGGTCTGGTTCATGCGTCATTTCTGGACCTGTGGATGACCTCTGGTGATGTACCTCGATGAACCCTCCACCGATGTTCCCGTATCTGATACTCATGTCGGTATTGCAAACGGAGCATAGAGTGCCATGATGTTGCAGGCAGATCGCTCGGGCCAGAGGGTCGTGCTCCAACGGGTCCACGGTCAAAGAGGAAACGTGCTGCTCGTTGCCGGCGAAGTGCAGGGCATGTCTTTCAATGACAACATCGCGTTCCAGCACATTACAGGCCTTGCATCGCGCCACTGATATCAGTGGTGTGGTCTTGTAGTTGAAGATGGATGCCATTAGACCCTGAAGGTCCTCACTACAGATCTTGATCCACCCATGCTCTGTGAAGCTGCTCTGCACGTCACCGTTCCGAAGGCTACGGATATGAGAGCAATTACTGCGGTGAAGCATGGCATAGGCCTGGTTCGCCGGACGTTTGGTGTTCAGTACGTAGCCGCGTGGATGTTCGGTCATCCATTGCAGGTAGTCCACATCGCTCTTGTCGAATACCTCTATGCTCATGGCGGACTTCAAGGACGCGGGTCTCGTGATCGCGGTCGGGCGGCGAAAGTATCGTGTGGTATTACCCCTTAATGAACGTTGCGGATGATCTAAGGAAGAGATAGATCGGGCTTAATATCCATACGTTCTGTTCACATGAGCTACGATTGTCATAGATCAGAAATAAGGTCGTCGTAACATGGCGATGGTCCCCTGCTGTCACTTTCGCGGACCCAATTACAGCTGTGTAGCCATGAGGACGATTGTCTTGTCGATCTTTATCCTGATCTCAGTGGTCGCCTCGGCCCAGGGTACGTTGCGTGGTGTTGTTAGCGACCCCAAGGGCGAGACGTTGATCGGCGCCACGGTCGTGTTGAAGTCCGACCCGAGCAAGGGGGTGGTCACCGACCTGGACGGTCGTTACAGTCTGCAGATCCCTTCCGACGGTCCCACGGTCCTCGTGTTCTCATTCGTTGGCTTCGAGCCGAAGGAGGTGACGGTTACCGCCAAACCGGGCGAGGTGGTCGTCCAGAACGTGGTGCTCGGCGAGAAGAGCGTTCAGATCAAGGAGTTCGAGGTGCAGGCCAAGGCGCGGCGCGGAAGTGATGGCTATCTCGACCGCATGAAGAGCAATGCACCGGCCGCACTGGATTTCATTTCCCGGGATGCCATGTTGAAGACGGGAGATGCCGATGCTGCCGCTGCGGTAAAGCGGATCTCTGGTGTGAGCACTGTCGGCGCGTTCGTAACGGTGCGTGGCCTGGCCGATCGCTACCTGGTAACGACGATCAATGGCGGGCGTGTGCCGACATTGGACCCGTACACGAACAACCTCAGGCTCGATCTCTTTCCCACGGGTCTGATGGACAACATCGTGATCACCAAAACGCTTACGCCCGATCTTCCCGGTGATTGGGCGGGGGCTTACATGAGCATGAACACCAGCGATTTTCCCGATCGCCTGCAGGTCACCGTTGCGACAACAGTGGGATACAACCCGAACAGCACAGGCAGGTCGATCGTAAGCTCCACCGCCAGTGGCACCGACTGGCTGGGTCGCGATGATGGGCTTCGTGCGATACCAACGGGTGTGCCTGAACGCGTGGAGGATTATCCGACGTTCATTGATCCAAGCCTTTACCAGCAGCTCACGTTGCTCGGACTTGGCGACTATTTGAACGGATTCGGCATAACGGGCAGCACTCCTGGCTTCAGCACAGAGGGTGGCACCATGACCACCACCAGCACACAACAACATCTTGCGCTCACCCAATTGGGAATGCTTGCCCCCGGCCTGTTATATGACCCCAATGCGGTGCAGGCCGGTGTCAATTCCTATAATAATACGTACGATCTGGCCTATTTCTCTCCTCAGTTGAACGGTGAGCTCGAGCGGCTGAACACCAGTTGGGACAACAGTCGCTGGCGTGTGGCTGATGCCACGGGTTCGCCGAATTTCAACATGAACCTCAGCATCGGTAACCAGCTTGACCTGTTCAAGAGCAGGAAGACACCCAAACAGTTGGGCTACCTTATCGGGTTCAGGTATTCCAATGAAACGCAGAATGATGAACAAAGCACCATCCTGCGGACCATTGAGCGTTACGAGGACGAGGACCCTGGGGATACGTTCAATCGCAAGGGTGAACAACGTGTTAGCGTGGTGAGCAGTGGATGGAACGCTTTGGGGAACGTATCCTTCAAGTTGAACCGGAACAACAACTTTTCGCTCATGGCCATGGGTAATGTCCTTGGCCAGAACAATGCACGCTACCTCGTTTTCCTGGACCCGACAGTGAGCGGGGAGACCTTCGTCAGTGAGGACCAGTTCTGGGAACAGCGCCGCATGTGGGTGTACCAGTACGGGAGCAAGCACTTCATTCCCGCAATGAACCTCACCGTGACCGCCGATGCTTCATACAGCGATGGCGACCGGGATGTCCTTGACCTCAAGGTTGTGCAATACATCCTGCCTGCCGATGGAGGCAGCATTGATAATGTTGACGGAGCCCTGCGTCCTCCGGCGCGCATCTTTCGGTTCCTGAACGAGCAGTTGCTGGATACACGACTAGGTTTTGAACTCCCACTTGGTGATAGGGAGAACAAGGTCCGCAAGCTCAAGTTCGGAGGGTCGTACCGTTGGAACGAGCGCAGGAATGACCAGAAGTACTACCAGGTGCTGGGGGCTCCCGGGCCATCGCAATGGGAGGATGCATCCCGCTTCCGCATGCGTGATGATGGGCGGTTCACTAGCCTGTACACACCGTTCGGGAGCTTCAAGGACAATGATATCGGTATCCTCAACGTGATCGCCGGATACGTGATGACGGATTACAGCATGACCGAGCGCATCCGTGTCGCCGGTGGTGTGCGGATGGAACATACCGACCTGGTCACTGATATCTATGAGTTCTGGGAGCAGGGTGTTGCACCGGATGATCCCATCCGTGGTACGGTCGGCGATCTGGCCATTGGTGGCGCAGGTGCACCGGAGCCGAAGCCTGCGGTGCCCGGTAGCATTGATCAATGGGACCTATTGCCCAGTGCGAGCTTGATCATGAAGCTGCGTGCAGCGGAGAAGCAGCCGCTCGACCTGCGGTTAAGCTATTTCCGGTCATTGAGCCGGCCCAGTTTCCGCGAGTTCAGTGTGGTGCAGCTCTATGATTACCTGCTCCAGGCACCGGTCTATGGTAACCCGGACCTGCAGATGACCACGATCGACAACTACGATCTCCGGCTCGAGCGCTTTTTCAAAGGTGGGGATAACGTCAGCATCAGCACGTTCTATAAATCCTTCCAGAACCACATCGAACTGTTGCAGACCGCGCAAGGAGGTTTCACCTGGCGAAATGCCGAGTTCAGCGAGGTCTATGGATTGGAATTGGAAGGCCGGTTCAGGTTGTTGCGTGACCTGGAGTTCAGGGGGAACCTGACGTTGATGGATTCACGTTCCGAATTGAAGACCTTCCTGAATGGCGAGGAGGTTCGTTATGAAACGCCCATGTTCGGACAGGCCCCGTATATCGTGAATACCACTCTCACCTATTCCATGGACAGTATCGGTCTTAGCTTCAGTGCGTCGTACAATGTGCAGGGCCCGAAGCTGGCCGTAACGAACGCTGAACTGGATCCCACCGGCATTCGCGCCTATGAAATGCCCAGGCACCTCATTGATCTCACGTTGCGCAAGCGGTTCGGTGATCATTGGAGCGCCATGTTCCGGGTGCGCGACCTGCTCAACGCGCCGCAACGCAGGACCTATCGGTTCGAGCAGGGATATGTGGGTGATTTTGATCGCTTTGCCTTCGGCACGGAATATCTGCTCACGCTAGCCTACACCATCCGATGAACCTGGTCCATTTCCTGAAGGCGATCGCTCTGCGGAGGAGCGCCTCCGTGCTCGCACTTGCCTCCGCGCTCCTGTACACAACGAACGTGAAGGCTCAGAATGCCATTGAGAACGTGATCGTTGAGGTCTATTACGTTAGTGATGTGAACGATGCCACTGATGAGACAGGCGGTGGGTTGCCTGCGGGTTCAAAGACATACCGTGTCTTTATCGATCTATGCGAGGGATGTGCGTTGAGGTCGGTTTATGGTGATGAGAACCATGAGATCAGGATCGTCAGCACGGCGCCCTTCTACAATCATGCGGACAGGGGGCGGACCTTTGGACATCTCGTGCAGAACGGAGCACTTGATGAAGGGACAACGGCCCTTGACTCCTGGATGGCCATGGGTGGCGCATCCAACCAGAAGCGCGCTGTTTTGAAGGTGGATGATCCGGATGGCAGTATTGTGGGTGGCGGCAATAATGATGGTGGCAGTGCCATGGTGCCTGGCGGTCTATTGGTGAATGATGACCCTCTTGCGGGTCAGCCTTTGGTGGAGCGCGATGGTCTTGTTGCGCTTGCTGCCGGAGGTACAGCTGCGCCTCCGAACTTCAACGTGTCCGGAGATGACCCTGCAGCGGTCTTCGATAATTCCACGGTTTCAGGCTCGTTCACCTCCTTCAGCATGCGCATGGCCTGCGCCGTCCCCGGTGTCACTGGTGCTGATGCAGACAATCGGGTGCTGGTGGCCCAGCTGACCACATTGGGTGAACTGGCATTTTGTTTGAACGTGGAGATCCAGCAGCCCAATGGTACGGTCGTCAAGTATGTATGCTCTGATGATGTGCTACTGCCCGGTGAGACCGCCAACGGTCTCTTGGCCTATCCGCCGCAATGTGGTTGTACGGACCCGAATTTCCTGGAGTACGATCCAACAGCGGGATGCGACGATGGAAGTTGCCAGACGGCCATTGTCTTTGGCTGCCTGGACACACTGGCTTGCAATTACGATCCGGAAGCGAACTTCAATGTGAGCCAGTTGTGCTGCTATGGCCCCGGAAATTGCAATGGATTGGACATCTCGCTTGTGTGCCCGACAGTGGGCATCGATGAACCGGCGGTGGACCGCTTCGGGTTGCAGGCCTATCCGAACCCGTTCCGTGAAGAGGTGAATCTGAAAGTGAGCTCGGGCTGGAGCGGGACTGCCAGCTATATGCTGAGTGATGCTCTGGGTCTTGAGGTTCGGGTCGGAGCGCTGTTGATCGCGGGAAGCACGGATGAGCCGCGCCTTGTGCTTACTGACCTGGCGTCCGGGGTGTATCACCTCCGCATTGGTTTTGGGACAGAGGTGCGCTCCTTGGTCCTGGTCAAGGAGTGACCCTGGCAGTGGTGCCCGGATCTTACATGGCGTAACAGATCCGTAATGGAACCTTGACCCCGGCCTTACGATGGGCGTTCGGAGTGACGATAGTTTCGCCGCCACTTCCAAAGAGACCATCCATGTTCCGCCATCTTCTAGCCGTTTCGCTCGTCACCCTTTCAGTTCGGTCCATCGCACAGTATGCGCCTCCCGATCCGAGCGGATTCCAAGGGTTGGTGGTGGAGACGTACTACGTGGCGGACGAGACCGACGCTGCCGATCTGGATGGCGGTGGTGTGCTGCCTGCAGGAAGCGTGGTCTACAGGGTCTATGCCGACCTGAAGCCCGGATATCGCGTTCTGACGGTGGGTGGTTTCCCCGGGCATCCACTGAACATGTCCACCAGTACGGCATTCTTCAATAACGAGGATCGCGGTGAGGCTTGGGGTCGCAATATCCCCGCCCAGCACTTGAACAAGAACACGGTGGCCATTGATTCCTGGCTGGCATTGGGTGCGGCGTCCACCTTGCACTGGGGCATACCCAAGGGTTCTGATCCGGATGGTTCGCTTGTGGGTGGTACGAACAATGACAATGGTCTTTTGGTAAACGTTGTTCCGGCCATGGGTCTGCCGCTTACGGAGGTCGATGGGCTTTGGAATAACGGCACCGTTCCGCCACAGATCACTGCGGTTGGCACGCCTCCCGACCTGTTCGACGGTGGTGGTAGCAACACGTACACCAACGACAACTTTGCCTGGGCCGTACTGGGTGAGTTCATGGTGCCTGACACGGCCAACCGTGTATTGCTTGGACAGTTCACAACGGATGGTGTGCTCGAGCTCTGCTTCAACATCAGCGTGAAGTTGCCGGACAGCCTGGTCTGTGACGACCCCAACTGCCATGAGTTCATGGAGTTCTATTGGGAACTTCTTCCTTCGGATACGGTTGGTGGAGGATTCGCCACCCAGAACCGTTTCGCGCATCCCACCCTGTGCTTTAACTCAAGCGCCGCTGTGGTTGACTGCGAGG
Source organism: Flavobacteriales bacterium (assembly GCA_040383865.1). Taxonomy (GTDB): domain Bacteria; phylum Bacteroidota; class Bacteroidia; order Flavobacteriales_F; family PHOS-HE28; genus PHOS-HE28. The sequence goes on along the minus strand of JBEICT010000035.1, from coordinate 4,470 downwards.
GTCAGGCGGGAGGACCAGCATTGCCTGGTACGTCATGTGATGACGGTATAGAGGAGACCACGAACGACGTGTATGCGGCCGACTGCGCTTGTGTTGGCGAGGATTGTGAGGGTGTGCTCGGCGGGGAAGCACTTCCCGGTCTGCCTTGTGATGATGGCGACCCCCTGACCGCGAATGATACCTGGCAATCCGGTTGTGTTTGCCAGGGTGTAGTGGGCGTTCAGGAGTTCAATGGAACAGGGGCCATCACCGTTTATCCGAATCCGACCAACGATCGTGTCTGGGTGGAAGTGGGCGGTCTGTTCGGAGAGCGTCTCAGTTATGTCGTGACCGACCTGCTTGGAAAGCGTATCCTGGAGGCTGACCTAGGGGCACGCAGTGGCGAATGGACGGGTGTCATTGATCTGTCCAAGGCTGTTCCTGGAGTATATGTGCTGGAGGTCCGCGTCGGTGGGGCCGTGCGAACTGGCCGGATCATCCGGTATTGAGGATGATCCGCTGTTTAGTGGCAATAGGGGTGGCCTTGTTGCTTGGTTGCGGTGCGACGCGAGCGCAGGGAGTGGATAGCGTTTGGGTGGAGACCTACCATGTGTGGGATTCGTTGGGGGCCGATGGCCGGCCTCTGGTGACCTACCGGATATGGGTGGATATGGCACCAGGATACTTGATGCAGGTGGTCTACGGCGACCAGGCCCATGACCTTGAGGTATTCACCACCACCGAGTTCGTGAATACTCTGTCCAACAGTGTGAAGTATGCGGATCAACGACGGGCAATGGACCTCCTGGCGTATCCGTTCGCGTTGGATTCGTGGTTCACCATTGGAGCAGCGAGCAATGAACATATGGCCGTGCCGCTGCATCTGGACAAGGATGGATCGGTGTTGAGGTGCCCGCCTTATCCCAAGGTGAAGCGTGGCACTGATAAGAACATGTCCCTGTGCAGGCGTGATGGACTGATGAAGGTCGATACGATCAAGGCCATCGTAAATTGGCGGTTCGAACCGGGTTACCTGGGCGATATCCGGGGTGGGGTGGTGCATACCATGGATGGAGCATGGGCGGTGCTCGGCGGAATACCCGGTGTCACTTCGCAGAACCACGTTCTCATTGCACAGGTGACCACTTCGGGTGAACTGTCCTTTAAGCTGAACGTACAGGTAGCGACGACGGAGCGTGTCGCGATCAAGTATGTACATTCCCGTCCATCGGAGGGAGAAGTTGTTCTCCCAAGCCTCTCCTACGGCAAGTTCCGGCGCTGATCCGTCCGGGGTGGTGGAGGACCCCTTGATCAGTGTTAGATCAACGATAATCCCGTTTCTCCGGGACCTTACCTTTTGGTTATGGTTTAACAGGGCATGTTAGATCGTTCATCTTGCGGATGATCAAACATGATGAAAGCATAGTCATTCGCTAACCCTTGTTGGGCAGGGGTTGTATCAGTTTTGTGCCGCTCAAAGAAGCACAACGAACGAACGATCAACCCCCCAAAATCCCAACCATGAGAACCTTGACAAGAATGACGTTGGCGGCCGGTCTTGCGGTCGCTGGAGCCGGTGCTCACGCACAGAGCATCGGTGCGGCTTGCGGCTGTCCGAGCGTATCGGCCCGCACGCAAGTTCTGATGTCCACACTGGTGGACCCTGTCACCAAGAACCTGGTGAACCCCAATACCACCCTGACCTGCAACAATCTGTACATCCTGGATACCCGGATGTACGTAAATGATGGCCAGGACCTTTTCGTGGAACCCGGTACGGTGGTCAAGGCTAACGACAACGCGGGACTGGCGTTTGCCATCATTGTGGCCCGTGGTGGCCAGATCTGGGCGAACGGAAGTGAGAGCTGCCCGATCATCATGACCGCAGCCGCTGATCCCTTGGACGGTAGCTACAGTGTGCAGAACCGTGGAAAGTGGGGAAGCCTGATCGTGCTGGGCCGCGCCTACACGAACAAGCGTTCAGCCGATGGTGATGCCACCGCTACGGCCACCAACGGTGTTGGTACGATCGAAGGCCTGGACGCCGGTGATACCCGTCACTTCTATGGCATGCCCGTGGGCCAGGAGATGAATGATGACAACAGCGGCGTGCTGCGTTACGTGAGCCTGCGCCATGGTGGCGAGGTGATCGGCGCCAACAACGAGATCAATGGCCTGACCCTTGGTGGTGTTGGTCGCGGTACCACGGTGGATCACGTGGAAGTGATCTCCAACCTCGATGATGCGTTCGAGTTCTTTGGAGGTACCGTGAATGCCAAGTACCTGGTGGCCATGCATTGCGATGACGATTACATCGATTGGGACCAGGGTTACAGTGGCAAGATCCAGTTCTTCTACGGCGTGCAGGGTCCCGATAACGGAGGTGGTGCCCTGAACCAAGGTGACAACGGCATCGAGGCCGATGGTGATGATGCAGCGACCAACGCGGCAAACGGCGGTATCGCTTCCAATCCCACGGTTTACAACGCTACGTTCATCGCCCGCACCCAGACCATTGCTCAGGCCGATGAAGGCATTGAGGCCAAGGAACGCACTGAGGGTACCATCGTGAACTCCATTTTCACCCGGTTCCGCTCGGGCCTGAACCTGGTGGGTGCCACCGGTGTCAACGCAACGGCGAAGTGGGAGGGCGGCCTTCTGAACGTGAAGAACTGCACGTTCGTGGACTGCGCCAACCCCTTGCGTATCAATAACGTGAACACCACCTCCGGTGCGAACTGGGATCGCTTCACCCTCACGGACGGCAACGTCGCCGTGTCCTCTGGCGTGATCGATTACACCTACTTGATGACCCAGCCCGGCAACGTGCTCACCGACCGTGTGAACCCGGTTCCTGCCGCCGGTACCGCTACCAGCACCTTGAACGCCCCTGTTGATGGCTTCTTCACTGGAGCCAAGTACCGTGGTGCCTTCCAGCCCGGTGCAGAGCCCTGGACGCAAGGTTGGACCCTGGCCGCGCAGATCGGCCTGGATGCCGCTGCTGCTGCTGGTTGCACGGGCGACCTGAACCGCGATGGCGTGATCAACTCGGGTGACTTCACCTTGTTCGTGAACGCCTTCGGTGGTAACTGCTTCTAAGAGATACCCTGCTGAGCGTGAACGGGTCCGGTAATGCTGCCGGCCCGTTCATGCGAGGCGAACTCAACAACCCAAGAACATGAAATTCCCAACACTCAAGACCTTGCTCGGGGGCATGGCCCTCATGACCGGCCTTACGGCCGGAGCGCAAGGCCTGGAAGGCGTGATCGTGGAGGAATACCACACGATCACCCAGGCCGATGCGGACTTCATTAACGCTCAGAGCCCGACCTACGCGATGCCCGTGGGCGCCAAGGTGTACCGTGTGTACATCGATATGGCACCCAACTACCGGTTCCTGAACGTTGTGGCCAGCGCTGACAACTCGAACCCCGTCAACTTCCAGACCACGACCACGTTCTGGAACACGACAGACATGGCCGGTGGCTCCGCCGATTTTTCGCCTGCTCAAACGCGCAACCTGCCTCGCGGCCTCGCGTTCGACAGCTACATCACCATCCATACCACCGGTAAGTCCGGTAGTACGGTGCTCGCTTGTACCGCCTTCGGTGGTGGTTCCAGCGCGAACACCCAACAAGTGGGTGTGCTGCGTTCGGCGGACAGCAACGGGAACGGAACCCTGTGCAACAGCTACCCCGGCTTCACGGGTGCTGATGGTCACATCCAGAACCCTTTTACCAATGCGGTTCCGGCCCTGTCGCTCAACCTGAGCGGTACGATGGACTTCGCTGCATTGGAGGCCGATGGCAGCCAGTTCACCTTCATCAACGATGCTTGGGCGACCCTGCCGGCTCAAACGGGCGTGGATCCCTCTGGTACCAACCGTGTGTTGGTCGGTCAGTTCACCACCAATGGGGTCTTCACCTTCAAGATCAACGTGGCGCTCAGCAGTCCGAGCAACCAGGTCGAGGAGTATTTCCACACCTCCGCTGCGAACCCTGGTTCGCAGGTAAGCCCTTTCCTGACCTATCCCCAGGCCTGTGTGGCCCCGGTGATCACCAGCGCTACCAGCAACGGTCCTATCTGCGCTGGTGCAGCGTTGAACCTGAGCGCTGCTGCCACCGGTGACGCTACGATCACCTACAGCTGGAGCGGTCCCAACTCGTTCAACTCTACCCAACAAAACCCGACGATCACCGCTGCTACGGTAGCTGCCGCGGGCACCTATACCGTGACGGCATCGAACGGTTGCGCCCCCAACGCCACGGCTACCGTGAACGTGGTGGTGAACCCTTCCACGAACAACACCACCACGGTGAGCGAGTGCAACAGCTACACGTGGCCTGTGAACGGCACCACCTACACCCAGAGCGGAACCTACACGAGCGTGAGCGGTTGCGCCACGCAGACCCTGGTGCTGAATATCACGCCGAGAACGAACTACTTCACCACGGTGTTCGATTGCAAAAGCTAAACTTGGCCTGTGAACGG
>JBEICT010000034.1:0-17677 GCA_040383865.1 Flavobacteriales bacterium | reverse complement strand
ATTCTTCTTGTCTATTTTGATATAACCTTCAATTCGATGCATTTCATTGCTATTCGACAATGTTACATGACCGAATCTAGCCCCTTCTATGACATGGTAGTTTGTAACCACGATGCCCCTGTCACATACAAACCCTGAACCCAAGCTCAGTGGATTCCTATTTCCATCTTCCATTGTTATTGTTACAGTCGAAGGCATTGCGATGCGAGCAACTTTTGTGGCATCCTGTGATTTTGAATCATTATCAATGCAATAAATTGTTGTCAGTAATAACATTACCCTCAAAGCCCAATTCGAGTTATGTAAAAACATTGCTGTGAAGTAAAGTGGTACAGTCAAAGCTAACAAGATTCAAGCATGAATCATTGTGTCACACTTGGAGACCCTCAGGACCGCGATTGGGGATTTCCTTGGTCACCCGTTGTACATTATCATGCGTCAGGCTTCGCCGCACAAATCATAGGATCGGCCATCTCCAAGAAAGCCCAGACATCCGTTATTGTTCCCATCGAATCGATGGCGACAATGCCCAGGCGTTGAGGTCCGCGCCCAGTGCACTCAGTCCGCCATAACTCAAGCTCATGCAGTCTCCTTTTGATCTCGAAGCTCTGGTTGACTCGGTTGGCGCCACACTCTACAAGCAGCCAACCGCGCGGATTCGCTTGAAGGTGCCAACCACTGGCCTCCAGCATACATGCGGCAACAGCTTTGAAGAGATCGTCAACTGTACTCGTCCCCGATTTGTTCTGACTTTCAATTGTCATTGTAGTTTGATTTACGCAAACGTACTTCGGCCCCAAAGGCTTTGGTGCTCGCGATTTATGCCCTTGATTCTGTGATAGATACGTCGCAGGCCCCAGCTACCGCGGATCTCCAAGTCCGTGGTCCTCTTAGACACATGCCTAGTTGGAAGGTTGGCACGGATCTCAGCACCGAGGCCGCGCAGAAACCGGCACACCAATCACGCGCAAAGCGAATTGACCACGAGTCCCAGACTCGCGGCAGCGGGGGGAACGAAGGGTATGCTTAGATGACAACGGAGCCACGAGACACAGACTCGCGGCAGCAGTGGAGTTTAACCGATTGCATTGCTCTTATCCGAAGTCAAGTAATGCAACCTTTTCAAGGTCCAGCTTCCACAACAGATTCTAAGTTAATCAACTACAGAATCCCAACAGCAAGTGACCCTTAAAACACCCGCAGGGTCTCACTTGCGTGGACCCTGCGGGCATTCGTCACTACAACTCCAAACGTTTCGTTCGGTCTATCCGCTGCACATCTCGCAGGCATCCGGGTTGTCCAGGCTGCAGGCGATCTGGGCGGCGGCAAGCTCTTCGGCGTTCATGCTGGTGGTCACAGGTCCGCTGAGCACGGGCTCCTGCACGCGTTCGGCACCCACGGCCACTGTAGCGGCCTCGGCGGGCTGGGCCAGCTTGGCCTTGTCCACCGTGAACTTGATGGCGTCCGTGGCGGCCTTGGTGCGCAGGTAGTACATGCCGGTCTTCAGGCCCGCCTTCCAGCTGTAGAAGTGCATGCTGGTGAGCTTGCCGAAGTTGGCGTTCTCCATGAAGATGTTGAGGCTCTGGCTCTGGCAGATGTAGGCGCCACGGTCGGCGGCCATATCAATGATCACCTTCTGGCTGATCTCCCACGCGGTCTTGTACAGCTCCTTCAGGTTCTGCGGGATCTCGGGGATGTGCTGGATGCTGCCGTTGGCGGCAATGATCTTGTTCTTGAGCTCCTCGCCCCACAGGCCCAGTTTCACCAGGTCGCGCAGCAGGTACTTGTTCACCACCACGAACTCGCCGCTCAGTACACGGCGGGTGTAGATGTTGCTGGTGTAGGGCTCAAAGCACTCGTTGTTGCCCAGGATCTGCGCGGTGCTGGCCGTGGGCATGGGCGCCATGAGCAGGCTGTTGCGCACGCCGTGCTGCTTCACTTCCTCGCGCAGCACATCCCACTCCCAACGGTCGCTGGGCTTTACGCCCCACATGTCGAACTGGAACACGCCCTGGCTGATGGGGCTGCCGGCGTAGGTCTCATAGGTGCCCTCCTCTTTAGCCAGGTCCTTGCTGGCGGTCATGGCGGCGTAGTAGATGGTCTCGAAGATCTCGCGGTTCAGCACCTTGGCCTCCACGCTATCGAAGGGGTACCGCATCAGGATGAACGCGTCGGCCAGGCCCTGCACACCGATGCCGATGGGGCGGTGGCGCATGTTGCTGCGGCGCGCCTCGGGAATGGGGTAGAAGTTCTGGTCGATGACCCGGTTGAGGTTGCGGGTAAGCTGGTAGCTGATCTCGAACAGCTTGTCGTGATCGAACTTGCCCTTCTCCACGAACTTGGGCAGCGCAATGGAGCCGAGGTTGCACACGGCCACCTCATCGGGGCTGGTGTACTCAATGATCTCGGTGCAGAGGTTGCTGCTCTTGATGGTGCCCAGGTTCTGCTGGTTGCTCTTGCCGTTGGCAGCGTCCTTGAAGAGGATGTAGGGCGTGCCGGTCTCGATCTGGCTTTCCAGGATCTTGAACCACAGGTCCTGCGCCTTGATGCTCTCGCGGCCCTTGCCCTCGGCCTCGTACTTCTCGTACAGCTCCTCGAACTTGGCCCCCCAGGTGTCGGCCAGGCCGGGGCACTCGTTGGGGCACATCAGGGTCCAGTTGCCACCCTGCTCCACGCGCTTCATGAACAGATCGGGGATCCACATGGCGTAGAACAGGTCGCGGGCGCGCATCTCCTCCTTGCCGTGGTTCTTCTTCAGCTCCAGGAAGTCGAACACATCGGCATGCCAGGGCTCCAGGTAGATGGCGAAGCTGCCTTTGCGCTTGCCGCCGCCCTGGTCCACGTAGCGGGCGGTGTCGTTGAACACGCGCAGCATGGGCACAATGCCATTGCTGGTGCCGTTGGTGCCCTTGATGTAGCTGCCCTTGGCGCGCAGGTTGTGCACGCTCAGGCCAATGCCACCGGCGCTCTGGCTGATCTGGGCGCACTGCTTCAGGGTGTCGTAGATGCCGCTGATGCTGTCGTCCTTCAGTTGCAGCAGGAAACAGCTGCTCATTTGCGGCTTGGGGGTGCCGGCGTTGAAGAGGGTGGGCGTGGCGTGGGTGTACCAGCCTTCGCTGAGGTCGTTGTAGGTGCGGATGGCGTGCTCCAGGTCGTTCTTGTGGATGCCCACGGCCACACGCATCAGCATGTGCTGGGGGCGCTCCATCACCTTGCCATGCATGCGCAGCAGGTAGCTGCGCTCCAGGGTCTTGAAGCCGAAGAAGTCGTAGCTGAAGTCGCGGTCGTAAATGATGGCGCTATCGAGCACATCGGCGTTCTTGCTGATGATGTCCATGACATCCTCGGCAATAAGGCTGGCGCGTTCGCCGGTCTTGGGGTCCACGTAGTTGTAGAGGTCCCTCATGGTCTCGCTGAAGGACTTCTTGGTGCTCTTGTGCAGGTTGCTCACCGCAATGCGGCTGGCGAGCTGGGCGTAGTCCGGGTGTTTCACCGTCATGGTGGCGGCCACCTCGGCGGTAAGGTTGTCCAGCTGGGTGGTGGTCACACCATCGAAGATGCCATCGATGACCTTGAGGGTCACCTGGGTGGCATCCACGGTGGGGTCCAGCCCATAGCAGAGCTTTTTAACCCGGGCCGTGATCTTGTCAAATTTCACCGCCTCCCGGCGTCCGTCGCGCTTGATCACATACATGTTCTATCGATGCTGTTTGGTTTGGTGGACCGGTCCGCTTGGGGGCTCCCGCCTTTGGGCGTACCGGCTGGTTATTTTCCTGTCGTGGAACAGGACCTCCAAGATGGGGGCCTGTCCGGGGCGTTGCTCCGGCCCATCACCTACCGATCGTCAACCGGTCGATGTTAGTTCCGGGGGCGCCCCTTAGAAGTCGGCGTCCAGCGTGAATTTGGCCTCGTCCTTGTTATTGTTGAGCACACCGGCCTTCTGGTACTCGCCCACCCGCTTCTCGAGGAAGTTGGTCTTCCCTTGCAGGGAGATCATCTCCATGAAGTCGAAGGGGTTGGTGGCGTTGTAGATCTTCTCGTTGCCCAGTTCCATCAGCAGGCGGTCGGCCACGAACTCGATGTACTGCTGCATGAGCTTGGCGTTCATGCCGATGAGGTTCACGGGCAGGGCGTCGGTCACGAACTCCTTCTCGATCTCCACGGCATCGCGGATGATGGTCTCCACCGTTTTCTTGGGGAGGCGGTTCATGAGGTGCTTGGTGTAGAGCAGGCAGGCGAAGTCGCAGTGCAGGCCCTCGTCGCGGCTGATGAGCTCGTTGCTGAAGCTGAGGCCGGGCATGAGGCCGCGCTTCTTCAGCCAGAAGATGCTGCAGAAGCTGCCACTGAAGAAGATGCCCTCCACGGCGGCGAAGGCGATGAGGCGCTCGGCGAAGCTTCCCTTGCTGATCCAGCGCAGGGCCCACTCGGCCTTGCGGCTCACGCAGGGCACGGTGTCGATGGCGTGCAGCAGGCGGTCCTTCTCCAGGGGGTCCTTGATCAGGGTGTCGATGAGCAGGCTGTACGTCTCACTATGGATGTTCTCCATCATGATCTGGAAGCCATAGAAGAAGCGGGCCTCGGGGTACTGCACCTCGTGCAGGAAGTTCTCGGCCAGGTTCTCGTTCACAATGCCGTCGCTGGCGGCGAAGAAGGCCAGCACGTGCTTGATAAAGAAGCGTTCCTCGTCGTTGAGCTTTTCGGCCCAGTCCACCAGGTCGGCATGCAGGTCGATCTCCTCGGCGGTCCAGAAGCTGGCCTCGTGCTTCTTATAGAAGTTCCAGATGTCGTGGTGCTGGATGGGGAAGATGACGAAGCGGTCCTTGTTCTCCTTGAGCAGGGGCTCGTTGGCATCCGCGGGGTGTGCGGGCAGGATGTCGTCCATGCTCATCTGGGTGGGCTGGCTGGGATTGCTCATGGTGTTCGGTAGAGGCGATAAGTACTTCATTCGGGGGCGGCCCCGTTCAAAAAACGTCGGACTTGGCTGGGTTCCCGCCGGCGTCGTACCCGCCCCTTTCGGGGTGATGGGAGAGCGGCGTCGTCGGGTCACAAAATTGGATCGGGTGCCGCCTGCTCACAAGCACCCGGGGCGGGTAAGTTTCCGGAGTTTTCAACACGGCCCGGTTCCTCAGCATTGACGCGGCAGGGATCCATTGCGCAACCCTGCAAGACATTTCTTTTCACGATCCGTTAACAACGCGGAAAGCGCGCGGCCGTAGGGCGCTGGCGCGGATGTGTCATCCGCCATGGCGCGCCACCATTGCGTTCGGCGAGGGTGTCCGGCCGATGCCCAGCACGATCCACTGCGGTCTTCGGAACGCCTTGCCCGCATAGGCCCTGAAAATGGGTGTTCCACGTTCGGTGCCACCCTGCGAACGCCGTTCGCCGGGCGAACACACCAAGCAGCCCGCACGCGTGTGCCGAACGCACTGTTCCACGCCCACACCTGCGGAACGTGAACGCTATCGCCCTACTTCACCGGTCGCTGAGCCACCCAGGCGGCGTACACCACTTCCAGCTCGTCGTACCACACCTGGCCATAGGCGCGCACCAGGGCGTCCTTGAGGAAGCGGAACACGGGCACATCCAGCTTGGCACCGCAGGTGCAGGCGGGTTTGCAGATGGGCCAGCGGTGGTAGTTGAGCCCGTCGTGGAACTTCAGCTTGGCCACGCGGATGGGGTACAGGTGGCAGCTGATGGGCTTGCGGAAGGGGATCTTACCCGCCTTCCACGCCTTCTCGATGCCGCACAACGCAATGCCGTTCTCGAACACGGTGAAGGCGCACTCCTTGACGCCGTCCACCAGCGGGGTCACCAGGTCGCCGTCCTCGTCCACCACGCTGGTGCCGAACTCGGCCACGGCCTGCTGCCCGGGTTCGGGGATGAAGGGCTTGATCTTGGGCCACAGCTGCTTGATCAGTTCGGCCTCATCGGCCTCCAGCGGCGCACCGCTCGACCCCTCCACACAACAGGCGCCCTTGCAGGCGTTGAGGTCGCATACGAATCGCTTCTCGAAGAGGTCTTCGGAGAGGAGGGTGCCGCGGTGTTCGATCACAGTGTCCGCCGAAGCCTCGGCGAAGGCGGATGGTTCCGCGCTGCGAAGCTACGGGGGTGGAACAGTTGCATGGCGGTGGCGGCATATGGACAACCTATGGAAGGTAATGGACACGGTCTCCATCCGTGTCCATTGCCGTCCAATTGAACCCTGCCGAACTGAACGCCGCGAACTGCGCATCTTTGCCGCCGCAACGCTGAAGGTTTCCAGAGCGGATGCACACCAAAGCATGAGCACCAACGAAGACCGCCTCAAGACCCTCATCGGCCATGCGAAAGAGTATGGCTTCGTGTTCCCCAGCAGCGAGATCTACGACGGCCTGAGCGCCACTTACGATTACGGGCCGTACGGTGCCGAACTGAAGAACAACATCCGCCGCTACTGGTGGGAGTCGATGACGAAGCTCAACGAGAACATCGTGGGCATCGACGCGGCCATCTTCATGCACCCCACGGTGTGGAAGGCCAGCGGCCACGTGGACGCCTTCAACGACCCGCTGATCGACAACAAGGACAGCAAGAAGCGCTACCGGGCGGACGTGCTCCTGGAAGAGCACATGGCCAAGTACGAGCAGAAGATCGCCAAGGAGGTGGAGAAGGCGAAGGCCAAGTTCGGCGAGGCCTTCGATGAGGCGCAGTTCCGGGCCACCAACCCCAATGTGAAGCGCAGCCAGGAGCGCATTGATGCCGTGGAAGGCCGCATGAAGGCCGCGCTGGAGGCCAACGACCTGGAGGCGGTGCGCCAGCTGATCATCGACGAGGAGATCAAGTGCCCCATCAGCGGCACCGGCAACTGGACCGAGGTGCGGCAGTTCAACCTGATGTTCGCCACCGAGCTGGGCAGCGTGAGCGGCGAGAGCAGCACCATCTACCTGCGTCCCGAAACGGCACAGGGCATCTTCGTGAACTTCCTCAACGTGCAGAAGAGCGCGCGGATGAAGATACCCTTCGGCATCGCCCAGACCGGCAAGGCCTTCCGCAACGAGATCGTGGCGCGGCAGTTCGTGTTCCGCATGCGCGAGTTCGAGCAGATGGAAATGCAGTTCTTCGTGCGCCCCGGAACCGAAATGGAGTGGTACACCGCCTGGAAGGAGAAACGCATCGCCTGGCACCGCGCCCTGGGCCTGCCCACGGACCATTACCGCTTCCACGACCACATCAAACTCGCGCACTACGCCAACGCCGCTTGCGACATCGAGTTCCAATTCCCCATGGGTTTCAAGGAGCTCGAGGGTATCCACAGCCGCACGGACTTCGACCTCAGCAGCCACGAGAAACACAGCGGTCGCAAGCTGCAGTACTTCGACACCGAGGCCAACGAGAGCTACGTGCCCTACGTGGTGGAGACCAGCATCGGTCTGGACCGCATGTTCCTCGCCATCCTCAGCGCGGCCTACGACGAGGAGAAGCTGGAGAACGGTGAGGAACGCGTGGTGCTCCGCATCCCAGCCCCACTGGCCCCGGTGAAGGTGGCCGTGCTTCCGCTGATCAAGAAGGACGGCCTGCCCGAGGTGGCGCGTAAGATCATGGACCGCCTGAAGCTGGACCACAACTGCCAGTACGACGAGAAGGACGCCATCGGCCGCCGCTATCGCCGCCAGGACGCCATCGGCACGCCCTACTGCATCACCGTGGACCACCAATCGCTGGAGGACGACAAGGTGACCATCCGCGAGCGCGACAGCATGCAGCAGGAGCGCGTGCCCATCAGCGAGGTGGAGCGCATCGTGGGCGAGAAGGTGGACCTGAGGGGGCTGTTGCGGAAGTTGTAAGCCGTTATCTTTGCCGCCCCAACACCCACCCAGGTGGCGGAATCGGTAGACCTGCCTGCCGGCAGGCAGGCGCGCTGGTCCTGATCACCAGCAAAGGCAATGGTCTGTGCAGTATACGCCTTAGCAAGTTTGACCAAGGAGTATATCTACGTTGGCTTGAGCTTGGATGTGGAGCGAAGGATTGATGAACATCAACGCGGGAAAGAACCTACAACCCGTGCATATCGGCCCTTTGAAGTATTGTTGATAGAAGTTTTAGCAGACAGAATGGAGGCTCGGAAACGAGAAAAGTTCCTGAAGTCTGGCGTGGGGAAGGAGTTTCTGAAAGAAATTCGCAACCACAAAGGAATTTGATCACCCACCCAGGTGGCGGAATCGGTAGACGCGCTGGTCTCAAACACCAGTGAAGCAATTCGTGCGGGTTCGAGTCCCGCCCTGGGTACCAGTTGAAAAGCATGTGGTCATGTGAGCATGCGACCATGTGCACATGGGGTACCCTGGTACCCGCAACGTGCGATCATGGGCACATGAGCACATGAACACATGGGCAAATGCCCACCCCATGCAACAGGACAACCTCGTCTACGCCGACCCCGCCAAGCAGGACCGTTACGACCAGGCCTATATGCGCATGGCGGTGGAATGGTCCAAGCTCAGCCATTGCACCCGTAAAAAGGTCGGCGCCATCATCGTGAAGGATGGCATGATCATCAGTGATGGATATAATGGAACACCCACCGGATTCCCCAATGATTGCGAGGATGCGGATGGTCTGACCCACTGGTATGTGCTGCATGCCGAGGCCAACGCGATCCTGAAAGTGGCACGCAGCACCAACAATGCGCGGGGTGCGACGTTATACCTCACGCACTCCCCCTGCAAGGAATGCAGCAAGCTGATCCTGCAGGCGGGCATCAAACGCCTGGTCTATTTGGATGCCTACAAGGACACTTCGGGCCTCACCTTGCTGGAAAAAGGCGGATCGATGGTCCGTAAATTGGAGTTGCCCTAACCAACATGGGACCACAGCATCGACCCGTATCGCCATTTTACCCGCTCCTGCTCTCCCTGGCGCTGGTGGGTGGGCTCTTCATCGGTCGGAACATGGGCGGCGGCGATCCGGGCCCGCTCACCATCCTGGGGCTGCGCCAAACCTCTGCAGCGGACAAGATCGGCCAGGTGCTCGACCTGATCGACCGCCAGTACGTGGACAGTGTGGAGAAGAACGCCCTGGTGGACGAAGTGCTCCAGGACATCCTGCAGCGCTTGGACCCGCACAGCTACTACATCACGGCAGCCGAGCTTCAGGCCGCGCAGGAACCATTGGAAGGCAGTTTTGATGGCATCGGCGTGGAGTTCGCCGTGCAGCGGGACACCGTGGTGGTGATCACTACGGTGGAAGGCGGTCCCAGCGAGGCCTTGGGGATCAGGGCCGGCGACCGCATCCTGAGCGCCGACGGCAAGGCCATGGCCGGCGTGAAGATCACCAACGACGAAGTGATGCGGACCCTGCGTGGGCCCAAGGGTAGCGAGGTGAAGGTGCAGCTGCAACGTGCCGGCAAGGCACCCTTCGACGTGACCATCAAGCGTGGCAAGGTGCCGATCAACAGTGTGGCGGTAGCCCTGATCTCCGAGGATGGCACCGGCTACATCAAGCTGGTCCGCTTCGCCAAGAACACCCACGAGGAATTCCTGAAGGCCGCCGATGAACTGCGCAACAAGGGCATGAAGCGGATGGTCCTGGACCTGCGCGGCAATGGCGGTGGATACCTCACGGCGGCCATCGATCTGGCAGACGAGTTCCTCGGCGACGGAAAGACCATCGTGTACACCCAAGGTCGCAATACCCCACGCCGCGATGTCACGGCATCACGGAGCGGTCGCTTCGAGGACATCCCACTGGCAGTGCTCATTGATGAAGGTTCAGCCAGCGCCAGCGAGATCGTGGCCGGCGCCATCCAGGACCACGACCGCGGAACGATCATCGGACGCCGGTCCTTTGGCAAGGGCCTGGTTCAGGAGCACGTGGACCTGCCCGACCATAGCGCTGTGCGGTTGACCACGGCACGCTATTACACACCGAGCGGCCGCTCCATCCAACGGCCTTATGGCGAAGGCATCAGTTACGAGGAGGACATTGAGGACCGCTATATCCACGGCGAACTGGTTTCGGCGGACAGCATGCGGATCGATTCCAGCCAGGTGTTCACCACCGCTGGAGGGCGCAAGGTCTATGGTGGGGGCGGTATCATGCCCGACATCTTCGTACCCGCGGACACGGCCGAGGGCTCGCACTACCTCACGGAGCTTTTCTTCAGCGGAGTGCTCAACCAGTTCGCCTTCGCTGTGGCCGACCGGGAACGCGAGCGCCTGATGGCCTACGGATCGCCAAGTTCCTTCGCCCTGCGCTTCCAGGTCACCGAAGGCCTCCTCCGCCAATTGGGCGACCTTGCACGCAAGGAGGGCATTGAGGAGCATCCTGGCGATGTACAACGTTCACGGCGACAGTTGGCCACACGCATCAAAGCAGGGATAGCGCGCAACCTGTGGGGGAACACCGGTTTCTACGGCATCATGCTGGAAACGGACAGCGTATACCTGAAAGCACTCGAGCAACTCGGCAGCGGTGCCTGAGCCAAGACCGATGTGATGCAAAAGAAAAGGGGGCCTTGCGGCCCCCTTTGATCTTCAGGAATGGTTGCTTAGTGAGCAGCCTCCGTAGCAGCTTCAACAGCGGCAGCGGCGGTGTCCACAGCGGCTTCGGTGGTAGCCTCAACGGCCTCCGTGGTGGCCTCAACAGCCTCCGTGGTGGTCTCAGCGGCGTTTTCCATGGTCTCTTCGGTGCTGCTGCTGCAGGCAACGAACAGGGCTGCCATCGTGGCGAGCAGTGCGAACTTCTTGGTCATGTGGTCGTGTGTTGCGTGGTTGGAAATTACTTCTTGCCAGGCTTGGCAGCGGCAGCGGCAATGCTGTCGGCAACGGCCTGAGCAGCAGCGGCGCTATCAGCAGCAGCTTGAGCAGCGGCGGCAGCAGCAGCCTCATCGGCCAAGCGGATGCTATCGGCGGTGGCAATGGCAGCGAGACTGTCGGCAGTGGCCTGGGCCTTTGCCTCGATCTCAGCTTGTGACGGACCGCAGGCTACCACGAAGGCGGCCATTGCGGCAACTAGGGCGATCTTTTTGTACACGTTGGAACTGTTTTGGTGAAAGTGGGTGCAAAAGTAATCATTCCATGATAACTACCAAATAACCAGCGGTTTGAACCGAAAGTATCTTTGACCCCTCGACGAATGAGATCCAACCAACGACGAACAGGAACCATGGCCTTCCAACTTTCCGAACTCCCCTACGCGCATAATGCGCTGGAACCCCACATCGACACACGCACCATGGAGATCCACCATGGCAAGCACCACCAGGCCTACGTTACCAACCTGAACAAGGCCATCGAAGGCACTCCCATGGATGGCAGGTCCATCGAAGAACTCCTTACCGGCCTCGACATGACCAATATGGCCGTACGTAACAACGGCGGAGGGCACTACAACCACACCCTCTTCTGGAACATCATGTCCCCGACCGGCGGCGGTGCCCCGAGCGGCGCATTGGCCGAGGCCATTGCACGCGACTTCGGGTCCTTCGATGCGTTCAAGGAGAAGTTCAGCGCGGCCGGTGCCACACGTTTCGGTAGTGGCTGGGCATGGCTGTGCGTACACAAGGGCGGCAAGCTCGATGTGTGCAGCACCCCCAACCAGGACAACCCGTTGATGCCGAACACCGGTTGCGGGGGCACCCCCGTGCTGGGCATGGACGTATGGGAACATGCGTACTACCTGCATTACCAGAACCGCCGTCCGGACTACATCGCCGCATTCTGGAACGTGGTGAACTGGGCTGAAGTGTCACGGCGTTACGAAGCGGCCAAATAAGGCCTGTCGACCAATGCTGGAACGGGCGTCGCGGTCGGTTGACCGGGCGCTCGTTCTACCTTTCCGGCGAATGCGCAGCTACACGAGGGTCCTCCTTCCGATCGTCCTGGTCATGTTCGTGCCTGCGGCGCGATGCATGGCCGGCGGTCCTTTGGGGCTATGCGTGCGACCGCACGTACACCCCATCGCGCATTCAGTCGCGGACAGCGCTGACGCGCCAAGCAAGGAGAACGCGCGATTGGTCAGCAGCACGTTGGCGCTTCTGCTCGGCCCCTTCGCCGCACACCGCATCTACCTCGGCACCACACCAAAGGTGGCCATCATCTATGGGGTCACTTTCGGCGGTTTCGGGCTACTGGCCATAACGGACCTTGGGCATCTGCTATTCACCAAGGACCTTGAACCCTATCGGAACAACGACCGGGTGTTCATGTGGGCCGAAAAGCACCACACCCCTACTCCACCGTGACGCTCTTGGCCAGGTTACGCGGCTGATCCACATTGCGCCCAAGCATCACCGCTATATGATAGCTGATGAGCTGGAAGGGGATCACGCTCAGTAAGGGCACCAATTGGTCAGGGGTCTCCGGGATCTCGATCACATGGTCCGCCAACTCCTTCACCACGGTGTCACCTTCGGTAACAATGGCGATGATCTTTCCTTTCCGGGCCTTCACTTCCTGGATGTTCGAGACGACCTTTTCATAGCTGGCCCCTTTGGTCGCGACCACGAACACCGGCATGGCCTCATCGATCAGGGCGATAGGCCCATGCTTCATCTCCGCGGCCGGGTAGCCCTCCGCATGGATGTAGCTGATCTCCTTCAGCTTCAGTGCACCCTCCAAGGCCACGGGGAAACTGTAACCGCGGCCCAGGTAAAGGGCGTTGGTGGCATCCTTATAGATGTCGGCGATGTACTTGATCTGTGCCTCGGATCCGAGCACCTTCTGCACCTTGTCCGGAATGGCATCCAGTTCGTTGATCAGGCGATGGAAGTTGCTCGCCGAGATGGTGCCCTTGCGCCGCCCGATCATCAGCGCCATTAGCGTAAGCACCGTCACCTGTGCCGTGAAGGCCTTGGTGCTGGCCACCCCGATCTCCGGACCGGCGTGCGTGTAGGAACCGGCATGGGTAACACGCGCAATGCTGCTGCCCACCACGTTGCAAATGCCAATGATGGTGGCCCCACGGCTTTTGGCCAGTTCGATCGCGGCCAACGTGTCCGCGGTCTCACCGCTCTGACTGATGGCAATGACGATATCCTCCTCGCCCACGATGGGGTTACGGTAGCGGAACTCGCTGGCGTACTCCACTTCCACGGGGATCCGGGCGAGGTCCTCGAAAAGGTATTCCCCGACCAGTCCTGCATGCCAGCTGGTGCCGCACCCCAGGATGAGGATACGCTTGGCGTTCTGGAATTTCTGCTCGTGGTCGCGGATGCCACCCAGCACGACCTCGCTGTTGATCAGGTCCATCCTGCCGCGCAGACTGTCGCGGATGCTCCGCGGCTGCTCGTGGATCTCCTTGAGCATGAAGTGCTCGTAGCCGCCCTTTTCCAAGGCTTCGAGATGCATCTCCAGCTCCTGGATGAAGGGTGTCTTGTCCTGGTTCTTGATGTTGCGGATCTTCAAGCCTTTCTGCCTGTCGATCACCGCGATCTCCCCATCCTCCAGATAAACCACGTTCTTGGTGTGCTCCACGATCGGTGTAGCATCGCTGGCCAGGAAATGCTCTCCCCGCTCGCCGATCCCGATCACCAGCGGTGAGCTCTTCCGGGCAGCCACCATGACATCGGGTTCCTTGCGATCGATCACGACAATGGCGTACGCACCAACAACACTGTCCAGGGCAAGCCGCACCGCTTCGGCCAGGTCCACTTTCTCCGTGAACTGGATATCCTCGATCAGGTGGACGAGCACTTCGGTGTCCGTGTCGCTCTTGAAGGAGTGCCCGCGATGCATCAGCTCCTCTTTCAGGGGAGCATAGTTCTCGATGATCCCGTTGTGGATCAGCGCAAGGTCACCCGAATTGCCCTGGTGCGGATGCGCATTGACATCATTGGGTGGGCCATGGGTGGCCCAGCGGGTATGGCCGATACCCACCGATCCCTTCACATTACCGTCCTGAACATGGGCCTCCAGGTCACTGACCTTGCCCTTGCACTTGAAGATGCGCAGGTCCTGTCCATCGAGCAGTGCGACCCCGGCACTGTCGTAGCCCCGGTATTCCAGCCTGCGCAGGCCATTGATGAGGATGGGGTAGGCCTCACGATGGCCCAGGTAGGCAACGATGCCGCACATCGGATGATCAGTATGTGGTAAAAGTAAGACGCAGCTTCATCGGCGCGGTGCCATCCGCTGGTCCCGCCAACACCACACGATTGGCACTGACCCCATTGCTGCTGGAGACCAGCGCCAACCGGCTGTTCGGGAGCGTGCCATTAAGCACCTGTTGAACGTATCGAGTGATGTTGAACCTGTAGGCACGCTCATCGCTGCGATAGGACCCATCAATGGCTCCGATACCGTTCAACTGGTCCGGCAGGAACACGTCCTTATTATCCGCATCCTTTCGGAATATGAACAACTGGGAAGGGGGTAGATGGGAAGGGTAGAAGCTGCCCTTGACCGGCACGACCAGTTCAGCCTTGGAAAGCACACGTCCTTCTCCGGCAAGGTCCATCAGGTCGGGGACACGGATAATGGTGCGCAGCCCACCCAATGCCTGCACGTAAGTTGATGATGCATTCGAGGAAGTATCGGCCAATGCGTTCAGCAGGTCTGGCGAATAGGCCGATTCCCGCTCGTGCACCATTGTGGTGTAGCGCACACAGTTCTGGTTGATCAAAAAGTCCAAGCTTCTCTGTTCGGTGGGCGCGGTGACCACATTGCGGTAATACAGGGTGACCTTGGATGCCGTGCTGAGCAGGTTGAAGTACAGGACACCTGCTTCGAATGGCAACTGGGTGCCGTTGTTCACCGTAACGTACAGACCCTTGAAGAACTGGATAAAAGCGTCGCTATCCCTCATCTCAGGGCCGCCAAATACTGAAATGAACCGTTGCGCCAATTCTTGGGAAAGGCGGATGCGCAACTGGGGCACCAGGCTATCCCCACCAATAAAAGGCTTGGTCAATGGTTGCGGCGTGATGCGACCACCGCGGCGCAGGTTCAGGTCCTCGGTAAGGGTCTGCGGCAACCGGTCGCTCTTGTAGGCTGAATCAATGGAAAGGTCCTCCGCCAGCTCGTAGACCTCGAACACCTGGGGGTTCAGGTTGCCGTATACGTAGTTCACCCCATCAAAGGCCAACGACAATACCAGACTGTCCGGCACCAGTTCGGAACTGTTCTGATTAGAACCGATGTTGTTCGCGCTGAGGCGGATCTGGGTGACCACACCGGCCTTCACCAACCCAAACTCGGCATCGAGGTAAGATCCGAGCAGATTGCGTGAGAGTGCACTGGTGCGCACGGCACTATCCACCACTGTGTAAGCGTGAAGCTCCAGTGTATCCACCATGAGGCCCAGAGGATCTCCTGGCAGAAGGTCCAAGCCAAGGTCCTCGTCCGGCTTCTTGCAACCGGAAATCACCATGAAAGGCACCGCCGCCAGCAGAATCACACGGGCGAGGGTCGAGAAAGTGGAGCGCGTCGCCAAGGCTCAGACGAGTGCTTCTTCCAGCACACCGTGGAAGAAGTCGGCATGGGCCTTCACGCGGTCGGCATCATTGGCATGGGCCAGCACCGGCTTCTCGCTGGTCTTGATCGCTGTTTCGAGGCCCTTGCTCAGTTTCGGGCTGCCCTTTACAATACCATCGCACATGCCCATGGCGAACTTGTACAGCTCGTCGGTGGTCGGTTTCGCAAGGCCCTTCAACAGGTCCTTGGAGTAGCCTTCCGCGAGCAGCTTCTTGCTCAGGTCCTTGTCCAGCGGTTCGTTCTTATCATCATACACGGAGAGCACCAGCTTGGTGTTCTCGAAGTGCGGATCGTCATTGAACTGATGACGCACGAGCAAGGGCACGAACGCGGACATCCAACCGTGCAGGTGAATGATGTCCGGGGCCCATCCCAGCTTGCGCACGGTCTCCAACACGCCACGCGCGAAGAAGAGGGCCCGTTCATCGTTATCGGCATGGAACACGCCTTCGGCATCGTGCGTGGAGGACTTCCGCTTGAAATACTCCTCGTTGTCGATGAAGTAGACCTGCATGCGCGCATTGGGCACGCTGGCCACTTTGATCAGCAGGGCGTGGTCCGTATCGTTGATGATGAGGTTCATGCCGCTCAGGCGAATGACCTCATGCAACTGGTGACGCCGTTCGTTGATGCAACCGAACTTGGGCATGAACACCCGTACCTCATTTCCGCACTCCATGATACCCTGCGGCATCTGGCGCGCGACCTTCGCCATTTCCTCGGGGCCGTCCATGAAGGGTTGAATGGACTGGGAAATGGTGAGGACCTTCGCGTTCTTCAAGCTCATCGTATGGTGGGGGGATTCGAGCACAAAAATATAGACTTTTTCCCGGAACATCAACCGACGGGACTAGATTAGCCCCCGGTTCGCCCAAACAAAACCCGCGCCGATCGTGGAGTTCATTGAGATCCCGGCCAATATGGCCGAGCGTTCGGCCGCTGCCCGCAGGGCGGGCCATACCATCGGCTTCGTACCCACCATGGGCGCCCTTCACCAAGGGCATCTCGATCTGGTACGCCGGGCCCGGGCCGAACATGGCCTGGTGACCTGCAGCATTTTCGTGAACCCGCTACAATTCAATAATGCAGCGGACCTGGCGAACTATCCGCGCCAATTGGAACGCGACATTCCGCTGTTGGAGCAGGCCGGCTGCGATGTCCTCTTCGCCCCCAACAAGGAGACCCTGTTCCACGGATTCACGCCCACGCAATACGACCTGGGCGGACTGGACGCGCATTGGGAGGGCCCCTCCCGGCCGGGCCACTTCCAGGGTGTGGTGAACGTGGTGGAACGGCTTTTCTTCCATGTTCGGCCCGATGCGGCCTACTTCGGCGAGAAGGACCGACAGCAGGTGACCATCATCCGGCACATGGCTCGCACGTTGCGCTGGCCGGAACGCATTGTCCCCTGCCCTACCGTGCGTGCGGCGGACGGCCTTGCCCTCAGCTCGCGCAACCAGCGCCTCAACGAGCACGAACGGACCATGGCCACGGTTCTTTACAAGGCATTGAGCCGCACTGCCGAACTGGCCTTCCGCGAGCCATTGCCATCTGTTCTCGAAGCTGCAAGGGACGTCATCTCCACCGAGCCGGAAGTGGTCCTGGACCATATCGGCATTGCCCACTCGGACGACCTGCGCCCCCTGGCCGATTGGTCGGAGACCGATACCGCAGTGGCCCTGATCGCCGCACAGGTGGGTCCGGTACGCCTGATCGACAACATGACCCTGCATCGCCCGGGCGGTGCGGATCACGGAAGGCCCGTACCTTCGCACCCCCGTTGACGGCACCCAGCCGCGCGGTCGCAGAAGGATGACCATCGAAGTGCTCCGCGCCAAGCTTCACCGGGTAAGCATCACCGAGGCCGACCTCAATTATATCGGCAGCATCACCATCGACGAGGACCTGATCGATGCGGTCGGTTTCGTGGAGGGGGAGAAAGTGCAGGTGCTGAACATCAACAACGGCGAGCGCTTGGAGACCTACGTGATCAAAGGGGAGCGCGGTAGTGGCAGGATCTGCCTCAATGGCCCGGCCGCTCACAAGGCCACGGTCGGCGATATCGTCATCGTGGTGGCTTACGCGCGCATGACCATCGAGGAGGCCCGCGTGTTCCGGCCCACGATCATTTTCCCGGACGAACGGACCAACCAGCTCAAGGCCTGATCGCATGAAGAAGGTGGTGATCGGCGCGCTGAAGGTGCTGGTGCCACTCGGTCTGGGCGTCT
>JBEICT010000033.1:0-17969 GCA_040383865.1 Flavobacteriales bacterium | reverse complement strand
CCCTGGAGCAGGCCCGTCAAGGACGCCTGCACATCCTCGGCGAGATGCTGAAGGTGATCGACCAGCCGCGTGACGACTACAAGCCACATGCGCCACGCATCATCACCATCGAGATCCCGAAGGAGAGCATTGGTGCCGTGATCGGCCCCGGTGGCCGTGTGATCCAGGAGATCCAGGCCGAGACCGGTGCGCACATCAGCATCGACGAAGTGGACGGCCGCGGTGTGGTGGAGATCATGAGCGAGAACAAGGCGAGCATCGACGCCGCCCTGGCCCGTGTGAACTCCATTGCCAACCCGCCCCAGGCCGAAGTGGGCGCCACCTACAAAGGCAAGGTGAAGACCATCATGCCTTATGGCGCCTTCGTGGAAGTGCTGCCCGGCACGGATGGCCTGCTGCACGTGAGCGAGCTCGACTGGAAGCGGATCGAGCGTGTGGAGGATGTGCTGAAGGAAGGCGAGATGATCGAGTTCCAAGTGGTGGGCAAGGACCCGCGCACCGGCAAACTGAAGCTGAGCCGTCGTGTGCTGCTGCCCAAGCCCGAAGGCTACGTGGAGCGCGAACCCGCCATGGACGGTGGTGACCGTCGTGAGCGCCGCGACCGTGGCGACCGCCCGCGTCGTGATGATCGTCCACGCCGCGACGACCGTCCCCGCCGAGATGACGGACCCCGCAACGAGAACACCGACCCGGCCCAGAACTGAGCCGCGTACCGATCGCATCGAAAGCCGCCCCAGGGCGGCTTTCGTCGTTCATGAACGGCTGCTTCATTCTGTGCCCCGGTAACCTTCGGTACATGCATCGCGTTCAAGGCGTCATCCCACGGAAACACACGACGCGCACATGGCACGAATGCGGCAGCTGAAGATCACCAAACAGGTGACCAACCGGGACACTCCGTCCCTTGACAAATACCTGCAGGAGATCGGGCGGGTCAAGCTCATCACCGCCCAAGAGGAGGTGGAACTGGCCAGGCGCATCCGCGAAGGCGACCAACGTGCATTGGAACAGTTGACCAAGGCGAACCTGCGCTTCGTGGTCTCGGTGGCCAAGCAGTACCAAGGCCAGGGCCTGAGCCTGCCTGACCTGATCAGCGAAGGCAACCTGGGCCTGATCAAGGCCGCCACCCGCTTTGATGAAACGCGCGGCTTCAAGTTCATCAGCTATGCCGTGTGGTGGATCCGCCAACAGATCCTCCAAAGCCTGGCCGAACAGGCACGCATCGTGCGACTGCCGTTGAACAAGATCGGATCGATCAACAAGATCAACAGGGCTTTCGCAAAGCTGGAGCAGGAACATGAACGTCCACCCACGGCGCACGAACTGGCCGAAGTGCTGGAGATGACCTTGGAAGAGGTGAAGACCAGCCTGAACAACACGGGCAAACACCTGAGCATGGATGCCCCCCTGCGCGATGACGGCGACAGCGGAACCATGATGGATGTGATGCGCAACGACGATCAGCCCAGCCCGCTGGAGAGCCTGATGACGGACAGCCTGCGCACGGAGATCGAACGTTCACTGTCCGCCCTTGCGGGCCGCGAGGCCGATGTGATCCGCCTGTACTTCGGACTGGCCGGCAACCAACCGCACACCCTCGAGGAGATCGGACAGAAATTCGACCTGACGCGCGAGCGAGTTCGCCAGATCAAGGAGAAGGCCATTCGCCGCATGAAGCATACCAGCCGAAGCGGTGTACTGAAAGCCTACCTGGGCTGACGCCCATACCACACCAACGAAAGGGCCGCCGAAAGCGGCCTTTTCGCGTTCAGCTACCTTTGCGGACAAGCAGCCGGGCCAACGCCCGTGCTGACCGTAAACATGGCCCACATCCTCGCCCCTTCCCTGCTCTCAGCCGATTTCGCCGAACTACGCGCAGCCGTTGAACTGATCGAGGAAAGTGAGGCCGGCTGGCATCATTTGGACGTGATGGACGGCGTGTTCGTGCCCAACATCAGCTTCGGTTTGCCGGTGATCAAGGCGATCCGCAAGCACGCGCGAAAACCGTTCGATGTTCACCTCATGATCGTGGACCCGGACAAGTTCATCGGTGCGTTCCGCGATGCCGGTGCTGACCATCTGACCGTTCACTTGGAGGCATGCCCTCATCTGCATCGCAGCATCCAGGCCATCAAGGCCGCAGGCATGAAGGCCGGCGTGGCCATCAACCCGCACAGCCGTGTTGACCTGCTGGAGGATGTACTGGCTGACGTTGACGTGGTGTGCCTGATGAGCGTGAACCCCGGTTTCGGTGGACAGAGATTCATCGAGCGGACCTATGGCAAGATCACCGAGCTGAAGGCCTTGCGTGAACGCACGGGATCCAAGGCGTTGATCGAGATCGATGGTGGCGTGGGCTTGGAGAACGCTGGAAAACTGGTGGACACCGGTGCTGACGTGCTCGTGGCGGGCAATAGTGTTTTCGGTGCGCCGGACCCCCTGTCGGCCATCCGGTCACTGGCCTGAGCGGGCCGATTACCTTCGCCGACATGATGCGTTCGTTACCCCTTTTTCTTGGTCTTCTGGCCGCATTCCCGATCGCTGCGCAAGACCCTGATGGGCACCGCGATTGTGCGGCCCATACCCTGACCCAGCGCTGGCTGCAACAGCAAGGGTTGGACACCGATGTGCTCCGTGCGTTGCCTGCCGCCACCGAAGGTGCTGAACGGGGTGGTACCCTCACCATTCCCGTTGCGGTGCACGTGGTGTGGAACACGGCCGCCGAGAACGTGCCCGACGCCGCCATCCAGGCCATCATCAACGAACTGAACCGCGATTACGCGGCCATCAACACGGACCTGGCCAACGTACGGCCGGCATTTACGGGCAGCATCGGAAACCCGGGCATCCAGTTCTGCCTGGCCCAAGTGGATCCCAGCGGCAATGCCACCACCGGCATCACCCGCACACAGACCACGGACACCTGGTTCGACCCGGACACGCAGACCAACGACATGAAGTCGGCTCCCTTGGGCCGCAGCCCTTGGAACCCATTGCGCTATCTGAACATCTGGATCTGCGACATCACCAGCGGAGCCACCGGTGGCACGGTAACTGTCGGATATGCTTATCTGCCTGTTGGTGGGGTGGTGGGCAGCGCCATCGATGGCCTAGTGATCGACTACAGCTACGGCCTGCAGATCGGCGCAAGGACGGCGACCCATGAGATCGGACACTACCTCGGCCTATTGCACCCCTTCGATAACGGCAATTGCACGGATTCCGACGGTTTCACGGACACCCCGTTGACCAACAGTCCCACCTTCTCCTGCTCGAACACCGGCCTGGTAAAGTGCGGCGTGCTGACCCAGTATGAGAACTACATGGACTACAGTAACTGCCCGGTGATGTTCACCGACCAGCAGTCCAGCTACATGAGCAGTGTGCTCACCGGGGTGCGGTCCCAATTGCTTACTCCGGGTCCGTGCGGCATCACCCCGGTAGGCCCCTGCATCCCCACGGCACAGGTGGGAACCGCCGAAGGCGATTACATCAACCGTGTGGCGTTGGGCACCTTCAACAATGCCAACAGTGGTGGAACCTCGGCACCGGCCTACACCAATTTCAGTGGCACGTACAGTACTTCGCTGCAACGCGGCAACACCTATACCATCACCATACAGGGCGGAAGCTATTCACCCGACAACTACGCTGCATGGATCGATTACGATCAGGACAACACCTTCGAAGCTGGCGAGAAGCTTGGCGAGTTCGCCACCACGGCGGTGAACCAGACCCAGACGATCAACTTCACCGTGCCAGCCGGTGCTACGCTCGGGAACACACGGCTGCGAGTGCGCGGTGTGTTCCATAACCAAGGGGAACCCACGCCGACCGACCCATGTTTCAACTATGCGTATGGTGAGACCGAGGACTACGGGATCACGATCACTTCTCCCGGGGGTAGCTACTGCATTCCCACCTCCGCCCAGGGCACTTCGGACGGCGATTACATCAACGCGGTGCAGCTGGGCACCATCAACAATGTGAACAGTGGAGGCCCCACCGCACCGACCTACACCAATTACAGCGCCACCTGGTCGGCCTCGGTCGTGCGCAGCAACACCTACATAGTGACCATTCAGAGCGGCGCTTACACACCGGACAACTACGCCGTGTGGATCGACTACGACCAGAACTTCACGTTCGCAGCCACCGAGAAGCTGGGCGAGTTCACGAACACGGCCATCGGTCAAAGCCAGTCCATCACGTTCACTGTTCCCGGCAACGCACTGCTGGGCCCAACGCGGATGCGCGTCCGAGGCGTGTACCACAACACCGGCGAACCCACACCAACGGACCCTTGCTTCAACTACGCCTATGGCGAGACCGAGGATTATGGGATCGTGATCGAATCGACCACTGACCTGGTGGACAACATGGCCGGAGCGTTCAGATTGTTCCCCAACCCGGCCACGGACCAACTGACCATTGTGCTGGGCCAGGAAGGGCCGGCCGAGATCGAAGTGCTCGACATGCAGGGCCGCTTGATCGCCTCCCACCGCTCCACTTCGGATCCCATGCAACTGCCGCTTACGGGGATAGCTACAGGCAGCTATGTGCTGAGCGTGGTCCAAGGTGATAAACGCCGCACCGGTCGTTTCGATGTCACGAGCGATCACTGACGCGTATTCATCAACGAACATGCACGATGGAGGCCAATAGCGGGCCTCCATCGTCGTTTTGCACCACCTCGTCGAAATGGACCTTCGATGATGGAACGCGCAGGGGCCGTTCACCGTACACCGACGCGACCCGAATACCCACTCGTCATGAACAAGCGCTCCCTGGTATCAGTATCGCTCCTATTGGCCATCCTAGGCTCGGTATCCGCACAACGATCAGGCCTGGGTATCAAAGGTGGCCTGATGGCAGCCACGACCGCGGCCCAGCACATAGAGACCTCCATTGTGCCCGGTGCCACGGCCGGCCTGTACCTGCCCTGCCAAGTGGGCAATCGTGTGGAAATACAACCGGAACTGCTCCTCTCGATGCTTGGCTCGGGCTTCATCGAGCCCAATGGTGACCGGACCGATCTTCATGCACTGATGGTGCAAGTGCCTTTGTCGCTTAAACTGTACTTCAGTAATGTGGTCAACGTGCAGGCCGGTGTCCAGTTCGGAAAGGTGCTCAGCGCACAACGCAGCGATCCCGAGGGCCGCACGGATGTGACCGCGGATATGCGGCCGGTGGACATGGGCATGAATGCCGGCCTGGGCTTCGATACGCAGAACGGGATCGACCTGACGCTCCGGTATTACAGTGGCCTGTGGACCATATTCCAATATGACGAAGTCCTCTTCCCCCGCTATCGCACCCTTCAGTTCGCCGTGGGCTACAGGTTGGCACGCTTCCAAGGAAAGAGCGCGGTCCGCAAGCGTCGTTGAATCCATGGCCAGCCACCCGGCTATCTTTGCCGGCCATGGCACAAGCTCAGGTGACGGCTCTTCTTGGTGGCGGGCAATTAGGCCGCATGTTCATTGAGAACGCGCTTCGCTACGGCTGTGTAGTGCATGTGCTCGACCCCGATCCGAAAGCCCCTTGTGCCAGCCTTGCCACCCGCTTTGTGATCGGTGATCTCCGCGACCGCGATACCGTGGTGCGGTTCGGTGCCGATGCGGATATCGTGGGGATCGAGATCGAACAGGTGAACGTGGATGCATTGGAGGAACTGCAGCGCATGGGCAAACGCGTTGTGCCTGCACCAGCCGTATTACGGACCATCCAGGACAAGGGCCTGCAAAAACAGTTCTATGTACAGCACGGCATTCCCACCGCCCCGTTCGCTCTGGTGAACGGGATCGATGAGATCCGTGAGGCCGGCCACCTGTTGCCCGCGTTCCTGAAAACACGGACCGGCGGGTATGACGGAAAGGGCGTAATGCGCGTGGATGACGCTGATACCACGAACGAACTGTTCGAAGGCCCCTGCATGTTGGAGCAGTGCGTGGACATTGCACTGGAACTGGCCGTGCTGGTGGTGCGGTCCGATGACGGTGAGCAGGTGACCTACGATCCCGTGGAAATGGTGTTCGACCCACAGCTGAACCTGGTGGACCACTTGCAGGCACCTGCCCGCATCCCCCCAGCAACAGCCGCTGCGGCGCGCGCGCTGGCCGATCAAGTAGCGAACGCGTTCGGAGCACCAGGGCTCTATGCGGTGGAGATGTTCCTTAGGCGCAACGGCGAACTGCTGGTGAACGAGACCGCCCCTCGAGCGCACAACAGCGGGCATCACACCATCGAGGCTTGCGCCAGTTCGCAGTTCGATCAATTGCTGCGCTGCTACATGCAATGGCCCTTGGGCGATACCCGCCTACGCAGCCTTGCCGCAATGGTGAACCTGGTGGGTAGTGGCGGCACGGGCGAGCCCTCGTTGATCGGTGCGGAGGAGGTACTGGCCTTGCCGGGAACATTCCCACACCTTTACGGCAAGGCCGAAACACGCAGTGGACGTAAAATGGGTCACGTGACCGTGATGGCCGAGGACCAGCAAGCCTTGGAGCATGCGATACACACTGTGCGCGACCGGTGCCGTGTGGTGCCCGTGACCTCATCGGTAAAAGCAAAGTGACACGAAGCAACCAACGAACACCCCTCACAACATGGTCGGCATCATCATGGGCAGTCGCAGCGATCTGGAGATCATGCGTGAGGCCTTGGACACAATGAAGGAGTTCGGCGTGGAACATGAGCTTACCGTGGTGAGCGCACACCGCACTCCGGACCGCATGTTCGCGTACGCCAAGGGTGCGGCCGACCGTGGCCTCAAAGTGATCATTGCCGGCGCCGGGGGCGCCGCCCATTTGCCCGGCATGGTGGCCTCCCTCACCACATTGCCAGTGATCGGTGTACCGATCAAGAGCCGGAACTCCATTGATGGCTGGGACTCGCTGCTCTCCATTGTGCAGATGCCCGCAGGTGTGCCCGTGGCGACCGTGGCCGTGAACGGAGCGCGCAACGCAGGACTGCTTGCCGTGCAGATCCTGGCCACGGCCGATGAGGAATTGGCCGCCAAGCTCGTCTCCTTCAAGGGAGAACAGGAGGACAAGGTGCGTGATGGTATCGCCGCACTGAAGCAACACTTCCCGAACACCTTCGATCAGTGATCCACACGGCAGGCCGGCCCTACCAGCTGCATACCCTTCGGTTATTGCCAGGGGAAGATCTGCGGGCCACGCTAGCCTTGTGGTGCTCTGAACAGGGCATCGAGGCGGCCACGATCGTCAGTGCGGTGGGAAGCCTTTCCACAGCAGGGATCCGCTATGGAGGAAGACCGGAGAGCACCCTGCTGGAGGGTGATCTGGAAGTATGCGGCCTATCGGGAACGCTCTCACGCCACGGCATGCACCTGCATCTGTCCGTTGCCGACCACAATGGAAGCATGACCGGAGGCCATGCTTCCATTGGATGCATCGTGCGCACGACCCTTGAGATCGTGGTCCAGGAGATCGGTGGCGTACGTTACCTGCGCAAGCACGACGACCGCACGGGATACGACGAGCTGTTCCCGGAGGCGATCGCACCATAAAGCGTTTCAGGGCACGATGGTAAGGGTCGTGCTCCCGGGCCGGATGTAGGGATAGATCTCGTCCAGGTCGGCGTTCCGCAACGCGATACAGCCCCAGGTCCAGTCCACCCCCTGCACGACCCAATGGTCCATTCCATCGGGCACTCCGTGTATGCCGACCTCGCCGCCAATATCGGCGCCTGCCGGAACGAGACCCTGGCGCTGCCGTTCGCGGAACCGTCGCCAGCTCTCGGCATTGGGATAATCCACCCAAACGAACGCGTGCCACTTGTCGTGCATGCGCTTGCTCCGGAAGCCGAACACCCCCTCCGGTGTGCGGCGATCGCCCTGCATCTGCTTATCTCCCTCTGGTCGTTCACCAAGCACGCATGGATAGGTGCACAGCGTGTCACGACCGGCGAGAACATGGAACTCACGGCTGCGCTTCACCACATGAAAGCGTATACTGTCGGCATGCACGTTCAGGCTGTCGATCGATCGTGCGAGAGGAACGCGGGGTGGTGAACGCAGAACGACCGGCGCTTCCACGGCCACCGGGGGCTTAACAGCATGTTGGCCACACGAGAAAGCGGGACAGAGGAACCAAAAGAGGGCCAGCTTTTTGATCGGGGACATGAGAACGAAATGCGTTCGACCCACGGAGGTAACTGCACCTTGAACGTAAAGATCCTTCGATCCTTGCCCTTTCCTTCGATCAGCGAGCGGACCCGAACGAGTACCTCACAGAGAGCGTCAGATCGGCGCCACGTGCATCCGCATAATACCGGAACCGGTCAAGGATATCACGGTAGGCCATGTTCAACAGGTTCGCTCCTTGAATGCCGAACCGCAACCGATCGTTACCGATCGGACGCTCCATACTGATGCCCGATCCGAGCAGGTGGTAGGTGGCCGGTGCAGGCATGAAATCCACATCGGGAGGAACACGGACCTGTTGGAACACGAACGCACTGCTGACACTGAACTCCACATCGCGCCACCCACCGGGATCCGGGAGCTGGAACACCAGGCTGTTCTCGATACGGTCCGAAGGCATTTGGAAAAGCCACTCATCCGCGCCTACGTCCCAACCACGCACAATGCTGAAGCGGGACCGGAGTGACCAGGGACCCTTCACCTGATACATCAACTGACCGTCCAATCCATAAAGCCATGCATCCGTTGCCACGTAATTGAAGACGGGGAAAGCACCTCTGATGGTAAGCTGGTAGCCTGACGGCAAGAGGTAGATGTAGCCATCGAAAAACCCGGCGTGGGCGGTGAGGTCCATGCGCAAACGACCTTTGAACGGTGCGGCCTGCAGATCGGCGGAAGCGCGGTAGGCGCGCTCGCTGTTCAAGCCCGGATCACCGAGCTCGATGGCCGCCGAACCGTGGTGGAGCCCTTCACTGTACAGCTCGCTCACGTGCGGTGGCCTGAAGGCCGAGCTCAGATTGAACCGCATTCGGGTGCTGTCCGCGATCTCCCAGTTCAACCCAAGCCCCAGGGCCTGATTGACGAAGGAATGCAACGGGGTGGAATAATTGCCTTCCCGATCGAAGCGGCGGACCTCGATGCGCGTGCCTTCCAGGCGGGCCCCCACCTCCAGTTCAAAGCGCTCGCCCAAGGGCACATGCTCCAGCACGAAGACCCCACCCGTGGCCTTGGTGAAATCGGGAAGAAGTGGCCGGACACCAGTACCGGGCACATTGTAATTGTCCTGCAGCACACCGTTCGCACCGAGCTTGCCATGCACCTTGGGGCCCAACCAGTGTTTCAGGACCACGTCCGCCGTATGGGTGGTCAGGAACAGGTCCAGTGCCTGCCGATCGCTTCGTCCACCGCGCCGGATATCGTACTCCTGTCGGTCGTCCGCCTGGTAACCATAGGTCGCGGACAATTGGCTGCGCTCCGCAATGCCGTGCTCGAACTCGGCCTTGAACAGGTGATGTTGCACCACCTGCCTTGGCGCTTCAATGTCATAGGTGAACGGAGCCTGGTACCAAGGCTCACCGGTGGCGATCGCGGTCTGCAGATCGGTGAGGTTCCCGATATGCGATGCGCGCAGGATACCGAGCTCACGGCCGAAATAGCTGTAGTACACTTGAGCGTGCCCCCAATGGCGCCGCATGCCTACCGCGACAGAACCACCAGCCTCCCGCATGCCGGTGTTGCTCAACACATAGTCGGGTGCAGTGGCATCGCCTGTGGAACGTGCAGATCCTTGAACGCGCCAGCCAAGACCCGGCACGGAGCGAACAGCTCCTTGCAGCATTCCACTGGCACCGCCCCCAAGGCCGTTCAAGATCCCCAGCGCCCTCACCTCACCACCCAGGCCATGTTCGCGCGGTAGTTCCACCGGTTCGGTGATCACCACCCCACCTATGGCATCGGCCCCGTATTGAACGGAACTCGCGCCTTTCACGACAGTGATCCGGTCGCTGGAAAAAGGATCGAGGTTGGGCGCATGTTCGGTTCCCCACTGTTGGTCCTCCTGGCGCACCCCTTGGTTGAGGGTGAGTATCCTGTTCCCCGTGAGCCCCTGGATCATCGGCTTC
The DNA here is from genome assembly GCA_040383865.1 of Flavobacteriales bacterium. Taxonomy (GTDB): domain Bacteria; phylum Bacteroidota; class Bacteroidia; order Flavobacteriales_F; family PHOS-HE28; genus PHOS-HE28. The sequence continues at coordinate 7,901 of JBEICT010000033.1, read as the reverse complement.
GCAATGGTGGGGCCACTGCTTAGCACAGTAACCCCGGGAATGACGGACAACATGGTGGCCAGGTCGCGACCCGCACCCCTCTCCATGTCATCCTTGCCCAGTTCCTGCTTTGCAGCACCCACGTTCTCATCGGGTCTCTCGCGCACGACTTCCAGTTCACGCAACTCCTCCACGTGGTGCTCCAGCCTGAAGTCCATTTCCATGCTTCGCTGAAGCACGATCCTGCGTTCGACCGGCTCACACCCCAAGTGCATCACCCTGACGAGGTAAGTGCCTGCGCACAACCCCTCGATCTGGAACCGGCCTTCCACATCCGTAACGGCTCCCCGCTCCAGTTCGGGCAACCACACCTCCGCAAAGGAGAGTGCCAGCCGATCATGGTCATCGATCACCCGCCCACGCAGGACCAGGTCGCAAACCACAGGCTGGCCATGAACGGCCGCAGAGGCGAATGCCAGTAATACTGTAAGGCAGGATCGGAACAACGAGGACATGAGCACGAAGGGGCGCGAACGGGGGAATCCCCTAAGAAGGGGTGAACGGACAACGGTCAACGGGCCTGAGCAGGTCGTGCGGGGGGGGCTCGCCCGGACATCACCAAGCCGCACGTTCCCGGCCGAACAGCAGGCTTCATGGGCACCTTATCGGCCAGGACCATGGCCAAGGGGGCCAAGGACGCAAAATGCTCAGCTTCAATGGCCGGCAGGGCAGCATTGCACAGCACGCAAGCCTCCATGCAAACGGGACCATCCGCACCCTGGTGATCGGCGTCATCAACATGCAGTCCAGCGTGGTCCAGAGGCGCAACAACGAGATGAAGGACCGCGATCAGGGCAAGGCTTCCTGCCACCATCCACCTATGGGCCCTACCGAACATGGTCCAAAGGTAAACCCTGTGATCGGCGCCTGCCTTCTGAAATTGGTCCGGACAGGCCTACATTCGCATCCCCAACACGGAGCAACGCATGACCGCAGTTCGACCCTTTTCGACCCTCGCCGCATTCCTGATCACCGCCCTCACCGTTCAGGCCCAATGGCAACCGTACAATGCCAGCACCTCGGGCGTGCAAGCGGTGCGCAGCATCACCACCCAAGGTGGCGCCATTTACCTGGCCAGCTTCCCGTTGGGCGTTTACAAATCAACCAATGACGGTGCTTCATGGGCCACTGTGAACGCTGGTCTACCGGTGGCCAGTGGGAGCATCAGCATTGAATCAGTGGGCAGCAATGCGACCCATCTGTTCGCCGGCACCCATTCAGGTGTTTTCCGCTCCAGCAACGGCGGTACCAGTTGGAGCCCGGCCAATGGCACGCTCACGGCCAATGCCAACGTGTTCGCCAACAAGTTCTTCAACTTCGGCGGGGTCACCTTCGTGGTGATGAGCGGTATGATCTCCAATGGCGGTGGCGTTTATCGTACCGTCAACAATGGGGATTCCTGGTCCGTTTCGCATGCGGGCATGGGCAGCAACATGACCGTGTACCACATGGCCAGCATCAATTTCGTTCTGTATGCCGCTACAAGCGCAGGCATGGTGCGCAGCTTGGACAACGGGGCTAACTGGAGCATCGTGACAGGCTCGAATTTCGCCATGTACAGTGTCCAAGGCACACCCAGCCGATTGGTCTGCATCAGTGATGCCGGTTACAAATTCTCCACCAACGGCGGCGCTTCCTGGAACAATGCGACAGGCGGTGTGGCCATCCCCCTGGCCAAAAGCCAATTGATCCTTTATGACGGAAAGTACTTCGCCATCACAGGCGGATCCCAAGGGATGCTCCGTTCGATGGATCAAGGTTCCACATGGAGCGCGTTCAACACCGGTCTGGCCGCGTTCGACCAGGTGGGGTTGGAAGAGTTCCACGCATCGGGCACCAAGCTTTACACGGGCGCCATTTTCGATATCTACAGCATCACCGGCACCACCACTGGTGTTGAACAAGCGGACACGTCCGTCCTGCCGGTGCCCTATCCCACCGTGTTCACCGATGGTTTCCAGATCGACCTGAGCGCATTCCAAGCTGGCAGCACCCTGCTTATCATTGATGGAAGTGGACGCGAGGTGGCACAGCGCAGCGGCCTGCCGGGCGCTTTGGTCCGCGTGGACCGTAACGGCCTGGCGCAAGGAACTTACCGGTTGGTCCTGGTGAACGCCGGTGATGGTCGGCGCATGGCGCTCGGCACAGTGATAGCCGAATAAGCGGGATGGCCCCTTTGCGGCATATCGGCGTGTTCACCTCGGGTGGCGACAGCCCCGGAATGAACGCTGCGATACGTGCCGTGGCACGAGCAGCTGCCTTTCATGGCATTCAGGTCTCGGGCATACTGGGCGGTTACGAAGGCTTGGTGAACGATCAAGTCAGGCCGCTCGGGCCGCGTGATGTGAGCAACATCATTCAGCGCGGCGGCACCATCCTTCGGTCGGCAAGGAGCGAAGCGTTCCACACGGCGGAAGGCCGCACAAAAGCCGCGGCCACAGTTCGGCGCCACGGTATGGATGCCTTGGTGGCCATTGGAGGTGATGGCACGTTCACCGGGGCCAAGGTCTTCCACGAGGAGCACGGATGCCGGTTGATCGGCCTGCCTGGCACTATTGATAACGACCTCTTCGGCACCGACCGGACGATCGGCTTCGATACGGCCGTGAATACCGCCATGGAGGCCATGGACAAGATACGGGACACGGCATCCTCCCATGACCGCCTCTTCTTCGTGGAGGTCATGGGCCGCGACACTGGTTTCCTCGCGCTGGCCAGCGCCATCGCTTCGGGAGCCGAGTATGTGATGGTTCCCGAACTGTGCCAAAGCATCGAGCAGTTGGTGAAGGAGCTTGGCCAGGCCTCCCGCTTGAAATCATCGAGCATCGTGGTCGTGGCCGAGGGTGACGAACAGGGCGGTGCCATTGCCATCGCACAACGCGTGAAACACCATCTGCCCGACCGTGACATGCGCGTTACGGTGCTGGGACATCTACAACGCGGCGGTTCACCTACGGCCATGGACCGCATTTTGGCCAGTCGATTGGGCGTTGCTGCCGTGGAGCGACTGATCGCCGGCGAATACAATTGCATGTTAGGCGATGTGAACGGTACCGTAGTGAGCACATCCTTCGGCGACGCGATCGGCAAGCAGAAGAAGTTGCAGGTAGAGATGGTGGCCATGATAGGCATCCTCGCCACATAGCGCCCTTTTGGGACCAAATGTGAGTTCACTTATCTTGGGTTCGGAAAACACGTTACCCGAGAAGTGATCATGCTGAACAGAACGTGGGGACGATCCCTGTTCGTGGCCCTCGTGCTGGCGAGCACCAACATGGTCGCTCAGCCTTGCCTTACAGGCTACACCCTTACTGCCAGTCCGCTGCCCACGAATGGCACCTATGCCTGCGGTGAAACAGTGACCTTCTGCTTCACCGTGACCTTCTGGAACTCTACCAACGCCAACTGGTTCCAAGGGATGACCGCGACCTTCGGGCCAGGCTGGGACCTGGCCACACTGACCCCTGGACCGCCACCGGCCACATGCGGCGGTAGCGGAGGCTCCTGGGGCTGGTACAACTCGGTACAAGGCACGGCGGCCACCAACATAGGCCCCACAGGTCCAGGCTTTTTCTTTGACCTGAACAACGATGGCACCCCCGGGAACAACTTCGGCGACTTCTGCGTGGGTGCCGTGAACTGGCAGTTCTGCTGGACCATCAGCGTGCTGAGCGGACCGGCCTGTGTGAACGGCACCAGCCTGGCCGTAACGTTCAATACGCTCAGCGATAGCCAGACCGGATCATGGAGCAGTGCCGGATGCGGAGGTGATGCCAACCCACCTGCCTTCAACACGCCGGTGGTCATTCAGAGCTGCACGGCGAACGCCGGAACACCAGGTTCGCTGACGCTTTGCTCCACCTCGCCCGCGACGGGGCTTTTCAATGTACTTGGAGGTACGCCGAACGCAGGCGGAGCGTGGACATCGCCCACCGGGGCCGCTCACTCAGGTGTGCTCGATCCTGCCATTGACGCACCCGGCGATTACGTGTACACGGTCACCAGTTCCTCGCCTCCCTGTTCCGCTCAAGCCACCGTTACGGTCAGCATTCCACAACAGCCGAATGCCGGTACTTCGGATTCCATCACTACGTGCAGCACCACGCCGTCCGTACCCTTGTTCAACAGCTTGGGCGGAGGTGCACAACCAGGAGGCTCATGGAGCGCACCAGGGGGCATAGCACATTCCGGCACGTTCGTTCCGGGCAACGACCCACCCGGCATTTACACGTACAGTATTGCAGGCATTGCTCCATGTGTTACCTCGGTGGCCACCGTGGATGTGACCGTGAACCCCACGCCCAGCGCGGGCATAAACGGAACGCTGACCATTTGTTCCAATGGTCCCTCCACATCGCTCTTCGGGCAATTGGGTGGCACACCCGACCCCGCTGGTCAGTGGACCAACTCGAGCGGGACCCCACTGAGCGGCACCTATGAACCCGCACTGGATGCTCCTGACATATTCACGTACACTGTTCCCGGGCTTGCTCCTTGTACGGCCAGCTCTGCCACCGTAACGGTAACGGAACCGGCCTTGCCGAACGCAGGCAACGATGGTGCACCGACCAGCTTCTGCGAGACCGCTGGCCCTGTTCAACTGACCTCGCTCTTGGGCGGCACACCGAACGCGGGAGGGACCTGGACCTCTCCGAACGGCATTACCGTAAGCGGCCAACTGGACGCTTCCACAGCATCCAGCGGCACCTATACCTATACTGTAACGGGAACAGCGCCATGCCCGAACGCGCAAGCCGAAGTGGCCATTACGTTCATTCCCCAACCCAACCCCGGGAGCAGTGCAGATCTCAATTTGTGCGATGCCTCACCCAGCACCGATCTGCTCAGTGCTTTGGGTGGATCTCCGCAAGCCGGTGGCACGTGGACCGGTCCCGGTGGAACTTCGGTTGGACAGCTCTTTTCCCCTGGTGTTTCGGCACCAGGTGCCTATACCTACACCATTCCTGCCACAGCACCTTGTGTGAGCGCCTCGGCAACGATCACCGTGAATGTTTCGGCACAACCCAATGCGGGCACCAACGGAACATTGACACTATGCAGCACGGGAGCACCGACCGTTCTGTTCCCTACGCTCGGTGCCGGTGCGCAAGTGGGTGGCACATGGGCAGACCCATCGGGTGCCACATTCAATGGAATCTTCACGCCGGTTAGCAGCGCGAACGGCGTATACACCTACACCATAATCGGAGCCCCTCCCTGCGGAAGTGCCAGCGCAACGGTCACCGTTGGCACGGTGCAACCGAACGACCCGGGCACGAACGGTGCGCTGACCCTATGTTCCAGTGGCCAGGCAACAAACCTCTTCGGGGTATTGGATGGTGCGCCATTGCCTGGGGGAACTTGGACCTCGCCGAACGGAACGCCCATGAACGGAACCGTGGAACCGTCCACTGGTTCGAACGGGGCCTATCAATACACCGTACCGGCGAACGGCCCGTGCCCGGCTTCGAGCTCCAATGTCACCTTGACCATTGTTCCAGCATCGAATGCGGGGACGAGCGGCACCGCCACCGTTTGCTCATCGCAAAGTGCGCCGTACCCGTTGATCTCGGGCCTGGGCGGATCGCCTGCGATGAACGGGTCCTGGACGGCACCGAACGGACAACCGCACGGCAATTCGTTCAACATGGGCATCGATGTGCCCGGGGCCTACACATACACGGTGAACGGCACGGCGCCATGTCCTGCTGCTTCGAGCACGGTGACCATGAACGTAGTGCAGGCCCCCAACGCAGGCGTCAATAGCCTCATCACCGTATGCGCTGGTGACCCGGACTTTGACCCCCTTGCCCAATTGAACGGTTCACCCTCGAACGGCGGAACATGGACCGCACCCTCGGGCAGCACCATCACATTGATCGATCCAGCCACGGCCGTTACGGGCAGCTATACCTACACCGTGAATGGCACGGCACCCTGTCCCAATGCGCAAGCCCAGCTCGCCGTGACCATTTCGCCACTACCGATCGCTGGAGCGGATGCTGCGACAACGGTATGCATCGATCAGCCATCGTTCACTCTGTTCCCCCTTCTTGGTGCGAGCGCTCAAGGCGGAGGAACATGGACCGGTCCGGCGGGGAGCGCGGGCAATACCTTTGAGCCTGGCAGTTCGCCACCCGGTAATTACACCTATTCCGTGGACGGGTCCGGCGGTTGCACAGGTACTACGGACAATGCCAATGTGATCGTTACAGTTGCGACATTGCCCGAACCAACGATCGTTGCGAACATCCTGGCTGGCTGCGTGCCGCTACCTGTGGAATTCACCTATTCCGGGCCCATCGGTCTACAAAGCGCCAGCTGGAACTTTGGTGACGGCAGCACATCCAATGCGATGGGATCAACAGGGCATACCTACACCAGCGGAGGCCAGTTCAATGTGAGCTTGACCGTGACCGATGCAAATGGTTGTATGGGATCCACCACGCTGGCGAACATGATCGAAACGAGCAATGGACCCAGCATTGCTTTCGTGGCCAGTCCTTTCCGAGCAAGCGTGCAGGACCCGGTCTTTCAAGTGGAGCATTTGCCCGCCACCAATGTGCAATACAGCTGGACGCTCAGTGGCGAACCCATCGAAGGGGGCAGCTCTTTCGGCATCACCATCCAGCCGGCCGAGGTGGGCATCCATACCCTTTGCCTCACCGGCGTGGACGACCTGGGATGCACCAATACCGAATGTCTCGATCTATTGGTGGATGATGTACTGACGATCCATGTGCCCAATGCGTTCACACCGAATGGCGATGAGATCAACGACCGCTTTCTGCCCAGTATCCTGGGTGTTGACCCCACAAGCTACCAGTTGATCATCTTCAACCGTTGGGGCCAGGAGGTCTTCTCCTCCACTGATCCCATGGAACCCTGGAACGGCAAAATGAACAATACCGGAGCCGAACTGCCATTGGACGTGTACAACTGGCGGATCATCGCACGGGACCAGTTCAGTGCGGCACGCAAAGACCTCTTCGGAACGGTGACCCTGCTGAAATGAGAAAGGCCTCCCGAACGAACGGGAGGCCTTCTCTTCCAACACGGGCCCGTCACTGCCTGACGAACCTGGTCTGCGCCAGCGGTCTGCCTTCCGCATCCAGCGCGAGAACGATATAGATGCCCGGTGAAAGGACCTCCAGTTGCATTCGTTGACGGACGGGTGCCTCGAACACAAGGGCACCGACCGCATTGCGGAACCTGAGCGTACGGGCATCAGGTGATGCACAGTGTACCACGACCTCACCCAACGACGGGTTCGGCACGAAGCTCAATCCGATGGACATTTCGCTCTCATTTATACCCGTGGCGAAATCGCAGGCATCACCCACCCCATCGATATCCGTATCCGTTTGTCCGGGGTTGTATATCCACAGACAGTTGTCGCACACATCGCCAACCCCATCGCCGTCAAAGTCAGCCTGACCGGGATTCGCGGTGGTGCTGCAGTTGTCCATGCAATCGGGCAAACCATCCGAATCGCTGTCGAGGTCGGGAATGATGCCGGTAGTGCCGCCAGCACAGGTACCGCAGCCGTCAACGTATGCACTGCCACCCGGAATACCGGCGCAGTCCACGATCAGATCCAGGAAGCCCACGCAATTGCAATTGGCATCCCACGCATCATTGGTCGTATTCACGTCTCCGTCGTTGCAGGGGGTGCCGGGCAGTGCCGTACCGTTCGCCACGCCAAGGCAGTCGTACACCACCAGCGTTCCGGCGCAGGTGCAGTTCGCGCCCCACACATCATTGATAGTGTTCGCGTTGTTGTCATTACACGTCGTGCCAGGAAGGGCGCTCCCTCCGGCCACACCCAGACAGTCGATCACCTGACCCACGCACTGGCAGCT
>JBEICT010000032.1:0-18019 GCA_040383865.1 Flavobacteriales bacterium | reverse complement strand
GTACCAGCTGCCCACCACGCCCAGGGCGATGTGGAAATTGCCTTTCCGGTCGTACTCGAACCCTTTCTTCGCACGCAGTTCATCGGCCGTGGGCAAGGGCGCGCGTTTGGTATTGAACTCGATCATCAGCGGCACCCGGAAACCGGTCTGGCGCAATTTGTTCTTGCTGTACTCCGGGCTGTCCATCACCACGCCGTAGACCGAATCGGCATCGTACCGCAACATCACGTTGTTCTTCAGGTGGTAGTTCACGAACTCCCAGCCCAGGCCGGTGAGCAGGCCCACGTTGGAGCTGCCGAACTCGATCTTCTGCTCCATGAAATTGATGGCGAAGAAGCGCGAACGACCATTGTCGATCTCCATGAACTCGGCATCCTTGTCCAGGTCCGAGCTTCCATCCGGGCCGAGCAGGGTGTTCACCCCAAGGTCCGATCCGCTCCAATAGGTGAACACGTTGCGGCGTTCGGTGCGCAGCTCCTTCAGCCGCTCGGCCATTCTGGCGCTGTCCGTGGGAAGCTCCCGGTCCTCGGAAATGATGGTGATGATCTTGTTCCGCGTGGTGATGGTGAAGGGCTCCTTCCCTTTCGTGGTATCCTCTCCCTGCACCTGGACCGAAGTACCGTCGGCGTTGACCTGAACGGATACCACCGAACGGCCCTGAGCTTCCACAGGTGCTGCTGGCGGAACGGGGGGCATGGGAGGAAGCGGGGCTTCAGGGGCAGCGGGGGGCACCGGAACCACCAATGTATCGGGCTGGGCGAAAGCGGCAGAGGTGACCAAAAGGCCGATGGAAAAGAGCAGCGTTCTCATGGCAATGCTGTTGTTTCCGTAGGACGAAGCCATGACCCGGGAGTTACACGGGCCGGCGAAAAAAGCAAAAGGCCCCGTTGCCGGGGCCCTTCTGCTTCAGGAGTTCAGCGCTGTTACGCCTTCTCGGGACGGAAGACGATGTGCAGATGGGTGGTCTTCCACATGCCATCGGGGTTCTCGCCGATATCGATGCGTGAGAGCTTGCGCAGCACGTACGCCCTCAAGGCCTCGTTGTCGGAGGAGCAATGAACCACTTCCACCTTGCCCTCCTTATCGATCACGAAGCTGACGAACACCTCGCCCAACATGTGCTCCTTGGCCAGTACGGGGAAGGAAAGATGGCGGCTCAGCTGATAGTCCAGGGCGCGGTCCATGGCCGTTGTGGTCGCAGCAGCGGCGACCATGGGGGCGGCACTCGAAGTAGTGGTGCTCCCTTGGCCTTCGGGGCCCGAAGCGCGGACATATCCCAGGGTGAGCACAGAGGCGAAAACAACTAGCAGGCGGTTGATCCGGGTTCTCATGACGATCGGTTTATTGGTCCTTATGATCTTGGGACGGCCCTACGAGGCGGGCAGTTACAGCCCGTACCCATCGGCGTGATGAGCGGTGTCCCGCACAGGATGAACGGTTGGCCCGACCCCGCGATACGGACCGGGCAACGGTAGGTGCCGCCTGACCAAGGGGCTGCAATTCCCGGGACCGGGTGCGCGTTCCACCGCTGGATCACCGAACTTTGTACTGACCCATGGGACTTTTCCGTCCACTCCTGTTCGCGCTCTTTGTGCTGGGGCTCCTGCCCAAGGCACAAGGCACGCACAACCGTGCAGGAGAGATCATCATTTGCCAGGTGTCGGGGTTCACCTACGAGGCCACCATCATTACCCACACCAAACTGAGCGCCCCGGCCGACCGGCCCGAGCTCATCCTGGATTGGGGCGACGGTTCGCCGCTGGATACTATTGCACGCACCACCAGCGAGATCTTCCAGGGCCAGGACCTTCGTCGGAACACCTACGTGGCCACGCACCTGTATGCCGGCCCCGGCGTGTTCACCCTTCAGTTCGACGACCAGAACCGCAATGGTGGTGTGATCAACGTTCCCAACTCCATTGCCCAATCCTTCTGCGTAAAAACGCAATTGGTCATTTCACCGATCACCGGTGGCAACTGCTCCGTGCGTTTCCTCAATTCGCCCATTCAGAACGCGTGCATCAACCGCCCTTGGATACACAATCCCGTGGCCGTGGACCCCGATGGGGATAGTTTGTCATTCCAGCCGGCCGTGTGCCTGGGCCTCAACTGCGAACCGATAGCCGGCTACTCCTACCCAGGACCCAATTACAACATCGACCCCACCACCGGCACGATCACTTGGAACGCGCCGACCCTGGCCGGCGAGTACAACATCGCGTTCATTGTGCGTGAGTGGCGCCGCGTGAACGGTGAGTGGCGCAATGTGGGCTGGGTGACCCGCGACATGCAGGTGACCGTTGTACCCTGTTCCAACAATCCGCCGGAGATCACCGACCTGCAGGACACCTGTGTGACCGCGGGAACCTTCCTGAACTTCAACGTGCAGGCCAGCGATCCCGATGCCGGCCAGCAGGTCACCTTGGATGCCCTGGGACAGCCCTTCCAAGTGGCCAGTTCACCGGCGGTGTTCAATAGTCCCACCCCCGCCCAGAGCGTCACGGGCACGTTCAACTGGAACACCAACTGCAGCCACGTGCGGCTGCAGCCCTACCAGGTGGTGTTCAGTGCGCGTGATAATGACCAGGTGCAACTGTTCGATTTCAGCACCATGCGGATCACGGTCGTAGCACCAGCGCCGCTTGATCCTTCGGCCACGCCGATCGGCGATGCCATCCAGCTCAATTGGTCGCCGAGCATTTGCAGCAACGCAACGGGTTACCAGATCTACAGGCGCAGCGGTCTTTTCGGGTTCACGCCGGACAACTGTGAGACCGGAGTGCCAGGCTATACGGGATATGCACTGGTGGGGTCCACCTCGGGGCTGGGCAGCACCAGCTATCTGGACAACAACGGGTTGATCATCGGCAACCAGTATTGCTACATGGTCGTGGCCACCTTTGGGGACGGCGCTTTGAGCTATGCCAGTGTGGAGTTCTGCGCCGTGCTGGACCGCCAGGTGCCGGTGATCACGCATGTGAGCGTAGGTGAGACGGATGCCACAGCGGGCATTGACACCGTGCGCTGGAGCAATGCCTACGCTCTCGACACCATTGCGCGACCCGGCCCATACCAGTTCAAGCTGTACCGTGGCAACGGGCTTACCACGGCCAACACCTTGCTCTGGACCAGTTCCCTGCACCCCTTCCTGGCCCATCCGGACACCTCCTACCTCGATACCGATCTGAACACACGCGACCAGCCGCATGTGTACCGCGTGGAACTTCATGGCGCGGGTGGCACGGAGCTGATCGGCTCGAGCAGCCCGGCCTCCTCGGTGTTCATCAGCACCCTGCCCAACGATGAGCAGATCACCGTGCAATGGGCCTTGAACACGCCGTGGAACAACAGCCTTTACGAGGTGTACCGGGATATCGCTGGCACCTGGACCCTGATCGGTACGAGCACCACTGGCAGCTTCACGGAAACAGGACTTGATAACGGCACCACCTACTGCTACCTGGTGAAAAGCACCGGGGCCTACAGCGATCCGGCCATCGTTGCCCCCTTGATCAACTTCAGCCAGGAAGTGTGCGGTACACCCGTGGACCTCACGCCGCCCTGTGCCCCCGTGGTCTCCATCGAAAATGACTGCGAGGTGCCGTTGAACACCCTCATCTGGAACAACCCCAACAACAGTTGCGCGGACGACACCGAACTGTACCAGGTTTACTATGCCGATTCGCTGAACGCCCCCTTCGTGCTGATCGCCACAGTGACCAGCTCAGAGGACACCGTGTTCACGCACGCCAATGGCTCCAGTGTGGCCGGCTGTTACCAAGTGACGGCCGTGGACAGCGTGGGCAACGAAAGCGAATTCGTGACACCTGTTTGCGGGGACAACTGCCCTGAATACGAGCTGCCCAACGTCTTCACCCCGAACGGCGATGGACAGAACGACCAGTTCGGCCCTTTCCTCCCCTATCTCGGGGTACTTGAGATCGACCTGCAGATCTTCAACCGCTGGGGACAGGTGGTGTTCCGTTCCAACGATCCGGACATCAATTGGAGAGGCACCTACCTGGAGAGCGACCAACCCGTTCCCGATGGCGTCTATTACTACGTGTGCAATGTGACCTTTGGTCGCTTGACAGGGCCACAGTTCAAGTTGCTGCAAGGGTATGTGCACATCCTGGGCGGCGGCGCATCGAACAACGTCAACTGATGTTCACTGGTATCGTAGAGGAAGTGGGTACCGTTGTGGCGGTGCGGAACGAAGGCACCAACCGGCACTTTACCATCCGTGCGGAAATGACGCCTGAGCTGCGCATCGATCAGAGCGTGGCCCACAACGGTGTCTGCCTCACAGTGGTGGCCCTGGAAGGCGACAACTACACCGTTACGGCCGTGCAGGAGACCCTGGACCGCACCAATCTCGGCGACCTTGCTCCCGGCGATGGCGTGGACCTGGAACGCAGCCTTCGCATCGGCGACCGGCTGGATGGCCACATGGTGCAAGGCCACGTGGATACCGTGACCGAATGCGTTTCCGTGGAAGACCTGGCGGGCAGCTGGCGGTTCACCTTCCGAACGCCGCAACAACGCCACTTGCTGGTTCACAAAGGCAGCATTTGCCTGAACGGCGTCAGCCTCACCATTGCCGAACTGGATGAAACGCGGTTCAGTGTGGCCATCATCCCCTACACCTACGAGCATACCGTGTTCAAGGCACTGAACGCGGGGGGGCGCGTGAACGTGGAGTACGACGTACTGGGCAAGTACGTGGAGCGTATGATGGCAGGCCGCTGAGCCCTTTCGTGTTACTCCTTCACGAAAGGCAACACCGTGCGCGTGCCTGTGGTGATGACCGCGACCCAGTACTGGCCCGGCGCAAGGTCGTGTATATCGACCTCCAGCCTTCCTGCCATGATCGCCCCACGCTCGTTCCGGACCGTGCGACCCAACGCATCGGTCACACGGACCTCAGCGGTCCCCTGTGGGGAATGATGCAGGAGCACGGTGACCGCTTCGGTGGCCGGGTTGGGGAACAAGGTGGCCCCGGCAGCGCCCAGCACCGCATCCGGCACACGGGTCACGAGGCTTTGGCCTTGCAGCAGCCAGAGGTCCGGATCAAGCAGCGCACTGTCCGCTTGGAACGACAGGTCCACCGTGAACAATTGCCCATCGAACGTATGGTCGAACACCACGGTCGTGTCCATCTGCGCGTTCTTGAACCGCACCGGGACCGGCATTTCGAAAAGGTCGACGCTGGGGTGCGAGGTGGATTGCTCCATGAGCAGGGAGACCTGGCCCGAGCTGTTCTGTGACCAGTTCACTTGGTAGATGGGATAACCCTCGCCCACGTACCAATCGGACATGAAACCGGTGAGGTCCAGACCGCTGGAGGCCTCCAAATGGGCCACCAATTGCGGGGTGAGCGCACTGCCGTGTGCCAGTTCGGGGTCGCTCAGGTAATTGCGACACCCGGCGAAGAAGGCGCTATCGCCGCAGACCCAACGCAGCATGTGCAGCACATAGGCCCCTTTGGCATAGGAAAGCCGACCACTGAATATCCGGCCCACATCGGTGGTGTCCGTGCAAAGCACACTGCCTCCGGGCTGGCTCACCACAAAATCACGTCGACCGCGCTTGAAGGGCATCCAATACTGGGGCAGCAGGAACTCGTAGCAAAGGCCGCTCATATAGGTGGCGAAGCCCTCGTTCAACCAGATGTCCTCCCAGCTTCCACAGGTGACCTTGTTCCCGAACCATTGGTGCGCCAGTTCATGTGCCATGAGCTCGTACGAAAGGCTGTTCATGAAGCTCATGGTCTGGTGCTCCATGCCACCGCCCCAGCCGAACTGCGCATGACCATACTTCTCGTTGAGGAACGGATAGGTGCCGAACAGCTCATTGAACAACTGCATCTGACCGATGAGCTGGGGGGAGGCTTCCTGCGAATTGATGAGCACCTCGGGGAATACATAATTAAGGACCTCCACCGTGCCCTCCGGCAGTGGCACCCAGTCGCTGTAAACGGCATAGTTGGTCACTGCGAACGCAACGAGGTAATAGTTGATGGGATAGCGATGACGCCAGTGATGGCGCACCTGCCCGTTGCCCACGGGGGCCTCCTCCACCAACAAGCCATTGCCCGCCACACGCTGGCCTTCAGGCACGGTCACGAGCACATCCAGCGAGTCGGCCTTGTCGTTGAGGTCCTGCTTGCAGGGCCACCAATCGCGAGCGCCGAACGGCTCGCTCAAGGTCCAGATGATGGGCGCACCGGCATGCTCTGACTGGACGAACGAGCCGAAGCCGGTCTCTGGTGGAGTGCCTGCATACTGGATGGTGAGCGAATCCAAGGCTCCCGTTGCAAGCTCCGCCGGCAGCACGACGGTGAGCAGGTGGTCCTGGTGGGCGAAGCTCACGGGTGCGCCGTGATGCAACACCTCGGCGACGGTCAGGTCATCGTGCAGGTCGAACACCACTTCCTGCAATGGCGCCAAGGCCTGGAACACATGGGTCACCTGGCCCGAAATAGCCCTCACCGACGGATCCACAGTGACCTCGAGGCGATGGTACTTGACGTCGTACTGTCGAACAGGGCCGGTGGATGAACGACCATGTGGTGCATGGCCGCGTGCTTCGCCCTGCACGATCTCCTCCAAGGTGGCCTTATCGAACAGGACCTGTGCATCCGCACCGGGTGCGATCAGCAGAAGCAGAAGGACAACAAGGAGGTAACGCATACCCCAAAGTTAGGGCGTGCGAACGGCGTGTTCTCAGAACACCTGCTCAAGCACCGTGCGCACGGCCTCGCTTCGCCCCATGGTATAGAAATGCAGGCAGGGCACCCCCTTGGCCTTCAGTTCGCGTGCCTGGCCAATGGTCCATTCCACGCCGATCTTTTTCACCTCGGCGTCGGTACGGCACCGCATCAGGCGGTCGGCGAGCTCATCCGGCAGATCAACGCGGAAGGTCTTGGGCAGGAACTGCGTGTGCTTCAGGGTGGTGATGGGCTTCAGACCCGGAATGATGGGTACGCTGATGCCCGCCTCACGGCACAGGTCCACGAAGTGGAAGAACTTCGTGTTGTCGAAGAACATCTGCGTGACCAGGTACTCGGCGCCTGCATCCACCTTCTGTTTCAGGTAGGCAATATCCACGTTCAGGTTGAGCGCCTCGGGATGTTTCTCCGGATAGCAGGCCGCCCCCACACACAGGTCGGTGGGGGCCGCCTCCAATTCCTCATCGTGCAAATACTTCCCCTTGTTCAGCCCATCGATCTGGCGGATGAGGTCCACGGCATGTGGATGACCATCGCGCTCCGCAATGAACTGCGGCTCGTTCTTGATGGCGTCGCCACGCAAAGCCAGCACATTGTCGATGCCCAGAAAGTTGATCTCGATCAGCGCATCCTCGGTCTCTTCACGGCTGAACCCGCCACAGATCAGGTGAGGCACCGTGTCGATGTCGTACTTGGCCTTGATGGTGGCGCAGATACCGATCGTACCTGGCCTCTTGCGCAAGCTCACGCGCTGTAATAGTCCATGTCCCCGGTCCTTGTAGATGACCTCCTCGCGGTGATAGGTCACATTGATGAAGCTGGGCTTGTAGGCCAGCAACGGATCGATGCCTTCGTAGATGGAACGGATGTCCTTGCCCTTCAACGGCGGTAGTATCTCGAAGGAGAACAACGTCCCTTTCGCATTCCTCAAATGGTCGATGACCTTCATGGTTCCGTTAATGGGGGGGGGCAAAAGTAGAAAGGCCCGGCACAGGGCCGGGCCTTTCCAGGACAAGATCGCGGTGGCCTTAACGAAGCAATGTCACGTGGCCCGTGTAGGCCTTGTCGTTGCTCAGTACCACCTCATAGTAGTAAGTGCCGTCGGACAGGTCGTTGCCCGAAGTATCCTTTCCCTTCCACTGGCTGCGGTAGTTCTTCGCCTCGTACACCACCTGGCCCCAGCGGTTGTAGATCTTCACCGTATTGTTCCAGAACTCGATGTTGGTGATGTTGAATGTCTCGTTGTTGCCGTCGCCATTCGGGGTGAACACGTTGGGGATGTCGATCTCCGGGGGGAACACTGTGATGATCGTCGTCACTAGATCGGTGCAACCTTCCGCGTTCGTAACGGTAAGCGTTATCTGGTAGGTACCCGGCACGTCATAGGTGTAGGCCGTAGTCTCTCCGGATGCAGTAGCCCCGTCATCACCGAGCTCCCAACTCCAAGTATCGATGGCACTTCCGTTGCCATTGCTCGAGCCTCCGTTGAACCCGACCGTGGTGCCTACGGGTACGGGGGTCAGGGGGTCATAAACGAACGCAGCCGTGGGGTCGTTGGCCACCACCACGCTAAAGGGGTCCGAAGTGCCGGTGCATCCATCCGCACTGGTCACCGTTACGGTGTAGGTGCCTGTGGTGGCGTCGATGCTTGCGGATGTGGCATTGGTGGACCACAGATAGCTCGGATAGGTCTCCGTGGTGGAAAGCTGCACTGGTATGCCACCGCAACTGAAATCCAGACCCGTGATCACCGGGACTGGGTTCGGCGCCATGTTCACCGTGAAGGGGTCTGAGGTCAACGGGCAGTCCCCATAAGCAACAGTGACCGTGTAGGTGCCTGCACCCACGTTCACGTTCTGGCCGATAGCGCCATCGGGCGACCATAGGTAGGTATCGAACCCGGCCGGGGCGTTCAGGTAGGCAATACCGTCCTCGCAGATCAGGTTGTCGCCAGTAATGAGGATCGGCGCTTGGGGCGAGGGATTCACCGTGATGGTGATGGTCGTGTCATAGGCGCATCCGAAATTGTCCGTTACCGTGAACACATAGGGGTAGACACCCGGCTCGGAAGGGGCGGCAACTCCGGTCGCAGGGGTGCTTCCGGGAACAAAACCAGTGCCGGTCCAATAGGTCGAATCCAGCGAAGAGAGGCCAAGCACAGGCGTGAATTCCGTGAGATCGGGGTATAGGTCGGGGTTGAAGTTCAACTCCCAAGAGCACAGGAAGCCGTCATCAATGCTCCACTGGTCCACCACGGTGAAGGTCCACACACCGTTCAGTGGGCAACCCACCAGTTGGTCCATGGGCTGCACACTTTCATAGGTGCCTGCCGGGATGGTACCAGCCGCGTTCTCTGCCCAAGTGCCGTTCGTGGCGAAGGGGCTGAAACAGTACTCCCAGCACTCGCCGGGGCTTGGCGGAACGGTCTCGCCGTCCAGTGCACCACCGATGAACGTGCCGCCACCACCCTGCTGGTGGAAGGTGACCGACTGGCCGTTGGGGCAGGTGAGGTAGACGACCAGGTCACCCATGAAGCTGTGCTCCATGGACACACACACCGAAGGCAGATCGGCGATGTTGGTGAGGGTGGCGCCGGGTGAGAACCCTTCGAAGGTCAAGGTACTATTGAAGGGGATGCCCTGCTCGTCCGGCAGGTAGATCCCATCACCGAAGTTGGCTTCCGGTATGGCGGACCAGGTGACCGGTGTGGCCACCCCTGTCAGGTTCACCACATCGCCCTGACAGATCACCGTGCTCGGCGTGGTGCCTGCGAAGATGGGCGTGGTGCTCACCAACAATTGTAGGTCAACCAAGTTGGTGCTCTGGCAGCCATTGTCATCCGTGACCGTCACTTGGACCACGTATTCGCCTGGGGTGGGGAACGAATGTTCCACAATGGAGCCCGTGGTGTTGTCGGTAGTGCCATCGTCGAAATCCCATGCATACTCAACGATCGTGAAGCCCGGGGCTGCCGAGGAAGCGGACGCGTTGAACGTGATCATCTCGTTCTGGCAGATCAAGGCCGGGATGGCCTCGCCCACCGTAGCATCGGCCAAAGGAGGCTGGCAGGGCTGGAAACAGGTCAGCAGGGACGAGAACACACCTGTGCCCGTTTCGTTGCTGATGAACACCAGCGTCAAACAACCGGTAGGGTTGGTGAACGATGCGGAAACAATACCGGGCGAGTCGGTGCCGGTCCATTGGCCCAGCAGCGGATAGGAGATATCCGGACCGTCATGGATGAACAGTATATCACCCGGCTCGGAACCGGCCGTGCTCAGCGTGAACGTGATGAACTGCAAGGAGATCGCCGGACCACCGCTGCCATCGGGGCAAATGGTGGTGGTGAAGTTCTCGTTGTTCTGGTACCCGGCGGCCCCTTCGCCACCGCTGTCCACGAACGCACCACCACAGGCGGTCACGCTGCCATCGGCCATCGTATACACCTGGGCGTTGGCACCCATGGTAACGGCCATTCCGAGGCCGACAAGGAATTTCTTCATCATGTTCTTGCGCATCGTTCGATCTGATTCCGATCTCCTACTGCCAGGGCCGTTCTTCCAACGTTCTCCCAAGCATGGCCGCCAAATCTACATTTCTTCCTCGGCAGGGGGATTAACGCGTCATCGGGGGATTCAGCCACACCACCTTGCCTTCCGTCGTTGACCGGCCATCGTGCGTTACCGCCTCAACTGCAACGAGGTAAATGCCGTCCTCACAATTGGCACCGGTCCATGCCTCGCCCGTGCTGGTGCTGAACACCAGTTGGTTGTTCTTCATGGCGAACACCTTCACCAGCACCCTCGCAAAGCCTTCCCCCTCAACCTTGAACGTGTCGTTCACCCCATCGTTGTTCGGCGTGAACACGTTGGGAATGAACAACTTGGGCATATCGGGGTCGTTTCGTTCAGGATCCATCGCGACGGACTCTTCCGGTTCGGCGGCCACAGGTTGCGCCTGTGCGGGAACTTGAAGCTCGGGCGTTTCCACTTTCGCTTTTTCAGCCAGGACTTGAAGGATCCGCTCCACTTTGTCCGTTCCGTTCACCATTTGGGGCTCCTCTGTCGGCACCACGGCGATGTTCATGGGCGCTGTAGGAACAGCATTCTGACCAGTTGTCACGCGGTCCGTGCCAGACAAGGTGACTTCTTGACCCGTTGCCGGACCGGCAATGGCCTCCTTCGTGGCTACTGCACCCGCAGGAACACCCTGTGCCGGGGACGTGGATGCGCTTGCTGCGGGCCCAGCGACCACTTCTTGGTCACCTTTCCCAACTTCTTCAACTGGCGCAGCGGCCTCTGTCACCTGGCCTTGCGGCAAAGCAGCAGTGACCGTGGCGGGCTCATCGGTGTTCCACAACAGCGCGGAGGCGGTGATCACTACTGCACCCGTGGCAGCGGCCACCCAGCCCCACACCGTGGCGCTGGCACCCGCACCGGCAGCGGCCGTGTGGCCCAACTGGGTGCTTACGCCTTGCCAAACCGAGGGGTCCACCTCCATCTCGTGCTCAGCGAAACGCTCACGGAACAGGTCGTTCAGGCCATCTGCCGCCGGGGCCGAAGCGGCCAGCTGGCCCTGTATGGCCTGCCATGCACCGGGGTCCACCGGGGCCTCGTGGCCTTGGAACCGGTCCCGGAACAGGTGCTGTAGGTTATCCTTCATGGTCCATTCCATAGTTGGCCGCCACCGCAGCGGGCAGCAGCTTGCGCAGGTAACCCCGCGCCTTCATGAACTGTGATTTGGAGGTGTTCTCCGAAATGCCCAGCATCTCAGCGATCTCCTTGTGAGCGTAGCCTTCGATCACGAACAGGTTGAACACCGTGCGATAACCCGCCGGGAGCGCCTGGATCAGGGCCATCAGCTCATCGGTGCTCATGGAGGAGAGCACTTGCTCATCCTCCTGGTGCAGATGCTCGGCCTCCGTGAGGTCCAGACTGTGGTCGTAGGGCTTGTTGCGGCGGATGTGGTCCAGGGCCGTGTTCACCATGGTGCGCGCGATCCAGCCACCCAAAGGCCCGTCGCCCCGGAAGTGGTCCATCTTCTGGAACACCTTCACGAAGCCGTCCTGGAGCATGTCCTGGGCCTGGTCCTTGTTGTTCGCGTAGCGCATACAGATGCTCATCATTTTCCTTGCAAACTGCTGATACAGCGCCTTTTGTGCGATGGGGTCGCCCTTCAAGCAGCCGTTCACCAGTTGTTCGTCCGTCATGGCGTCCGTGGGGTATGATGCGATCCGTGCGGTGAAAGTTGCCTGAAGCCCCGATCCCGTGCGGCCTTTGCAAGTTACGGCAACCTCCGGCCGCGCCGCCCGATCGGCTACTTTTGCGATCCTTTGGAAAACCCCGGCCCGTTGGGGGGACCTGCCCGTAGACCCATGGAACACATCCGCAACTTCTGCATCATCGCCCACATCGATCACGGGAAAAGTACCCTGGCCGACCGCCTCCTGCACATGACCGGCACTATTGCCGACCGTGATATGCAGGCCCAGAACCTGGACGATATGGACCTGGAACGGGAACGTGGCATCACCATCAAGAGCAAGGCGATCCAGATGGACTACACCCTGAACGGGAAGAAGTACATCCTGAACCTGATCGACACCCCCGGCCACGTGGACTTCAGCTACGAGGTAAGCCGCTCGATCGCTGCCTGCGAGGGAGCGTTGTTGATCGTGGATGCGACGCAAGGCATTCAGGCACAGACCATCAGTAATCTCTATCTGGCCCTGGAGCACGATCTGGAGATCATCCCCATCCTGAACAAGATGGACCTGCCCTCGGCGAACCCCGAAGAGGTGAAGGACCAGATCGTGGACCTGCTGGGTTGCAAGCGTGAAGAGATCCTGAGCGCCAGCGGCAAGACCGGCCTGGGTGTGGACAAGGTGCTGGAGGCCGTGGTGGAACGCATCCCCGCGCCCAAGGGCGACCCCAATGCCCCGCTGCAGGCCCTGATATTCGACAGCGTGTTCAACCCCTTCCGCGGCATCATCGCCTACTTCCGGGTGATGAACGGTGTGCTCAAAAAGGGCGACCGCGTGAAGTTCTTCAACACCGGCGTGGAGTACAACGCCGACGAGGTGGGCATCCTGAAAATGGAGATCAGCCCCCGGCCCGAGGTGCGCGCCGGTGATGTGGGCTACATCATCAGCGGCATCAAGACCGCCAGCGAGGTGAAGGTGGGTGATACGCTTACCCACCGTGACCGCATGTGCGCAGAGGGCATCCACGGTTTCGAGGACGTGAAGCCCATGGTTTGGGCGGGCATCTTCCCGGTGGATACCGACGAGTACGAGGAGCTGCGCGATGCCATGGAGAAGCTGCAGCTGAACGACGCCAGCCTCACCTGGACACCCGAGAGCAGCGCCGCACTGGGCTTCGGCTTCCGTTGCGGCTTCCTGGGCCTGCTGCATATGGAGATCATCCAGGAACGCCTGGAGCGCGAGTTCAACATGACGGTGATCACCACCGTGCCCAACGTGGGCTACGTGGTGACCAAGACCAACGGCGAAGTGCTGAACGTGCACAACCCCAGCGAGCTGCCGGAAGTGATGCACATCGACAAGATCGAGGAGCCCTACATCAAGGCACAGGTGATCACCAAGGCGGAGTACACGGGCGCCATCATGACGCTGTGCATCGCCAAGCGCGGCATCCTCATCGGGCAGACCTACCTCACCACCGACCGTGTGGAACTGAGCTTCGAGCTGCCCCTGGGCGAAGTGGTGTTCGACTTCTACGACAAGCTCAAGAGCATCAGCCGTGGCTACGCCAGCTTCGACTACCACCCCATCGGCTTCAAAGAGAGCGACCTGATCAAGCTCGACATCCTGCTGAACGCGGAAAAGGTGGACGCCCTGAGCGCCCTGATCCACCGCGACCACGCCCACGACCTGGGCAAACGCATGTGCAGCAAGCTGAAGGAGCTATTGCCCCGCCAGCAGTTCGACATTCCCATCCAGGCCGCCATCGGCGCCAAGATCGTGGCGCGCGAAACGGTGAAGGCCCTGCGCAAGGACGTGACCGCCAAGTGCTACGGCGGCGACATCAGCCGCAAACGCAAGCTGCTGGAAAAGCAGAAAGAGGGGAAGAAGCGGATGAGGCAGGTGGGCAGTGTGGAAGTGCCGCAGCAGGCCTTCCTGGCGGTGTTGAAGCTGGACTAAGGTTCACCGCAGGGGTACTACACGCCCTTGCAACCAGCTACGCACGCCCTCTGCGTCCAGTGTGCCTGTGGCCACCCGGATCACGAGGTCGTATTTTTCATCCTGTGAAGATCGGATGTCCAGACCGGCATCCTGAAGCAACAAACGGGCTGGCGCGTATCCGGTGCGCTTGTTTCCATCAACGAAGGGATGACCCGTGACAATGCCATGCAGAAGTGCCGCGGCCTTGTCTTCGGGTGTGGGATAAAGATCAATGCCATCGAAGGTGGCATAAGGCCGGTTCAAGCTCGCATCCAGCACACCAACATCGCGAACACCATCGGCACCACCGAAGCGGCGCACCAGTTCGCGGTGGTAGAACAGCGCTTCCTCCCGCCCGATCATTGAGCAAGGCGGTGCAGCAGCTCCTGATCCTCCTCGATGTTCCGCAGGAACCGCGTCATGCGTTCCATGGAGGCCTTCTCCCCTTTGGCCAGCTCCTCAATGGCGTCCAGCACACGCTGCACCATGCCCGGAGGGGCTTGGTCGGGAATGTCCTTGATGCGTGCCAGCATCCTCTCCTTCAGTTCCTTGGTGCTCATGGTCTTCCAAAGATAGGTCCGCTTCGTATCAATGCCAGATACATCCTCCGGCAGACTGAAAGACGCGACCGACCCGCGACCAACATCCTTCACCTCCGGAACAACCCGCGCCGATCAAGGCATCCAAGAGGGCGGCAACGCTCGCACACGACGCGGCAACCTCCGCCATGACCTGTGCGCCTGAACCAATTGCAGGTGCAAGGAGATCTTGGCAGGCGAGCAGCCCCGCGAACGATGCGTTAAGGCCTGCACACGATGCGTACAGCGCCGTTCACGCCGCGCACACTGACGTCATTGCAGGTGCAGGGAGATCTTGTCAGGCGGCGAGGGTAGATATTGATGCGGACCGCTTGACGAAGGAGCGGGATAGTGGCGCGAACCATTGGGAAGGGGGCGCGAATGAAGGTGAAGGGTAAACAAGGAAAGTAACGAGAGGTGGAACGGAGGGTGAAGGGACCACAACTGAATATTCATGGGCAACGAAAGGCCAGAAGCTTGGCGAAGCTGGACCGCACAGCAGCGATAGTGGGCGCGAAGGACCCACATTGAAAACCTGACGATCGTCATTTGAACGGGTGACCCGGATCCACGATATTCGTTCCTATGCAAAACAGCATGTCATGCACGCCGCACGCCGCACGCCGCACGCCGCACGCCACTAAGCGCTGAGCGTCTGGTCGTGGGCGTGTTCGCCACCCTACTGGCCATGGGCACTTCAGCGCAGCTTACCGTGGACCTCAGCGCCTCCAACTACAACGGGTTCAACATCTCGTGCTTCGGCAAGAAGGACGGTAGCATAGATGCGACCGTGACGGGTGGCACCCCGCCCTATTCCTACACCTGGTCCAACGGCTTGAGCACCGAGGATATCTCCGACCTGGCCTCTGGCTATTACTCCTTGAAAGTGGTGGATGCCGCTAACACCATGGTGGTGGTGGACATCACACTGGTGGAACCACAAGCCCTTACGCTGACCGCAGAACCCTTCAAGTATCCAGGAGGCACGAACATCAGCTGCTACAACTGTTTCAATGGCAGCATCGATGTGACCGTTGTGGAAGGTGTGCCGCCCTACAGCTATGTCTGGGACGATGGCCCCACCACACAGGACCGCAGTGGGTTGGGCGCACTGACCTATTCCGTACTGGTGACCGACGCCAATGGTTGCGAAGCGGTGTCGCAGAAGCTCCTGCTCACCCAACCCGAGCGCAGCGACTGGACCATGACCGGCAACACCGGTACCAACCCGGCCACCCACTACATCGGTTCTGCGGATGCGCAGGATGTGGTGTTCAAGAGCAATGGGCAACCCTTGCTCCGCTTGAAAAGCAATGGAGATATCCAACTCTTGGGCTCCTTGTCGGGCCCTGGCGTTCTGCTGCGAGACTCCAATGGTATCCTTCGCGGTGGAGGCTGGAGGCCCGATTATCCACCTATGCCCCCCGGCTCACCTTGCATCAACCTGGATATGTTCCCTCCCTTTTGGGAAACACGCGGAAACAACTTGGAAAACTTATGTGCTGCCGATGTGCCGATCCTTGGGACACTGAGCGCACACCCGCTCTTGCTCTATACCGACGGAACGGAGCGGATAAGGATCGCAGAGGACGGACGGGTCGGTATTGGAACACATCCACCCATAAACACTTCAGGAGTCTATCGGCTCTATGTGGAAGGAGGTATCGCCACGCGTGACATCAAGGTCAAGACAGGGCTTTGGCCCGACTTCGTGTTCGATACCGGCTACGACTTAATGCCACTTAGCGAACTACGGGCCTTTGTGCAGCGTAACCACCACTTACCGGGCATCCCCTCGGCAAGTGAGGTGGATACCGATGGCGGTGTGGAGGTCGGCGAACTTCAACGCCGCATGCTGGAGACCATCGAGCAGCAGGCCCTCTACATCCTGCAGCTCGAAGAGCGCCTACAGCAGTTAGAGCAGCGCGTGACCACCCTTCAAACGTCAAGGTAATGGGTACGGCACGGATCATCGGTGCTGCTGCCGTGCTCCTGCACATGACGACCGCTAGCGCCCAAACGCCTTATCCGGAGCTCACCATCCAGGATGTCTCGTGGATGGAGGGCACGCATCACTATGCGGTGAGCAACACCATCCTTTCGCCCGCTACGCCTGAACTGCCCACCGAGATCGGTGCCAGTGCCGATGTGGAGTTCGTAAGCGCCACAGAAGTGCGCCTGCTGCCCGGCTTCCATGCGGGTGGCTTCAATAGCCAGGGGCAGTTCCATGCCCGTATCGACCAAGGCTTGGGCGACCCTGCCGACCTGGTCATCATCAGCCCGGCGCCCGATGGCAGCAGCCCCTATGGCAGCATCGAGGATAACGTGGTGCATGTACACAAGTGGGAGAAGGTTGAGGTTGGCTTGCGGTTGCCGCAGGAGTATCAGGAGGCGATCGACCGGTTCTTCTCCCATTATTACGCGGATAACACCGATCCCGACCGTGCAACTCCATACAACATAGACGCATTACACGACCTAAACCCCTTTGCCGATGACTCTCTTCAGATTTGGATGACCCTTATTGACCCCAATGGAGCACATCGGCTGAAGTGGGGGTTTTTCATGAGGGAGGCCAAGTGGGCAAGCCACAACATGTTAGCCCTTCTAGTCGAGGATACCGCTGACCCCTTGACCCCGTACAACTTCCGCTTCAGGTTCTCTCCTGATATCGAGGGAGCCTGGCAGATCTCCGTTTCCTTGAAAGCTCCATTCACGAACACCTTAGACAACAATTTACTACCAGAACTCTACTCTACTGGGTATACTCTCCGCTGTGAAACACCACTGCCTGATAACAAGGGGAACTTGCGTGTGAACCCGACCAACAAACGAACCTTACAATTCGAGGCAGGGGATTCATTTCTCGCACTGGGCACTAACTTGAATCCCACCCCGATCGGTTCAGGCGTCTGGTCTGATGTCAACAATTACCGTATGCAACGAGGTGCGCTCGATAGCATGCTCCAGGCCATGTCGCAGTTGCATGATGTAGGTGGCAACTTCATCCGAGTATTCCTGGGTAACGGGTCGTTCGCGCCAGAGAACGTGAACGTTGGTGTTTATGATAAATATCGCGATGGCCTCACATGCAACGCGGACACTCCTGTTGTTCGAGGAAACGGTCAATTTCAGTGCTGGGCGTT
Source organism: Flavobacteriales bacterium (assembly GCA_040383865.1). Taxonomy (GTDB): domain Bacteria; phylum Bacteroidota; class Bacteroidia; order Flavobacteriales_F; family PHOS-HE28; genus PHOS-HE28. Next base: position 382 of record JBEICT010000032.1, on the reverse strand, counting down.
CGACCAGGTTTTGGAGTTCGCACGCATGAACGACCTGTACTTACAACTGTGTGTCTTGCCATTCCCGCCCATAAAGGCGTACCAGAACTTCGCTTGGAAGAACGATGGCTATCTACACCGCTTCGTTCTACCTAGGGATAGCCTCACGGGACAATACAACATGAAGCGCTATTTTTATTTGAATGGTGATACCACTAACACGAGTGAAGGACCTATGCGATATTGGAAGAGGAAGTACAAGTACATCATGGCGCGGTGGGGATGGTCCGTGAACCTTCCCATTATTGAGCACTTCAACGAAATAGACCAAATGCTCAGCTATTCCTCAGTGAACTTGACGGGTGATTCCCAGGTTTGTCCTGATAACCGATTCTATTGGCAG
>JBEICT010000031.1:0-18114 GCA_040383865.1 Flavobacteriales bacterium | reverse complement strand
CTGGCCCAATTCCCGCCATCGCTCCATCGGAAACGCAACTGGAAGGCGGCGCTCCCATCGTAGGCGCTCAGGTCTACGAACAGGTGCTGCCACTCTCCGGCAAGGGCGGAGATCTCCAGAACATTGGTCCACTCTGTGCCATTGTAAGCTTCGATCACTGCCGCTCCCCCTCCAAGCGTTTGTTCATGGAAAGCACGCAGCTGGAGCGCCACGCCTGTGCGGTCGGCAAGGTCTATCACGGGTGTGGTCAGCACCACGTCGCCCATGGCGCAGTTGCACGGCGACGCGTCGTCGTTGGCCATGAGAAAGGCATTGCCGGTGGGTACGTTCGGCACAGGGAAGAAGCCACTTGCATTGGCGCTGCTCGCATTGCCCACGGTCCAGGCATCCACGAACTCGCCGGTACCCGCACCGTTGGCGTCCAACCGTTCCACTTGCTGGTTGGTCCAGCCAGTGGGGAAGAGGCCATCCTCCAGGTCCGCACCGAAGAAGCAGGCGCCTGCCTTTGCGCCACCCTGGCCTGCCGCGCTGTGGGCGATGAAGGAAAGGGCGAAGAGCGGAAGTAGGTTGCGGAAGTTCATCGGATGCGTTGGATGCGGCCGGGCCGCAAGGGGGCGAAATTACCGGTTCGCCGGTTGGTGGCGGAAACGCGAAGCCCCGCCGCGAACGCATCGGGCGGGGCTTCGGCTTTGTCGCGGTCGGTTCAGGCCTCGGTCGTTGCGTATTCCTCGATGGGCGGGCAGGTGCACACCAGGTTGCGATCGCCGTAGGCATTGTCCACGCGGCTTGCGGTGGGCCAGTACTTCCAGTCGCGGTTCACGCTCACGGGGAAGGCGGCCTTCTCGCGACCGTAGCTGTGCGCCCAGGCATCGGCGCAGACCTCGTCGCTGGTGTGCGGGGCCATCTTCAGCACGTTGTCCGCCTTGTCGGCCTTGCCGGCCTCGATCTCGGCGATCTCCTTCCGGATGCCGATCATGGCCTCAACGAAACGGTCCAGCTCGGGCTTGTTCTCGCTCTCTGTGGGTTCCACCATCAGTGTACCGGCCACCGGGAAGCTCACGGTGGGCGCGTGGAAGCCGTAGTCCATCAAGCGCTTCGCAATGTCCTCCACCTCCACGCCTGCGGTGCGCTTGAACTCGCGGCAGTCCAGGATCATTTCATGTGCCACCATGCCTTCAGTGCCCGTGTACAGGATGGGGTAGTGCTTTTCGAGCTTCGCCTTGAGGTAGTTGGCGTTCAGGATGGCGTAGCGGGTGGCGTCCGTGAGGCCATCACCGCCCAGCATCTTGATATAGCCGTAGCTGATCAGCAGGATCAAGGCGCTTCCCCAAGGGGCACTGCTCACGGCGGGCACGGCTTTCTCTCCTCCGGTCTTGATCAGCGGGTGGCCGGGCAGGAAGGGCTTCAACTTGTCGTTCACACAGATGGGGCCCATGCCGGGACCGCCGCCGCCGTGCGGGATGGCGAAGGTCTTGTGCAGGTTAAGGTGGCATACATCAGCACCGATCTCGCCGGGGCTGGTAAGGCCCACTTGTGCGTTCATGTTGGCGCCGTCCATGTATACCAAGCCTCCGTTCGCGTGGATCGTGGCCGTGATGTCCTTGATGCTTTCCTCGTACACGCCGTGCGTGCTGGGGTAGGTCACCATCAGGCAGCTGAGCGTGTCCTTGTACTGTTCGGCCTTGGCCTTCAGGTCTGCCACGTCCACGTGCCCTTCCTCATCGGCCTTCACCACCACCACCTGCATGCCGGCCATGACGGCGCTGGCCGGGTTGGTGCCGTGCGCACTGCGTGGGATCAGTGCGATGTTGCGGTGCTTGTCGCCGCGCGCTTCATGGTATGCGCGGATCACCAGCAGGCCGGCGTATTCACCTTGTGCACCGCTGTTGGGCTGCAGGCTCACAGCAGTGAACCCGGTGGCCTTGGCCAGGGCATCGCTCAGTTCCGAGAGCACCTGCTGGTAGCCCTTCACCTGTTCGACCGGCACAAAGGGATGGATATAGGCCCATTCCGGACGCGTGATGGCCCACAGGGTGGATGCAGCGTTCAGCTTCATGGTGCAGGATCCCAGCGGGATCATGCCGTGCATCAGGCTGAAATCCTTGTTCTCGAGCTTCTTGATGTAGCGCTGCAGTTCCAGCTCGGTATGGTGCGTATTGAACACCGGGTGTGTGAGGATGGAGCTCTTGCGCTGTAGGTCCGCTGGCACGGCCATGCTGGCGCCGTTGCCGCTGGGCGCGGGGATCGGCTTGCCCGACGCCTCGGCCAGTGCGGCCACCACATCGTTCACATCATTCGGGCGCACCGTCTCGTCCAGCGCGATACTCACAGTTGCATGTGCCGGGCCCGTCGAGGCATAGCGGAAGTTGATGCCTCGCTTCTCGGCCGCTGCGCGCAACTTGTCCGCGTCGGCACCGCTGATGGTGATGGTGTCGAAAAAGCTGCCGTTGACCACGGTGTAGCCCAGCGCTTTGGCGGCTTCGGCCACATTGCGGGTGTGGGCATGCACGTTGTTCGCGATGCGCTTCAGTCCATCGGGACCATGGTATACCGCGTACATGCCGGCCATCACCGCGAGCAGTGCCTGTGCCGTGCAGATGTTGCTGGTCGCCTTGTCGCGGCGGATGTGCTGCTCGCGCGTTTGCAGCGCCATGCGCAGCGCGTGCCTGCCGCGGCGGTCCTGGCTGACGCCGATGATACGGCCCGGGATCAGTCGCTTGAACTCCTCCGTGGTGCAGAAGAAGGCCGCGTGCGGACCACCATAGCCCATCGGTACACCGAAGCGCTGGCTGTTGCCCACGCACACATCGGCACCCCATTCACCCGGAGGAGCGAGGAGCACGAGCGATAGCAGGTCTGCGCATACAGCGGTCTTCACACCTGCCGCCTTGGCCTTGGCCACGATCGCGCGATGGTCGTTCACGCTGCCATCGGTGGCCGGGTATTGAAGTGCCAGGCCGAAGTATCCATCGGCCGGGTCGAACGTGCTCACATCGCCGACCACCAGTTCGACGCCGATGGGCGCACAACGGGTGCGCAACACATCGATGTTCTGCGGGAAGAGTCCCTTGTCGGCAAAGAACCGGTGCGCATTGGCCAATTCCTTCGGCCGTGCCGCGTAAAGCATGTGCATGGCCTCGGCGATGGCGGTGGCCTCGTCGAGCAGTGAAGCATTGGCGATGGGAAGACCGGTAAGGTCACTGCACATCGTCTGGAAGTTCAGGAGCGCCTCCAGTCGGCCTTGGGCGATCTCGGCCTGGTAAGGCGTATAGGCCGTGTACCATCCGGGGTTCTCCATGACGTTACGCAGGATGGGTTGCGGCACCACCGTGCCATGGAAGCCCAGCCCGATGTAGCTGCGGAACCGCTTGTTGCCCAGGCCCAGGTCGCGCATGTGCTCCAGAAACTCCAGCTCGGCCATCGCAGGACCCACGTCCAGGGGTTTGGCGGACCTGATGCCCTTGGGCACGGTGCGTTGGATCAGCTCGTCGAGCGTTGCCACGCCGATGGTACGAAGCATCTCTTCCGTCGCACCGGCGTTCGGGCCGATGTGACGCTCCTGGTAGGTCACTACGTTCATGGGGTAAGGGGGGAAAGGAACGGCCGCAAATATACTTGGCCATCGGTGCCGGTCCTGATGGTCATCAGCTACAACACCCGTCAGGAACGCTGGTTCGGCATCGGCTATCTTTGGCCACCATCATGAGGCTGCTTCTGCTCTTCCTGTTCCCGACCTTGCTTTGGTTCCCGTTGGTGGCGCAGGACAGCATTCTCCTGATGAACGGGCAGGTGCTCAAAGGGCGGGTGCTCGGACAGAGCACCTTGGAGATCCGCTATCTGAACACCGACCGCAAAGGCCGCACCCACGAGCGGGCCGAGCCCACCGAGGATGTGTTCAGTGTTACGGACAGCCTGGGCCGCGAACGGATCTGGTATTTCCACGATACCGTGTTCGGCAACGACCTCACCACCGACCAGATGCGCCGTTTCATAGTGGGTGAACAGGATGCCCGTACTGGGTACAAGCCGCTGGGGCCGGTGCTGGCTGGTTTCCTCATCGGTGCCGGCACCACCATGGCCCTGGACCTCGAAATGAACGCGTTCTTTCTTCCTCCTTTGGTGGGCATGACGATGATCCTGCCGCGTGTTCATGTCACCAAGGGGTCCATCTCCGATGTGACCATGGAGGGCGACGAGTACTATGCGTATGGCTATGCACGCGTGGGACGCTCCAAACGGGTGGTGCGCACCCTGATGAGCACCTTCGCTGGTGTCGCGGTCGGGCTGGCGGTGCGCCAGTTCATCATCAACCCGGCACAGGCCGAATAGCCAGGACCATGAAGGTGGGGCGGTCATCGGCAGAGCGTGCGATGGTGCACGGTCATGGTTGGCTGGCGCTAGGTGCGGCGGCACAGACCTGGTGGACCTCCATGTATCTCGGCCCGGGAGTACCCCATGTGCGGCTTGCGTTGACGGTCTTTCTGGGCATGTTCGCCATGTACAACCTGCTACGGTGGGTGCGATCGGAGGAGGAGGTCTCGCGCACGCGTTCTCCTTTCCTGCATTGGCACCACGCGCATCGCAGGCTGCTACTGCCCATCAGCGGGATCGCGGCGGTCGGTGGCCTTTTATTGCTGGCGCCGGAACTGGACAGGCTCTGGCGTGTGCTGGCCTTGGCCTTGGTGCCGGGTCTGCTCTACCTGTTACCCTGGCAGCGCGGAGGGCGCAGTATCGGACTTCGGCACGTGCCCTTGCTGAAGGTGTTGGTGATCACTTGGTGTTGGACCATGGCCACGGTGGCCATGCCCATCGCACTCGGTAGTTCGGACCTGTTCGCTGCTCGCCTGCTGGCACAGGGTATGGTGCATGTTCCGCTGTACCTGGCCGTGGCCCTGCTATTCGACCTTCGCGACCGGCACCTCGACCCCCCGGGTCTACGCACCGTGCCTCAGTTGATCGGAGAGGGGTGGACCCGTGCGCTGGCGGTGCTGCTGTTCCTGTATGCCGGTGCCATCGTGCTGCTGCGTGGAGTGCTGGGCTATGCGGCTTATGTGGAAGGCGATATCCCCTGGAGCGAGGTGCTGGCCTCGATGGGCTTCCTGCTGGGTGTCGTTCTTGCCTTGTTCGCAAGTGCCAAGCGTAGTGATCGCTTCTTCGACCTGGGCGTGGACGGCCTGCTGATCCTGATCCCGGTGCTGGCCTGGATGGGCGATCGTATCTGATCGACGATCGTCAGGTCCGGCTGGTCAACGAGGGCTACTTTTGGACGCCTTCCATGAACCCCGAGAACACCCTTGCTTATGCGCAGGCCCAGGATGCCAATGATCCGCTGCGCGCTTTCCGGTCTGAGTTCCATTTCCCACAGCATATGGGGAAGGACGTGCTCTACTTCACCGGGAATTCCCTCGGCCTGCAGCCGAAAGCCGCCGCCGATGCGCTGAAGCAGGAACTTGACGATTGGGCGCGCTACGGCGTGGAAGGACATTTCCAGGCGAAGCATCCGTGGTACAGCTATCACGAAGAGCTTACCCCTTACTTGGCGCGCCTGGTGGGTGCCATGCCGGAGGAAGTCGTGGCCATGAACCAGCTCACCAGCAACCTGCACTTCCTGATGGTGAGCTTCTACAGGCCCATCGGTAAGCGAAAGAAGATCCTTACCGAGACCAGGCCTTTCCCCAGCGACACCTATGCCTTCGCTTCACAGATCGCCTTCCACGGTGGTGACCCCGACACCGACCTGGTCGAGGTGCAACCGCGCCCAGGTGAGCATACCCTTCGCACCGGGGACATCGCCGCCAAGATCGATGAGCTCGGCGATGAGCTCGCACTGGTATGCTTTGGTGGTGTCAATTTCTATACCGGTCAGGCGTTCGATATGTCCGCGATCACCAGGGCCGCACATGCTGTTGATGCAGTGGCTGGTTTCGACCTTGCCCACGCTGCAGGCAACCTTCACCTGAAGCTCCACGACTGGAACGTGGACTTTGCCTGCTGGTGCAGCTACAAGTACATGAATAGTGGTCCGGGCAGCGTGGCGGGGGCGTTCGTGCATCAACGGCATCTCGGAAGGCAGTTGCCGCTCTTCGCCGGATGGTGGGGCCACGACAAGAGCGAGCGCTTCAAGATGGACCGCACCTTCAAGCCCATGCCCACGGCCGAGGCCTGGCAGGTGAGCAACGCGCCGGTGTTCAGCATGGCGGTGTACCGCGTGGCGCTGGAACAGTTCGATCGCGCGGGCATCGCACAGCTCCGTGCCAAGAGCGAACAATTGACGGCCTACCTCGCTTTCATCATCGCCGAGGTCGCACAGCATACCGGCACACACCTCGAAGTGATCACTCCCGAAGATCCCGCCCAGCGCGGGTGCCAGCTCAGTATCCTTGCACACGGCCACGGCAAGGCCCTGTTCAACCGCATCACAGAGCGCGGTGTGATCGCCGATTGGCGCGAACCCAATGTGATCCGCGTAGCACCGGTGCCGATGTACAATTCGTTCGAGGACGTGTGGCGCTTCGGACAGATCCTCACGGAATGCCTCGTCGGCAAGCAATGATCCCGCTACAGGGCACCTGTACCGTCGACCCACCGGGTCGACCTAACGCTTCTCATCCATGAAGAACATCACCATCGTCGGCGGCGGTCTCGTCGGAAGCCTGCTCACCGTGTTCCTTGCCAAGCGCGGACACACCGTGAACCTCTACGAGCGACGCGCCGATCCCCGCAAGGCGAGCCTGTACGCGGGGCGCAGCATCAACCTGGTGGTGAGCCACCGCGGCTGGACCGCGCTGAAAGCAGCTGGTGTGCACGAGGCCGTGGAGCGCATCGTCGTTCCTGTGTATGCGCGCATGACGCACGACCGCGATGGCAAACTGACCCGCCTGCCGTACAGCATCGACGAGCGCGCCATCCATAGCGTGAGCCGTGGCGAACTGAACCGTGTGATGCTCAACGAGGCGGAGAAGCTCCCCGGCGTGAAGCTGCATTTCGAACACCGTTGCACCGGTGTGCATCTCGACACCGGCACCTGCAGTTTCCACAACGAACTGAACGGTGAGAACGTCGCCGTTCCCGCGGATGTCGTCTTCGGCAGCGATGGCGCGCCCAGTGCCGTGCGCCAGGAGATGATGAAGGGCCGCTTCAACTTCAGCCAGAGCTTCATCGAGCACGACTACAAGGAGATCGCCTTTCCCAGCAAGGCCGATGGCACTCCGCAGATGGACCCGCACTGCCTGCATATCTGGGCGCGCCGCTACTTCATGATGATGGGCCTGGCCAACCAGGACGGCGGTTTCACCGGCACGCTCTTCATGCCGCACGAAGGCGAGTTCTCCTTTGGGAACATCAAGGATGAGAAGGACCTGATGCGCTTCTTCGAGGCGCACTTCGCGGATGCCATCCCCATGATCCCTGACCTCGCCGAGCAGTACTTCCGCAACCCGCAGAGCAACCTCGCCATCATCCGCTGCGGCCCCTGGACGCACAAGGACAAGGTGGCGCTGATCGGCGATGCGGCCCACGCCATCGTGCCCTTCTATGGCGAAGGCATGAACGCCGGCTACGAGGACTGCAAGGTGCTGAACGACCTGTTGAATGAGCACGGCGACGACAACTGGGGTACCGTGCTCGACGCCTACAACAAGGCCCGCAAGCCCAACGGCGATGCCATTGCCGACCTCAGCCTGCGCAACTTCGTGGAGATGCGCGACCTGGTGGCCGACCCGCAGTTCATCCTGCGCAAGAAGATCGAAGGCCGCCTGCAGGCGAAGCACCCGGACAAGTGGTTGCCACTCTACAGCCAGGTGAAGTTCAGCGACATCGGTTACAAGACCGCCTGGGACGAGGGCCTACGGCACGACCGGATCATGGAGCAGGTGCTGGCCATGCCCGGTATTGCTGAGAAGTGGGAGAGCGAGGAGGTGGAGAGGATGGCGTTGGGGTTGTTGGAGCAGGTTTGAGGCCATGCCATCGGGACCATATCGAAACCTCATGCTTTTGATCGAATGATGAACCTTGGTTGGCGAAGCCTGGTTGTGCGATCTGCTGTCGGGTTGAGCCTACTATTCATCATCACGGGACCCACCTCGTGCGTTAGTGCCGAGACGAAAGCGCAACAGGCATCGGCCAAACGCATCAGACATCTTACCGATTCGCTCTCCGCAGCTGGGGAACATGGTTTCCATGTGGCATACTTCCTTGTGGGGCGGTTCAAGAACTCGCCCATGGAGAGGTCGACGTTCGATGTTTCCGTCTCCAGAATGGATGATCGGCTTTTGGAGCGCCCTATCAGGTTCCGGGTCCTCGATGCGATGACATACGAGCTGTCCTACTCGCTGAAGCAAAGCGAAATCGTGATGGTCGGTGAGTTCGATCAAGATCTGGACACTGAGCTATTTCGGATGCTGATCGCACGGCCATATTTTGCGGATAGTGCATCACTCCACAGAATGATGACGAATGCATCTTACGTTGACCACGAGCTTAAGGTGTATCGCTATTGACCTTATACCCTGACTTGAAGCATTGGATGATCGTAATTGGTGATCGCAAACAAATGCGGAGTGCTCGCACGACCTCACCATGACGATGGCATAGGTAGTTCTAGGGGAGGAGTAAATGTGAGAGAGCGAGGGGGTGGAGCGGAAGGCGTTGGGGTTGTTGGATGCGACCGTGTGAGGATAGTTCAATACCCCACCACGTTCGGCCTGGTGAATGCGAAGTCGCTGAATCGTGGCGTGAAGTCGGTGAAGCGTCCCGCGTCGAAGACCCAACCGTTCTCCTCCGGAACGTAGGGGTAGAAACTGAACGAGATCTCAAAGGTCTTCACAAGCAGGTTCTCGTTCCGGATGAGTATTCCCAGTCCGAACGATGTATGGATGCGCCCGGTGAACAGCGGGTCGGCCGTGCCGCCGATGGTGCCAAAACCGGCGAGCAGCACTGGTGCGAAGCGGAAGCCGAGCAGCCGCCAGGGGGCATAGGCCACGGTCTCCAACTTCAGCAGTTCCCGGTGTGTTCCAGCGACCGCCGTACTTCGGAAGCCGAACAGCAGGTCGCCGTTCAGGTCGAGCTGTTCGGTGGGGACCTTGCGGTCGATGTGTGTTGCCGCGAGCGTGATGAACTGACGCAAGTACCAACGTTCCACCCGGAAAAGGTCGGTGAAGTAACGCAGTTCGATGCGGGCGTTTGCGTCAACGGGTATGCCCCTTTCCCAAAAAGTGCCATAAGCCAGTTGTGCTGTCAAGTAGCCGAATTGGATGTAGTGCCGGCCGCGTGCGAATTCGATGCCGGTATATCCGGTCCGGGCCTCTGCTTCCCGATCGCGGTATCCGCCGGTAAGCGTCATCAGCATACCCTCGGGCACATCCTCCACCGCTCCGAACCGGTACAGATAACGTTCGCGGTAGTACTGTCGCACGCTCAGGCCCACGTTCATCAATATGCGATCGCTGTTCGGGTACGGCGGCACACCGATGCTGTCGTGCCCTGGTCTTACGGTATAGCGCGTTCCTGCGTAGCGTATGCCGGCCACGATCGCGCTGCTTCGCGCCGGTTCGGTGGGCACGGGTGCCAGTGGAAAGCTGTACCCGAACCACGTGTCCAGGTCCTTGGGTTCCACTTGTTCCGTACGCAACAGTTCGCCTTGGCCATCCCTGACCTGCACCCTGTTCCATGCCTGGCTGATGCCTACGGCGCCGGCCCAGCGAGCCAATGGCGAGAAAAAGGGCCGGTCAATGACCAGGCCCAGCCGTTCGCTGAACTCGGTCTTGGCATAGTCCACCGCTGTGCTGATGTAGGTGCCTTTGATATTGTACACGGCATGCTGGACCTCCAGCCGGTCGATCACTTTTTCGGTGGTGACCGTGGGTCGCAGCCGGAGTTCCTGTCCCAGACCGAGCAGGTTGCGGTCGATGACGGTAAAGGTTCCTGAGCTTGTACTGATATCCGCCCACGCCTCGATGCTCCATTTGTCCAGCACGATCACCCGCACATCCACGGTGTCCCTGCCGCCGTTCACCGGCACCACGAGCACCCGCGCATCGTTCACCATGGGCGAGGCGCGTAGAAGGCGCTCCGATTCCGCCGCCTCCAGCGGGTCGAAGGCCTCGTTCTTTTTCACCAGCACGAATTCGCGCACCAGATACTCCCGCGTGCGTCGGTGCAGGGAATTGCCCGCCCGCTGTACCCAGGCTTCGGGTGCTGCAGTGCTGTCGGACAGGTCCGTGCCAAAGGGGTCGAGCACCTGCACATCCACGAAGCGGACGATGCGGCCTTTGTAACGGGCCAGCGGGTTTTGGCGGCGCTTGGGCGTGCCTGGTGCCGGGGGCGCGGTGTTCTGCTCGGGGGCCACGAAGATGGTGCCATGCACCCAGCGTGTGAACTTGTGTTTGGCAGCGTAGCGTTCAATATCCTGATAGATGGTGGTGGTATCCTGCGCACCCGCTTCCGAGGCCAGGACCATGAAGAGGAGCATGACACTGCGGCCCAGGCACAGGATGTTCGGACGACCCGTTCCCGGGTGCCGGACCTGGCGATGTTGCATGGCAGCCACCGCATAAAGTTGAGCCTTGTTGCCATCAACTGACATGAGCCCCGACAGTTCCAGCGGTCTAGGGGTCCAAGCGATGCCAACCCACAGGCGCGCGTTGACACTTTCCCGGCCATCCGGGCGTTCTGAACCCATGCGGCTCCCACTTTCGTGATCATGCTCAGGGTCGCACTCTTTCTGCTCTTCGTTATTGCCGCTGCGCTCCCCTCGCTCGCTCAACGCAAACGGCCCGACATCATCCCGTTAGAGGGTCAGGCCAAGCGCATCGGTTGGTTCCTTGGGCCGGGCATTACCTGGACCCATACGCGCCTCAACAATGAGGAGGAGGAAGTGCTCCGCAGCAACGACACGCTCTATACGGCCACCTACGATCCCAATGGCCGTATCGGTCTGTACCTCGAAGGTGGCCTCACCTGGTTCACGCGGGACCCGGTGGTGGTGGACTATTTCGATGCGGGATTGGCCTACAAGAACCTGCGGGGCCGGGAATCCTATGAAAGCACACTGTTGCGTGGCGATTCAGCCTCGGTCATGGCCGGTGAAGGCACGTTCGCGGAGCGGTTGCTGACCTTCCAGGTGAATGCCAACAAGTTCATCCAGACCGGCAACTATCAGTTCGTGCAACTTAGCCTCGGTGCCAACCTGGACTATCGGCTGGGCAGCGACTACGAGCACACCGGCGATCCCTTGCTCAACCAGCATTCGTTCCCCCCGGACCTGATCGGGCAGCTTCACTTCAAGATCGGATATGGATTCAAGCTCACCGGCAAACTGATCCTGATCCCTGCCTTGGAGACGCCCATTTTCAGCATGACCCCGGAGGATCAGGGCCTGGGACAATTACAGTGGTTCAGCAGCCAGTACCGTCCGATCATCTTCAGTGTGCGCTTCCTGTTCCTGCGGGCCCGCGACGGCTTCGACTGTCCGCCGCCCATCAAGCACAACGAGTTCGAGAAGGGCCGGACCAAACAGTACAAGCCGGATTCCTACCACCCGTAGGTCAGCGCAGGAAGGGGTTGCTGCGCTTTTCGCGCCCAATGGTGGTCTCGGGGCCGTGGCCGCAGTACACCGTCACGTCGTCGCCCAAGGGGAACAGTTGTTCTCGGATGCTCTGCAGCAGGGTGTCCAGGTCGCCACCTGGCAGGTCGGTGCGGCCGATGCTGTCGCGGAACAGGACATCACCGGCGATCACGAACCGCTGTGTAGCGCAGAACAGCGCCACATGTCCCGGGGCATGTCCTGGAACAAAGAGGATCTCCAGCCGGTCCTCGCCCAAAGCGATGACATCCCCCGGGACAAGCTCTTTGCCGGGGCCGGGACCTTCCTCGAAGGACAGGCCGTACATGCGGGCCACTTGGGGGGCGCCGTTCAGCAGCAGCTGATCCGCCGGGTGCAGGTCGGGCAGCAGTCCATAGCGCCGGTGGGCCCAGGCACAGCCGAACACATGATCGATGTGCGCGTGGGTGAGCACAAGATGGACGGGGGTCAGTGCGTTCTCCGCCAGCCAGGCCTCCAGTTCGCGTTCCTCAGCGGTGTTACAGCACCCGGGGTCGATGAGCAAGGCCTGTGAACCATTATGGACCACATAGGTGTTCTCCTGGAACGGATTGAAGGTGAACTTGGCAACGCTGAGCATGGCAGGAAAAGCCCGAAATTCGCAGGGAATTGCCCCGGCAAAGGGCTCCGAAAGTAGCTATCTTCAGATCGTGCTGCCCGTATCCCTGATCCGTTCCCGTTGGCTGGCGCTGGCCTTGGTGGTGCTGATGCCAGCAGCATTGGTGCGTGCCCAGTTCTATTCCGGGTCGCAGCAGGAGTACGGCAAGAACAGGGTGCAGTACCAGGATTTCCTCTGGCAGCAGTACCGCTTCCGCGACATGGAGGTGTATTTCTACAAGGAAGGCCGGGATCTGGCGCGCTATACCGCCATGGCGGCCGAACGTCACCTCCGGGAGCTGGAGGTGGCCTTCGATTTCTCGATGGACGAGCGCCTGCAGTTCATCGTGTACAACTCCCTGACCGATTTCAGGCAGAGCAACATCGGGTTGGCCGGCGTGGATGGGCAACTGAACATCGGTGGCCTCACGCGCATCGTAGGCACCAAGATCTTCGTGTACTTCGAAGGCGATCATGAGCTGCTCGACCGGCAGATCCGCTCGGGCATTGCACATGTCATCATCGACCAGATGATGTTCGGCGGCAACTGGCGCGAAATGCTCCGCAGCGCCACCTTCATGACACTGCCGCCCTGGTACACGGATGGCATCATCTCCTACCACAGCAATCCGTGGGATGCGGAGATGAACAGCCGGCTGCGCGATGGGGTGATGGCCGGGCGTTTCGACAAGTTCAATCGTTTGCAGGGTGATGATGCCCGTCTGGTGGGCCATGCCATTTGGAAATACGTGGCCGAGGTGTACGGTCCAGGAGTGATACCCAACATCCTGTACATGACACGGGTGAGCCGAAATGCCGAGAGCGGCTTCCTCTTCGTGCTCGGGGTCTCGTTCAAGACCCTGGCCGAGGAGTGCCTGGCCTACTACAAGGGCCGGTTCAAGGAGGAGGACCGTTTCCGCAAGGAACTGTCGCAGGAGCCGCTCGCCATCAAGACCCGCAAGCACCGCATCTACAGCCAGTTCAAACAAAGCCCCGACGGGCGCTACATGGCGTGGGTGAGCAATGAACTGGGACAGTACAAATTGTGGTTGTACGAGCCTGCCACCCGCAAGCTGCGCCGTATCGTAAAAGGGGAGAAGAAGATGGAGCGCATTGTGGACAAGACCTTCCCAGTGCTGGCGTGGCATCCTACCAGCAAGGCATTGACCTATGCCGTGGAACGCAAGGGGAAGTTGTTGCTGTGCACCTACACCCTTGATGACCGGAAGACCACCGAGAAGGAGGTGTACATGCTCGAGAAGATCCTCAGCATGTCCTATTCAAAGGATGGTCGCAGCATGGTGATGAGCGCTGTTCGTGAAGGACGAACGGACCTCTATCAGTACTACGTGATCGGCAACCGCCAGGAACAGCTCACCGACGATCAGTTCGATGATCTTGACCCCCGGTTCGTGGATGATGACCGCCGCATCATCTTCGCGAGCGACCGTACCGATGACACGCTCCGCAGCAATGCCGACGTGGCCCTTGTGAACGGCAGCAAGGACATCTTCCTGCTTGATGTCGAGACCCGTTCGCGCCTGCTGACCCGCCTCACGAACACCCCGGGCGTCAGTGAGATGCAGCCTGCACGCTACGACAGTTCCAACTATGTCTTCCTGCGCGATTCGGACGGCATTGTCAACCGGTTCCTGGTGCATTACGACAGTACGGTCAGCCACATCGACACCACCGTTCACTACCGCTACTTCACGGTTGAAGAGCAATTGACGGACCTGCGGCGATCCATTCTTGAACAGGACGTGCATCCCGAGCGCGGACGATTGGCGCAGCTGCAATTCTCGAACGGACGATACCGCTTCTATCTAGGACCTATTGCCCGTACCATCACCACGGGAAGCACGGGCACCGGTTCACCCGAGCAACGCGATGCGACCAACCCGAGTTCCGTCACCGACGACATGAACCCGGTCGTGAAGGTGGACCCGCAGGTGCCGAGGCCCACTGGCAAGGACGCCGTGGATACACGCAATTACGTTTTCAGCGATGAGGTGGATGGCGCCAGGCCGGCCTCGAAGCCCGCATCCCGCACAACGCCAACGACCCCGACAGCAACGGTTCCGTCACCGACCGACACCATCCCGGCCAGGCCGTTCGTTTGGCCCGAGCAGCGCAACTACAACGTCAACTTCACCATGGATGCCGTGGTGACCCAGGTGGACAACAGTTTCTCCAATCAGTTCTACCAGCCGTTCACCGGTGCGCCCGAGCTGAACCCCGGCCTCAGTGCTCTTACCCGCATGAGCATCTCCGACCTGTTCGAGGACTACCGGGTGGTGGGTGGTTTCCGCCTCGCGCTGGACCTCAATAACAACGACTACCTCGTGGCCTTCGAGAACGTGAAGCGTCGCTTGGACAAACGCATCTCCTTCCAGCGCCAGGCCTACCAGGGGCTTACACAGACCTCGGTGTACAAGGTGCATACGCACAACATCCGTTACCAGGTCAGTTGGCCGTTCAGCGAACTGGCCAGCATTCGTGCTTCGGTGATGTACCGTAACGACCGGTACGTGGAACAGGCCATCGATATGCTCAGCCTGCGCTCGGGCAACCTTTACGATGAAATGGCCGGTGGCAAGCTCGAGTACATCTATGACAGCTCCATTCCACGTGGGCTCAACTTGTGGACCGGCTGGAAATTGAAGCTCTTCGCCGAGTACTACCAGCAGCCGACCAGACAGGGCGACATGCAGGTGCTGGGTCTCGATCTGCGCCATTCGCTCAAGGTTCACCGGGACATCATTTGGGTCGCTCGGTTCGCCGGGGCGGGATCGTTCGGCAGCCGACGGATCGTGCATTTCCTGGGCGGCGTGGACAACTGGTTGTTCTCCCAGACGGACAACAGCATCCCCATCGACTATTCGCAGAACTACTTCTACCAGTCGCTCGCCGTGCCCATGCGCGGGTTCTACTACAACGCCCGCAACGGCACCAGTTTCGGCGTGTTCAATACCGAGATCCGGGTGCCGTTGTTCCGCTACCTCCTCAACAGGCCCATCCGCAGCGACTTCATCCAGAACTTCCAGCTCGTGGGCTTCGGTGATATCGGCAGCGCATGGACCGGCGGCGATCCGTACAGCCCCGACAATACCTTCAACCAGCGGGTGATCCGGCGCAATCCGCTCACCATTACCCTCCTCAACCAGCGCGAACCGGTCCTGGGCAGCTATGGGTTCGGTGTTCATACGCGCATCCTGGGGTACTTCATGCGCGCCGACTGGGGTTGGGGTGTGGATGATGGCGTGATCCAGAAGGCCGTGTTCCATTTCTCACTGGGACTCGATATCTGACCGGCCATGTCCATCACCACGGTTTTCCTGCTTGCACTTGTCGGTCTGTTCGCCGGGGTGCTCAGCGGTTTTGTGGGAATTGGAGGTGGCGTGGTGATGGTGCCCGCACTGGTGATCATGCTGGGCTATTCGCAACACCAGGCCCAAGGCACGAGCTTGGCGGTGCTGGTACTTCCTGTCGTGGCCCTGGCGGTGCGCAACTACTACAAGGCGGGCATGATCGATCCGAAGATGGTGGCCGTGATCGCGGTGGCGTTCGTGGTCGGAGGCTACTTCGGCAGCAAGTGGTCGCTGGCTCTGCCCACCGAAACGGTGAAGCGCGTGTTCGGCGTGCTCATGCTCCTGATCTCCGTGAAACTGATCCTTGGCAAGTGAACCAGCGGATACTGGCCGGGGTGAAAGGCATGCAGGCCGAAATGGTCCGATGGCGGCGTCACCTGCATCGCCATCCCGAGCTTTCGTTCAAGGAACACGACACCATGGCCTTCGTTGCCGATGTGTTGAAGCGCGAAGGCATCGAGGTGCGTGAAGGGGTGGCCAAGCTCGTTCCCGAAGCCAAGGGCACGGGCCTGATCGCCGTTGTGCGCGGTACGAAGGGTGCGGGCGCTCGTTGCATCGCCCTGCGTGCCGACATGGATGCACTGCCGATCCATGAAACGGGCAAACCCGACTACTGCTCGTTGACCCCCGGGGTGATGCACGCATGCGGCCATGATGCGCACACGGCCATGGTCCTGGGTGCGGGTATCGCCTTGCATCGCACCCGCGACCAATGGAACGGCAACGTGATGCTCGTGTTCCAGCCGGGCGAGGAGAAGGAGCCGGGAGGCGCTTCGCTGATGGTGAGGGAAGGTGTGCTCACGGACCCGGCTCCGGCCGGTATCATCGGCCAACACGTAACACCCGAGCTGCCTGCTGGTAAGCTCGGATTCCGCAGTGGCCCGTTCATGGCAGCGGCCGACGAGTTGTATATCACCGTGAAAGGCAAGGGTGGTCATGCTTCCGTGCGCGACCGACTGGTCGACCCGATCGTCATCGCTTCACGCCTGCTGTCCGCCCTCTATGAAGAGGCCAGGCTTGCCGTGCCACAGGGCGAATCCATGGTGATCAGCTTTGGCAAGTTCATTGCGAACGGGGCCACCAACATCGTACCCGGAACCGCGACCATCGACGGTACGCTGCGCACCTTCAACGAGGACATTCGCGCTCGCCTGCATGAGCTGCTGCCTCAGATATGCACCCGCGTGGCACAAGGCATGGGCGGCACTGCGGACCTGCGCATCGTGAGGGGTTCGCCCGTTGTGAAGAACGATCCCGAGCTAACCGCTCGGATGCGTTCCGTGGCCGTGCAGCTTGTAGGTGCCGACAACGTGGTGGACATGGACATCCGAATGGGTGCGGAGGACTTCGCCTACTACACGCACGTGATGCCCGGCTGCTTCTTCCGCCTGGGGACCGGCAACCCCTCGAAGGCGGGCACGCAAAGCGGGCTCCACACGGCGGACTTCGATGTGGATGAGGATGCGCTGGCGATCGGCGCCACGATGATGGTGGTGGGGGCGCTGAACGAACTACAATGATCGGAAAGTCGCTGCCGTGCATGCGCTCCTCCAGTGTGCATCTGCTCCCGCTTTGCTTGGTGGGAGCGTACGTGCTCCACGGCTGTGCCGCCCCGCAAGCACATGAAGGTCACTCAGACTTGTTGGCGGATACTACCGGTTCGTGGCCTTCCCCGGAGATCGAAGCGGAGGTTGCCGCGCGCGAAGCCGACACGGTTTTCAGCGAGACCGCATTGAGCCTTTACAACGAGCCGCATCGCCTCACCATCACCGGTATCGGTTGCAGCGGATCGAACTTCGACCGCAGTTACCGGATCCAATTGACCAACGCGAACGGACCAGTGGTGGACACGGTGTTGACCAAGTTCTCCTTCGCCGACAGTTTGGATCCGGACTTCCTTGCTCGAGCAGGCCTGTACGCCTTGGACTTCGATTGCGTACGTGCGCAGACCCTTTACTTCGATGCCTTCATCGGTGTGGATGAAACGGACTACGTGCAACCCATCGGCTTCTTCTTGACTTATGTGGGGGAGCGAAAAGGACGCATGCTCTATTGGACTGTGCCGGAAGAGGCGGTCCCAGTGGAGTGAACCGCTGGCCGATAGGTCCGCATCCACGCTTACCGCTGCACGATATCGTCCACTTCGATCACCGGCTTTCCGTTCTTTTCGTGAACGGTCAATTCCACGTGGTGGGTGGATCGCCCGCCGGCAGTGTACAGATCGATATGCACGGAATAGGCGCCGGGCCAGTTGCGAGCGGCAGTGACCTGGAGGTTGTTCCATACGGTGGGCGGTGGCATCACCAACGCAGCGCCGATATCCTCCACGGCGTCCAGCATCGCATCCGCCGAAAGGCGCACACCACCGGTGACCTGTTCCAGTTCGTCATAGCGCCGCTCCACGAGGAGCTTCATGACGTGCTTGGCGACAAGGGTAAGGTCGTTGGGGCTCATGGTCGTTTAATGGCTTAGGGTCAACCAAGTGAAATGGCGCTGATATCATGTGGTGCCCGTACTGTCAGCGAGATCAACGGCGCCGGACCTGTG
>JBEICT010000030.1:0-18205 GCA_040383865.1 Flavobacteriales bacterium | reverse complement strand
CTTGCTGCTTCGTACTGAACGGATGATACCGATCACTTGAAGGGCCAGCATACCAAGCAGTGCAGCTTGGAACGCGCCTTCGCTAAGGTCAGTGGTCAACCAGTATCCCAGAAAGAATACAACGGCTGGAATGGACACACCAATGAACACGACCCAAACCGCTGCTTCCAGTGAGGAAGGGGCCGGTCCGCGTTTATCGAATGGCCCTTCCTTGATCACCATTTCCTGCTCGACCATGATCTGCTTCGGTCGTAGTTCTGGTGAGCTGAGCAGACCTAGTTCGCCACCTCGCTCATGAACTTGATCCGCATCATGCGCAGTTCCTCCTCGCTGAAGTCGCCGTCGAACTCCTGGTGGGCGGTCTCAATGTCGTCGGTCTCTGCATCACGGAAGTAGTCCATGATCTCCTGCTGCGACTCGGCCTCCAGCATGTCGTTCAACTGGTAGTTGATGTCCAGCTTGGTGCCGCTCATCACGATGCTCTCCAGTTCGGTGAGCAGGTCGTTCAGGCTGAGGTTGCGCGACTTGGCAATGGCCTCCAGCGGCAGACGCTTATCGATGTTCTGGATGATGTGGACCTTGTTGCCGCTCTTGTTCACCACCGATCGCACGGTGACCTCCTCGGCCCGTTCGATGTCGTTCTCCTCCACATAGCGTGCGATGAGCTCCACGAAGGGCTTGCCGAACTTCTGTGCCTTGCCGGGTCCCACACCGCTCACCTGCGTCAGCTCGTCGATGGTAATGGGGTAGCGCATGGTCATTTCCTCCAGTGAGGGATCGCCGAAGAGCACCCAGGGCTGCAGCTTCAGTTTCTGGGCCTGGCTGCGGCGCAAGTCCTTCAGCATGGCCATCAGCTTCTCGTCGGCAGCGGCACCGGCGCGTGCTATGGGTTCGTCGTCCGCACCTTCGTAGTCGCTGTAATCGCGCTCCTTTACGAACTTGATGGACACCGGCTTGGCCAGGAACTTCTTGCCCGCTTCGGTGAGGCTGAGGTTGCCGTAGGTCTCAATGTCCTTGTGCAGGAAGCCGCCCACGTTGGCCTGGCGCACCACGGCCATCCAATGGTGTCCGTCCTTGTCGGCGCCTTCGCCGTACACCTTCAGCTTGTCGCCTTTGTAGTTCTTGATCTCGCTCGTTTCCGTTCCGGTGATCAGGTCGCAGATGAACTTGGCGCGGTGACGTTCCTTGCTCTCCTTCACGGCCTTCAGCACCAGGGCCAGGTCCTCCTTGCCCTCGAACTGTTCCTTCGGATTGGCGCAGTTGTCGCAGCCCTTGTTGCATTCGGGCGCATCGAAGTGCTCGCCGAAGTAGTGCAACAGGTATTTGCGGCGGCACATGCTGGTCTCGGCGAAGCTCACCGTATCGGCCAGCAGTTGCTTGCCGATCTCCTGCTCGGCCACGGGCTTGCCCTGCAGGAACTTCTCCAGCTTCTCGATGTCCTTGTAGCTGTAGAAGGCCACACACTTGCCCTCGCCGCCGTCACGTCCCGCACGTCCGGTCTCCTGGTAGTAGCTCTCCAGGCTCTTCGGAATGTCGTGGTGGATCACGAAACGCACATCGGGCTTGTCGATGCCCATGCCGAAGGCGATGGTGGCCACGATCACATCCACTTCCTCCATGAGGAACTGGTCCTGGTGACTGGCGCGCTGGTTGGCATCCATGCCGGCATGGTAGGGCAGTGCCTTGATGCCGTTCACGTTCAGCATCTCGGCCATTTCCTCCACCTTCTTCCGGCTGAGGCAGTAAATGATGCCGCTGCGACCGGAGTGCTGTTTGATGAAGCGGATGATCTCGCGGCCCACGTCCTTCTTGGGGCGGATCTCGTAGTACAGGTTCGGGCGGTTGAAGCTGGCCTTGTACGTCTTGGCGTCCGGAATGTCGAGGTTCTTCAGGATGTCCTCCTGCACCTTTTCCGTGGCCGTGGCGGTCAGCGCGATCACGGGTACGCGCTTGATCTCGTCGAAGATGGTGCGTAGGCGGCGGTACTCGGGGCGGAAGTCGTGGCCCCACTCGCTGATGCAGTGCGCCTCGTCAATGGCGAAGAAGCTGATCTTGATGTCGGTGAGGAACTCCACGTTCTCCCGCTTCGTGAGCGATTCAGGGGCCACGTACAGGATCTTTGTCCGGCCGTCCTTGATGTCCTTGCGGACCTTCAGGGTCTCGTTGCGCGTGAGGGAACTGTTCAGGAAGTGAGCCACGCCGTCCTCATCGCTGAAGCCGCGCAAGGCGTCCACCTGGTTCTTCATCAACGCGATGAGCGGGCTCACCACGATGGCGGTGCCTTCCATCATGAGCGCGGGCAGCTGGTAGCACATGCTCTTGCCTCCGCCGGTGGGCATGATCACAAAAGTGTTCTGGCCATCCAGAACGCTCTGGATGATGGACTCTTGTTCGCCCTTGAAGGTGTTGAAACCGAAAAATTGCTCGAGGGCTTCCCGAGGGGTCAGGTCTACGTGGATCATTGCTTCTCACTGGGGACCGGAGCAGGCCCCTTTTTTGAACGCTGAAAGGTACGGAAACCGAAGGGTTCGCGGAGCGCGTTTTTCCCACAGGTTTCAACGGATCGGACCGCATCTCGTTGCCAGCACCTCCCTCGTTGATAAGTGCGGTATCGTGGCCCTTTTCGGGGGAGGTGCCCCGCTATCTTTGACACTTTCCGGTCCCCTGCCGTGGCCCGACCTACACCTACCGAAATGACCTTTTTGGAGCACCTGGAGGAGCTCCGCTGGACCATCGTACGGTCCAGTATCGCCGTGGTCGTCGGCATGATCGCCGCTTTCATCGCCAAGGATGTTGTGTTCGACGGCATCGTGCTTGCGCCCAAGTCGGCCGGGTTCATCACCTACCGGGCCTTTTGTGCCCTTGGGCGTCTCGTGGGCATGGGCGATGCGCTCTGCGTTTCAGACCTGCCCTTCGTTCTGCAGAACATCAGCATGAGCGGACAGTTCTTCACACACCTCATGGTCTCCTTCGTGGCGGGTTTCATTCTTGCATTCCCATACGTGCTGTGGGAGGTCTGGCGGTTCATTGCGCCAGGACTTCACCCGTCCGAGCGTCGTTCGTTGCGCGGAGTGGTGGTCTTCGCCACCTTCCTCTTCCTGATGGGCGTCGCCTTCGGTTATTTCCTGCTGGCTCCGCTGAGCATCCAGTTCTTCGGCTCCTACCAGGTGAGCGGCGCGGTGCAGAACGCCGTTGCCCTGGACAGCTACATCTCCATGGTGACCTCCGTGACCATGTGGACCGGTGTGTTGTTCGAACTGCCCATCGTGGTGTTGTTCCTCACACGCGCAGGACTGCTCACTCCGGCGTTCATGCGGACTTACCGCAAGCACGCCTTCGTGATCGTGCTGGTCGCTGCGGCCATCATCACGCCACCCGATGTGGTGAGCCAATTGGTGGTCGCAGGCCCGCTCATGCTCCTGTATGAGGCCAGCATCCTGCTATCGGCCAGCACCCTGCGGCGCATGGAGCGTGCTGCTGCCAACACCCTGCCAGCCCGAGGGAGCGCATGAGGTCGTCGATCGGCATAGCGCGCATAGCCTTGGGCCTGCCCCTGTTGTTGCTGGTCGCCGTGGTGAATGCACAAAGCACACGGGTGAGTGGCCGCATTACGGACGCCACCACCGGGGAGCCACTGCCGTTCGTGAACATCAGCTTCGTGGACAGCCGCATCGGCACCACCAGTGACATCAATGGCAACTACAGCATCGAGACCTACTACGCCACCGATTCGCTGCGTGTGTCGTTCGTGGGGTTCATGCCCCGCTCCGTGGCCGTAAGGAAGGACCGTGCCCAGGTGCTCGACATTGCCATGCAACCCAGTAATGTGCAGTTGGCCGAGGTGGTGATCCGCCCGCCGGACGAGAACCCCGCGTTCGCCGTATTGCGCCGCGTGGTCGCACACAAGCCGGCCAACAACCGTGAGAAGCTCGCGGCCTACGAATACCACGCCTACAACAAGATCGAGTTCGACCTCAACAACATCACCGAGGAGTTCACGCAGAAGAAGCTCTTCAAACCCTTCGCGTTCATCTTCGACAACATCGACAGCACGGGGGCCAAACCCTACCTGCCCATCTTTATGACCGAGACCTTGTCGGAGGTGTACTACCGGCAAAAACCAAGGACGCAGCGTGAGCTGATCAAGGGCACCAAGGTGAGCGGCATCGAGAACGAGAGCGTGTCGCAGTTCATGGGCGACATGTACCAGAACATCAACATCTACGACAACTTCCTCGTGATCTTCGGGAGGAACTTCGTGAGCCCCATCGCCGATGGCGGCAAGGGCTTCTACGACTACTACCTCACGGATAGCGCCTTCGTTGGCAAGTACTGGTGCTACAAGTTGGAGTTCAAGCCCAAGCGTCCGCAGGAACTGGCTTTTGCCGGCGAGATGTGGATCAACGATACAACTTATGCCGTGCGCAGGATCGAAGCGGGCATTCCGGCCGGTGCCAATCTCAACTTCGTGCAAGGCTTCTGGGTGCGGCAGGAATATGATCAGGTGCAGAACGAAGTGTGGATGCTTACGCGTGATGAGCTGGTCGCCGATCTCAACGTGATCCGCGACACGGGCAAGCCCAACACGAACGCGGTGCAGGGTTTTTATGGTAGGCGTACCGCGAGCTATCGCGATTTCGTGGTGAACCGCCCTCGGGAAGAGGCTTTCTATACGGGTGCGGAGGAGGTGCTGATGGTCCTGGACCCCGCGAGTGAGCAGGAGGCTTATTGGGAGCAGAACCGCCACATGGCCCTCTCCGAGAAGGAGGCCAGGATCTACCACATGGTGGACACCATGAAGACCATTCCGCGGTTCCGTACCTACATCGATATCGTGCAGACGGTGGTGACGGGGTATTATCCGATGGGCGACATCGAACTGGGGCCTTACTTCACCACTTACAGCTTCAACGCGGTGGAAGGTAATCGCTTCCGCATGGGGGCCCGCACCAGCAGCCAGTGGAGCAAGCGGGTGGAACTGGAAGGCTACACGGCCTACGGCACGAAGGACGAGGAGTTCAAGTTCGGCTTCGGCGGAAAGTTCATGGTGTCTCGCTCGCCAAGGATCATCGCCGGGGCCTACTTCAAGCGGGATATCGAGCAGCTCGGCCAGAGCGTGGGCGCCTTCCGGGAGGACAACATCCTTTCCTCGCTGTTCAGGCGCCTGCCCAATGACAAGCTGACCCTGGTGGACGACTACTACACGTTCCTGGAGCGCGAATGGTTCATGGGGTTCAGTAACACCATCGCGTTCCGTCACCGCACCATGTTCCCACGGGGCAGTCTGTCCTACGTGACCTACACCGATGCACAGGAGCCCGAGGTCATCAACAGCATCACCACCACCGAGGTGATGCTGAACACCTATTTCGCCTACAAGGAGAAGTATGTGAGCGGCGACTTCTCGCGCGTGAGCCTGGGTACGCCTTATCCGGTCCTTCAGGTCCACCTGGTGCACGGTTTCAAGGGCGTTCTTGATGGTGACTATGACTACACCAAGATGATCGTGCGCGTGCAGCAGCGCATTCAGCTCGGGGCATTGGGCTTCCTGCGTTACACCGTTACGGGTGGCAAGGTCTGGGGCACGCTGCCTTATCCGTTGCTGTTGATCAACGCAGGTAACGAGACCTTCTATTACGACGACATCGCGTTCAACACGATGAATTTCTTCGAGTTCATCAACGACCGAAGTGCCACCCTGTTCCTCGAACATCATTTCGATGGGTTGTTCTTCAACCGTGTTCCGTTGTTCCGCCGGTTGAAGTGGCGGGAGGTGGTGGGATTCAAGACGGCCGTGGGCAGCCTGGACCCGAAGCAGCGGGAGGAAATGGAATTGCTGCCCTTCATGTACGACCTGAGCGAGGGCCCGTTTGCCGAACTTTCGCTGGGCGTGGAGAACATCCTGAAGATCCTGCGTGTGGATGCCATACGCCGCCTGACCTATCTGGACCACCCCAACACACGGGCCTGGGCCTTACGTTTGAAGCTCAACATCACCTTCTGATCGCGTGCTGAGGGCCGAGAACATATTCAAACAGTACAAGCGCCGTACCGTGGTGAACGGGGTCAGTGTGGAAGTGCGCGAGGGCGAGATCGTGGGCCTGATCAAGCCCAACGAGGGCCGCATTTTCCTTGATAACGAGGAGATCACCGACCTGGCCATGTACCGCAGGGCCAAGAAGGGCATAGGATACCTGCCGCAGGAGGCCAGCGTCTTCCGCAAGCTCAGTGTGGAGGACAACATTCGCGCGATCCTGGAGATGACCGGGAAGAGCAAGGCCGAACAGGCGCGGAAACTGGAGGAGCTGTTGGACGAGTTCAGCCTGCAGCACGTGCGCAAGAACATGGGCGATGTGCTGAGCGGTGGCGAACGGCGCAGGACCGAGATCGCCCGGGCACTGGCCAACGAACCGCGTTTCATCCTGCTCGATGAACCCTTCGCCGGCGTGGACCCCATTGCCGTGGAGGACATCCAGAGCATTGTTCACAAGCTCAAGGCGAAGAACATCGGTATCCTGATCACCGACCACAACGTGCAGGAGACGCTAAGCATCACCGACCGGGCCTACCTGCTCTTTGAAGGCAAGATCCTGAAGCAGGGCACCGCCGAGGAACTGGCCGCCGACGAGACCGTGCGCCGCGTGTACCTCGGGAAGAACTTTGAGCTGCGCCGAAAGGTGTGAGGTGAGGTTTTGGGGAGAAGCTCCGAATTCCAAGCTTCAAGGCTCAAGCTAATATCCTGAAGCTCAAACAAGCTCAAAATGCTCAAGCTTCAAGGCTCAAGCTCAAAGGACCGATGCCCGATGGTAGATAGAACCTTGGGGTGATGGAGGAACGCATTTATGATCTTGGAGCGGCTCACAGTATTTGCCGCGAGAGTGGTCGTCTACGTGGACCGCATGCCGAACTCGCTGGCAGGGTGATACTACGCCGGTCAACTGCTGCGCAGTGGAGGGTCCCCGGCGATGCATTATGGCGAGGCACAGGGTGCGGAGTCGGACAAGGATTTCATCCACAAGTGTGGAATAGCGCTCAAGGAGCTGAAGGAGTCCAACGTCAATCTGCGGATCCAGTTGCTGTCAGGTCTTATGCCGGAGACCGATGTCGATCTGGTCTGGCTTACGCAGGAGTGTGGCGAACTCGTGAAGATCATTGGCAAGATCATCTCCAACAAGAAGAGGAAAGGCGGCCGCTGATCCGACGCCATAATGCACGCCCCAACAGCCATTGAAGCTTGAGCCTTGGGCCTTGCAGCTTGTGTCTTGCAGCTTCCTCAGGCTTCTTCCACGGAAAAGCTGTACTTCTCCATGATCTGGTTGGCCAGCATCTTCTTGCAGGCCTCGTCCACCTTGGCCTCGGCGGTCTTTTTGTCGGCGGCCTCCACGTGCAGTGTGATGTGCTTGCCGATGCGCACGCCGGTGATCTCCGGCAGTCCGAGATTGCCCATAGCGCCGGTAACGGCCTTGCCCTGGGGGTCCAGCAGGTTATCGTGGGGCATCACATCGATGGAGGCGCGGAAGGTCTTCATGGCGGTAGGGAGAAGGCAGAGGTACGGAGGCGCAAAGGTCGCAGAGAAATACGAATGCGCAATGCTCAGGTGCAGGTGGTTGCAATGCGACGCGTGCATTGCCCCACCACCTGTACCGTCGACCCATTGGGTCGACATATCGACAATTCATTCACCCCTTTCCGAACACCCGGCCCCACAGCGGGCTGAGCAGGTAAAGCACCAGGATCAGCGGCACGGCCAGCATGCCGTACAGCGCCACCAGCAACGCGCCAGCGCCGATCAGCAGGTAGATGACCTGGTTGCCCTGCCAGCGGAAGTGCTTGAACTTCAGGGAGGGGAGGGGGAGCTCGGAGAGCATCAGGAGGGCCATTCCGATACAGGCGATCAGCAGTGTGGTGGACGATTTCATTAGGCCGACCATAAGGCCGGCAAGCAATTCGTGGCCAGGTCCCGGATGCACTGCCACGTTCAAGCTGACGAGGACCATTGAGACCCAGAAAAGGCCATTGGCGGGAGTGGGCAGACCGAGGAAGCCACTGGTCTGTCGGGTGTCCAAATTGAACTTGGCCAAGCGCCAACACGATGCGACGGCCAGCACGATCGCGGAAGTGAAGACAGGCCAGCTCGTTAGATCCAGCGGGGCAGAAATGGCGGAAATGGGCGGATAGATCGTCCAGGACCAGCCAGGATAAATTGTCGTATGCCAGCCTGGTCCGGATGGTTGCAGTCCGATCAGGAACAGCAGGAACGCAGGCGCCACACCGAAGGTCACCATGTCCGCCAGGCTGTCCAACTGGGCGCCCAGCGGCGAGCCACCCCCCAGGGCCCGGGCGGCCAGCCCATCGAACACATCGAACACCGCCCCGGCGAACACCAGCCAACACGCCAGTGTTAACTGTCCTTGAGAAGCCAGGAGGATGGAACCCGTGCCACAGGCTAGGTTCGCGGTGGTCAGCAGGTCCGGAAGGCGGTGCAGGCGGGCCATAATGCGTGAAATGACAGGGCCGAAGCCGTTGCGGGGCCGAAGTTGGGATAAATTCGGGGCAATAACAGAGGCCACCAGGAGTTAGAAGCTGCGTCAATAGCATGAACGAATGAAGACCGTGAGCGTGAAGGGAATGCGCAGCCTGTGGGCCGTGTTGGTGGCCGCCATGTCCTGTGGGACGGTGATTGCACAGGATGCGCCCAAGTACAGCAACGAGTTCCTGGCCATCGGTGTGGGGGCGCGTGCCTTGGGCATGGGCAGTGCCTACACGGCCGTGGTGAACGACGTGACCAGCGGCTACTGGAACCCGGCCGGCCTGCTGGGCGTTCGCAGCGATCTGCAGGTGGGGGCCATGCACAGCGAGTATTTCGCCGGTATCGCCAAGTACGACTATATCGGTCTGGCCAAACCCATCGACTCGCTCAGCTCCATCGGGTTCACCTTCGTGCGTTTCGGTATCGACAACATCCCGAACACCATCGACCTGATCGATCCCTCGGGCAACATCGACTACGATCGGATCACCTCCTTCAGTTCCGCCGATCATGCGTTCATCATCAGCTATGCGCGGAAATTGAGCGTGCCCGGCCTTCAGTTGGGCGGCAATGCCAAGGTGATCTATCGGAAAGTGGGCAGTTTCGCCACGGCCTGGGGCTTCGGCCTCGATGCTGGTGCCACCTACGAACGCGACCGGTGGCGCTTTTCCGCTGTGGCCCGCGACATCACCGGCACTTTCAACGCGTGGAACTACACACTGGACCAGCGCACCGTCGATGTGTTCCAGCAGACCGGCAACGATATCCCCGTGAACAGTGTGGAGGTGACCCTGCCTCGCCTGATGCTGGGTGCCGCCCGTCAATTCAAGTTCGGACAGAAGTTCGACCTCATCGCCGCATTGGACCTTGAGAACACCTTCGATGGCCGTCGCAATACGCTCATCCAGACGGACTTCGTTAGCATCGATCCGCGGTTGGGCATCGAGCTGGGTTATGCAGGTATCGTCTATGTGCGGACCGGTATCGCCAACATGCAGTATGTCACGGACATCAACGACTCGCGCGCGTTGACCGTGCAGCCCAACATCGGTCTGGGCCTGAAGATCAAGAGCGTGTCGCTGGACTATGCCCTCACGGACATCGGTGACAACAGCGTGGCGTTGTACTCCAACATCTTCTCCCTGAAGTTCGATCTCTTCAAGAAACCGTCCTCATGATCAGAGCGGCACTCTTCGTCCTGGTATTCCTGAACGCGGCCGTTGGCCTTGCCCAAGGCACCTACGGCAACGAGTGGGTCGATCATGATCGGCAGTACTGGCGCTTCAATATCCACCGGGATGGGATCTACCGCATTGACTCGGCCGCGCTTGCCGCAGCAGGCTTTCCAGTGACCTCGGTCGATCCACGGGACCTGATGCTCTTTGCGCGCGAACAGCAGGTGCCGCTCTTCATCTCGGGTGGTTCCGATGGCGTGTTCAACGCCGGCGACTTCATCGAGTTCATCGGTCGTCGCAACGATGGTTGGCTGGATTCGCAGATGTTCCCGCTGCCGTCCCAGAACCCCAACCCGTACTACAGTATCCACAATGATACCATCCGCTATTTCCTGACCTGGGACCCTGTGGCGCCAAAGTCAAGGGTGACCGCATATGACGCCGCGGGGATCGAGGATGAAGTGCCACTTCCATGGGTATGGGGCCAGGGAGTGCGCTCCTACACCGACTACTACTGGCAGGGCATGTTGGACCATTTCTACTGGACCCAGCTGAACGTGGTGGCCACAAGTGGCCTGATGGTGAACGGCGAGGGATGGGGTGGACCCTTCCTGGTATCGGATGGGGCCGATGGTGAAATGAACGCCGTGGTGGCCACACCGGCCGTGTTCAATGGTGCGAACGCGCCTCCTGCCCGTGTGTTCACGCATAGTTCGGCACAGAACAGCGTGGGCTTTGGCACGTACGATGATCACCATTTGCAGGTGTTGTACGGACCGGGTTTCGCCACGCAGGCCTTTGACACCATCTTCCGTGGCTCCCAGGTCATCAACGGGCGCTTCCTCGTACCCCATGCGGACATCAACAACGGCTCAGGTCTCTTCAACCTGAGGTTCAAGGTGCCACACGACCTCGATGGTCCAGGGCAGATCGGGTCGATCAATCCGAGCTACCGTGAGTTCCAGACCGTGCATGCGCTGAAGGTGCACTACGCCCGGGTGCCCGCTCTGGAGGCCACAGCCCCCATTGAGCTTTGGACACCGTCCTCTGCCAATGACGAACCAGCACGCCTGTCCTTTCAGGCCACGTGGGAGGCGCCGGTGATCTATGCTTTCGGTGATTCAGTGCGCCGCGTGGTGGGTGTCAACATTGGTGGCCAATGGAACGCCATGGTTCCCGCGAACACCTCGGTGGACAGCACCTATCTGTATGCGTTGGGCCAAGGCAACATCACCTCAGTGACCATCCTGAGCCCTGTGAACGGTACCGGTTACTTCACCGATTACAGTGATCAAGCGGCGGATTCGGCCATGCTGATCGTTACCCATGCCTCGCTGATGGACGGTGCGCAGCAGTACAAGGACTATCGGCGCACCAATCCTTACAACCGCTATCCGACCGTACTGGCCGATGTGAACGAGCTCTACGACCAGTTCGGAGGCGGTGTGCCGAAGCATCCATTTGCCATCCGGCGCTTCGCGAACTTCGCCTTGCAGACCTTCCCGTCCGACCCGCGCGGCCTGTTCCTAGTGGGTAAATCGGTGAACACCTCGCCCCGTCTGGGAGACCCCGATGGCACGCGGCCCGACATCAATGGCGGCTATGCGCGCTGCCTGGTGCCCACCTATGGCGCGCCCAACTGTGACCAGTGCTTCACCATCGGCCTCCGGTTCGATCCGCGCAGGGTGGAGATCCCGGTGGGCCGGTTGAGCGCAAACAATGTGCAGGATGTGTTGGAATACCTCGCCAAGGTGCAGGCCACGGAGGCCGAACAACCTGCTGCCTGGATGAAGAACATCATGCACTTCGGTGGGGGCTTCACGGAGAATGAGCAGACCCTGTTGGCGAACTACCTGCGCTCCTATGAGGTGACGGCCACCGACACCTCCTTCGGTGGCAATGTCCATACGTTCCTGCGCAATTCCTCGGAGGTGCTGGAGCAGGCGCCGGCCGCAGCGGTCGAGCAGCTTATCGAGCAGGAGGGTGTTACGCTCATGACCTTCTTCGCACACGCCTATTCGAGCAACTTCGACATTACCATCGATGACCCGGCCAACTACGAGTGGAACGGTAAACACCCCATGGTGATCGCCAACTCGTGCTACATCGGCAACATCCACCAGAACGGATCGCTCAGCGCCAGTGAGAACTGGGTAGGCCTTGAGAGCGCTGGTCCGAATGCTTTTTTAGCCTCAGTGAAGCAGGGTGTAACGCCCATGCTGCATGATTACACCAGTCGCTTCTACCGCAGCTTCAGTCAGGTCAATTACGGCGGCACCATTGGCGACCATATGCGCTATGCGGCGTTCAGTATGCTGTCGAACAACAGCAACCTGCCCGCTCTCTTCCATGTCCACACGTTCACGCTGCAAGGCGATCCCTTGCTGAAGCTCAATTCACCACCGGAGCCCGACTTCGTGGTGCGCGACCAGGACATCCTCTTTGTCCCGGAGTATGTGAACGCCGATGTGGACACCTTCCAAGTGAAGGTGGCGATCACCAACATCGGCAGGGCCACCAATGCCACCATGTCGGTGGCCTTGGACCGTGCGAACCCGAACCTCTCACCGCCCACGCAGGGGTATCTCACCACCGTGTCCAACATGCACTTCAGGGATACCGTGGTGTTCCAAGTGCCCACCAAGGCGTTCGCAGGTGGGGCGGGCACCAATGTGTTCCAGGCCAGGGTTGACATGGACCCCAATGCGATCATCGAGCTTCAGGAGTCCACGAACAATGTGGGCAATACGGCCATTTTCATCAGCAGCGGGGACATTATTCCGGTGTTCCCATACAACTACGCCATCATTCCCGATCCCGCGCCAGTACTAAAGGCCAGCACGGGCGATCCGTTGGCACCGGCAAGGACCTATGTCTTCCAGATCGATACAACGGACAGGTTCAACAGCCCTGTGCGAGAGTCGGCCACGGTCACCGCACCCGGAGGCGTGGTCACCTGGCAGCCCACGTCCATCTTCGGATTGAACGCCTTGCGTGATAGCACCGTATTCTATTGGCGGTGCAGTATCGACAGCACCGGCAACCAGGGCTACAACTGGTACGAGCGGTCCTTCCAGTACATTCCGGAGCGCAATGGGTGGGGGCAGTCGCACTTCTTCCAGTTCAAGGACAATGCGTACAGCGGCATCCTGTTCGATCGCCCGGAACGTGATTTCGATTACTCCGGCGGGGTGCGGCAGATAAGGGCGAGCGTTTCGGGTAATAACCCCTTCGGCGACACGGGCTACGACATCGACCTCACCGCCATTGATTACAGCGGTTGCGGTCCCTGGCCGGGCTGGCATGTGGCCGTGATCGACCCTGTTACCATGGAGCCGTGGGGAACGCATTTCATCGCGGGTAATGGGGCCGAGTTCAACCCGCAGAACGAGTTCGGTAACGCGAACAACCTCTCGCTGTGCAGGCCCCGAGTCCAGAAGTACTTCACCTTCTTCACCAACCAACCGGCGCAGTTGGCAGGTATGCAGGACATGATCACCAACCGCGTACCTGATGGACACCACATGCTGTTCTATACGTGGTTGTACCTGGACAAGGACGGCATGACCGTGAACGGGCCGGGGCTGATCCCTGCCATGGAGGCGCTCGGTATGCCGGACCTTGACAACCTGCCCGACAGTGTGCCCTACATATTTTATGTGCGCAAGGGATTCCCGGAGACCTTCAGCGATACCGTGGCCAGCAGCATCAATGAGATACTGACCTTCAGTGCTGACATGGTGCTGCTCGCGGACCAGGGGCTCATCACCACGGTGGATGCCGGGCCTGCCTCGGAGTGGCAGGCGTTGTACTGGGATGAAACGCCGCGCAACGAGCAGGACAGCACACGGATCATCCTGCAGGGGATCACCCCGTTCGGACAGGTCGTCGATCTGTTCAACCTGCCCTCCACGCTCGATTCCGTCACCTACCTCAGCACCGTGGCCGGTGCGCAGCAGTACCCTCGCTTGCGCATCCGGGGCCATTTCTTCGACCAGGGCGTAGCTGTGCCGGAGCCTGCGCAGTTGAAGCGCTGGCAGTTGTTGTGCGCACCTGCTCCGGAGTGTGCCATTGATCCGGGCGCAGGTTATCTGCAGGCGCTCGATGGATGGTTCCAGGGCCAGGAGGCCTCGGTGGCTGTGGCCGTGCGCAACATCGGCGCGGTGGACATGGACAGCCTGTTGATGACCGCCTGGGTGGTGGACCGCTCCAATGTGCGGCATCGCATCCACTACAAGGTGAACGCTCCGCTCCCGGTGGGTGCCGTGTTGATCGATACGGTGCGCTTCAATACACAGCCGTTCGGCGGTCCCAATACACTGATCCTCGAGGCGAACCCGATCGATACCGTTACCGGCCTCTACCACCAGTTGGAACAATACCACTTCAACAACATCGCCCAATGGCGCTTCAATGTGGAAGTGGACCGTGAGAACCCGCTGGTGGACGTTACGTTCGATGGTGTGCATATCCTCGACGGCGACATCGTCTCCTCCAGGCCGGAGATCCAGGTGAGCCTGAACGACGAGAACACGGTGTTGTTGCTCGATTCGCCTGCGGATACCGCCTTGTTCAAGATCTTCCTGCGCAGCCCGGACAATGTGGTGAAGCGCATATTCTTCCTCGACGGAACGGGCAATGAAGTGATGCAGTTCGTTCCGGCCAATGGACCCGCGAACGAGTCGAACATCCTCTATCGCCCCAACTTCCCGGTGGATGGCAAGTACCAGCTCATTGTGCAGGCCACGGACCGCAGCAGCAACCGATCGGGCGATCACGACCTGAAGGTGAACTTCGAAGTGGTGAACAAGCCCACCATCACCGAGGTGCTGAACTATCCGAACCCGTTCACCACCAGCACGCGCTTCGTGTTCACCGTCACAGGCACCGAACCACCCACCAACATGAGGATCCAGATCATGACCGTGACCGGCAAGGTGGTGCGCGAGGTGAAGATGCATGAGATCGGGCCTGTGCGCGTGGGCCGGAACATGACGGAGTTCGCGTGGGACGGTACCGACGAGTTCGGCGACCGGTTGGCGCGTGGCGTCTATCTGTACCGTGTGATCGCTCAGTTGAACGGGCAGGACCTTGAGGTCCGTGAGACCAAGGCGTCCGAGTACTTCACGAAGGGCATCGGCAAGATGTACCTGTTGCGATAGGCCCCGCCTACTTTCGTGGCCTTCGCGATCCCGGGAATGGAACGTCTCCGCATTGCTGCATGGTCCGCGCTAAGCGGTCTGTTGTGGGCCCTCGCATGGCCGGGCATCGGTGGCTTTCCGGTGCTCGCCTTCGTGGCATGGCTGCCCTTGTTCCATGCCGAGCGCCTGCACGAACAGCGCACGGCTTTGCGCAAACGTGCGTTCGTTCCGTATGCGTTGATCGGCATCTTCATCTGGAACGCGTTGACCTCGTGGTGGTTCTTCATGGTCAGCGAGCCGCTTTCGACACGAATGGTGAGCGGCCTCGCGCCCATGGTAGTGAACACACTGCTGATGACCTTGCCTTGGTGGATGCGGCGTTTGGTGCGCAAATGGTCAGGCGCACGAATGGCAGGTTGGGGCTTTGTGACCTTCTGGATGGCCTTTGAACGGCTGCATCACGAATGGGACCTGCAATGGCCCTGGTTCTCGCTGGGCAACGTGTTCGCCGAACACCCCTTGTGGATCCAATGGTACGAGTGGACCGGTATGATGGGTGGCACCCTCTGGGTGTTGCTCGTGAACCTGCTCTTCGATCAGTTCGTTCAGGTCTGGAGAACACGATCCGTGATCGACAGAACGTTGCGGCTGGCTGTTCCCATGGCATTGATCCTAGGCCCGATCGCGCTCGGCCTATGGAGGTTCAACCACTATCGTCACGATCGCGGTGGTCCGGTGGAAGTGGTGGTGGTGCAGCCCAACGTAGACCCCTATAGCGAGAAGTTCGGGGGTGTTGATCCGCTCGACCAACTGGAGCGCATGTTGCAGCTGGCGGAGCAAGTGGTCACGGACACCACGGTGCTGCTGGTGTTCCCCGAAACAGCATTACAAGAGAACGCGACGGTCGATCTCCATGGCGGTCGACCTATGCTGAACGGATTGTGGGAGAATGACCTGGAGCGATCGCGCAGCGCTCAACGGATACGCGCATTTCAACGGGAGCACCCGCGTTTGTCCGTGCTTTCGGGCATGTCCTCGGCGCATCTTTTCCCTCCGGATGCCTCGGAGCTGCCGGTCACGGCAAGGCCCATCGGTGGCACCTCCCTGTATTATGAAGCCTATAACGCGGCCTTGTACTTGGTGCCCGATACGGCCGAACAGCACTACCACAAATCGAAGCTGGTCGCCGGTGTGGAGCTCATGCCGTTCGAGTCGGTCCTGGGATCGCTGAGCAAGCTCTCTTTGGACCTTGGTGGCACCACCGGTTCGCTGGGGCAGCAAGAGGAGCGTGCCGTGCTGCGCTATGGCAAGGCCGGCCTTCGGATCGTGCCCGCCATCTGCTACGAATCGGTGTTCGGTGAGCATGTGGCGGCGCATGTGCGCAACGGTGGCAACCTCATCGCCATCATGACCAACGACGGCTGGTGGGACGATTCACCCGGCTATCGGCAGCACCTGTCGTTCGCGAGCATCCGGGCCATCGAGACACGCCGTTCGATCGTTCGTTCGGCCAATACCGGCATCTCGTGCATCGTGGATCAGCGTGGCGTCATCCATCATCGCACCGGGTGGTGGCAGCCTGCCGCCTTTAGGGCAACCGTTCATCTGAATGAGGACACAACGTTCTTCGTCCGCCACGGCGACCTGCTGGGACGTTTGGCCGTGATCGTTGCGTTGATCGCCTTGGCGGAGGCCGCGAACCGATATCGTCGGTCCCTGGCCTGATCGGGCCGCTCCTTGCCGGTCAGGTATCTTGGCACCGTGCGAAAGTCGATCACATTGGGTCACGGGATCCCGTTCATTCCCGAGGTCTTGCGGGATGAGGAGCACTTCCTGTTCCGCCGTATGGCCGATCGGGACCGTGCGCTGTTGTTCATTGGTTCGGTCAGTGACCGCGATGCCCCGGACTTCAGTGAAGGACCCATGATCAAGGATTGGACCTATGGCCATCTCGCTTACGAGTGGAAGGAGCATACGCACGGGCTGGTATCCAGGCATGTCGGTCCGCAACATCTGGAACCTTCCCAATGGCGTGTTCCGCAGTGGGTGATCGAATGGCAGGGCGGGGAGGCCTTCCTGCATGCTCGAGAGCAGGACCTGCAAGCGGCCGAAGCCATCGTGCCTCTCTTGGCCCATGGGGTCCAGGACAGGGCGTTCGGGCCGATGCCCGGTTGGACGTGCAGCACGACCCGCGAGCGCTATTTGGAACAGGCCCTCAAGTTGCTACGGCACATCCACCGTGGCGATATCTACGAAGTGAACTATTGTACCGAACGCCATGCCGCTTGGCCGGACCTTGATCCCTATGCGGGTTTCATGCGCTTGCTCAGGGGTGCCGATGCGCCGTTCGCAGCGTTCTATCGCCTTGGGGAGCGCTTTGCAATGTGCGCCAGCCCGGAGCGATTCCTGTCCTTCGTTGGTGATCGGTGCACGGGTGAGCCCATGAAAGGCACGCGACGTCGCGGAGCGCACGTGGAAGAGGATGAGCAGTTGCGTAACGAGCTCGCGATCGATGCCAAGGAGCGCAGCGAGAACATCATGGCGCTGGATGTGATGCGCAACGACCTTTCACGCATGGCACGCAGTGGAAGCGTCGTGGTGGAGGGTCTGTGTGAAATTCGAAGCTTTCCGCGTGTGCACCAGATGGTCAGCACGGTGGCGGCCCGCATCAAGCCTGGCCATACGCCGTTCGATATGGTGCGTGTCGCATTCCCCATGGCCAGCATGACCGGCGCGCCGAAGATCAGTGCCATGAAGCTCATCGACGAGGCCGAGGACCAGGCACGTGGACTGTACAGTGGGTCTCTGGGCTTCTTCGCGCCCGATGGCACGGGTGACCTGAACGTGGTGATCCGCACGCTGCTTTTTGACAGGACC
This sequence comes from Flavobacteriales bacterium, assembly GCA_040383865.1. Taxonomy (GTDB): domain Bacteria; phylum Bacteroidota; class Bacteroidia; order Flavobacteriales_F; family PHOS-HE28; genus PHOS-HE28. Next base: position 482 of record JBEICT010000030.1, on the reverse strand, counting down.
ACGGGCATTGCCTCGCTTTCCACGGGCAGTGCGCTCACAGCACAGTGCGACCCGGAACAGGAGTGGGAGGAGTGCGAGGTGAAGGCACGTTCCGTACTTGAAGCACTGGCCCATGCGTGAACGGGTGGAACGCACATTGAGGTCCCATGCCTTGCTGGAGCCCGGGGCTGCCACGTGGGTGGCGGTGAGCGGAGGGGTGGACAGCATGGTGCTGTTGCATGTGCTCAACACACTGGGGCATCCGCTGAAAGCCGTACACATCGATCATGGTCTGCGCGGCGGGGAGAGTGATGCCGATGCGGAACTGGTCCGATCGTTCTGTGAAGCCCTCCACGTGCCATTGGTGCTGGAACGGGTGGATGTGAAGGCCCTCGCAGCCTCCTCCGGGTCTTCCACACAGATGGCGGCCCGCTCGCTGCGGTATGAAGTGTTCCAGCATTGTGTTGACCAAGGCCCGGCGGTATTGGCCATGGCCCATCATG
>JBEICT010000029.1:0-18248 GCA_040383865.1 Flavobacteriales bacterium | reverse complement strand
CGCAAGGTCAGCTCGCCCTCGGCAGCATGGTCGTAGGAATAATGAGCGGCGATATCGCGCAGGGCCGTTCGGCGAGGCAGGCAAGCGCTTCGCCGGGAAGGCTGATGGTGCACAGATCGCGGCGCTCGTGAAGAGGTTGCTCAGTGGGGGCTGAGCGGCGCATTACGACGCCATAAATGGAAGGCGTGTCCGCGAGGGCGCGCCTTCTTCGTTATTGTCCATTGAGCGCGGTTCAGCGGTCGATCACCAGTTTAAAGCCCACGCCGTGCACGTTCACGATCTGCACCTTGGGGTCGAGCTTCAGGTACTTGCGCAGGCGGCTGATGAAGACGTCGAGGCTCCGGCCGAGGAAGTAGGTGTCGTCGCCCCATACCATGTTCAGCACCAGTTCGCGCGGTAGCACCTGGTCGGCGTGCAGGCAGAGCAACCGCAGCACCTCGGCCTCCTTCTTGGTCAGCTTGCGTTCCTCGCTCGGATGACTGAGCATGAGGTTGCGATGGTCGAAGGTGTAATCACCCAGTTCGAACCGGTCGCGCTCGCGCGGGTCGTCCTCTTTGCCCTGTGTGCGCCGAAGGATGGCCTCGATGCGCAGGATCAACTCCTCGTGGCTGAATGGTTTGGTCAGGTAGTCATCTCCTCCTGCCTTGAAGCCTGCGATCCTGTCCTCGGTCTGGCTCTTGGCCGTGAGGAAGACGATCGGGACCAATGCGTTCACCATGCGGATATCCTCCGCCAGGCTGAACCCGTCCTTATGGGGTAGCATCACGTCCAGCACGCACAGGTCGTACGGCTGCTCGTTGAATTTGCGCAATCCCTCTTTTCCATCGCGACAAAGATGGACCGTGAACCCACGTCGTTTCAACGCATCCTGTATCACGAACCCGAGGTTGAGGTCGTCCTCTACGAGCAGGATGGTCGCTTTGTGTTCGTTCATGTTCTCGTGTTGAGGCCGGTCTATTGCGCCAGCGGCAATGAAAGGGTGAAGGTGCTTCCCTTGCCGGGTTCGCTCTGCACACTGATCCCTCCGTTGTGGGCATGCGCTATCTGTTGCACGTAGTGCAGTCCCAGGCCGAATCCCTTCACGTTGTGCACATTGCCCGTATGCACGCGATAGAAGCGCTCGAAGATGTGTTTCATGTCCTCCTTTCGTATGCCGATCCCCTGGTCTTCCACGGTCAATAGGAATTCACCGCCGCGTTGCAGGGTGCGCATGCGTATCACGGAATCATCCGGGCCGTACTTCAGGGCATTGTCCAGCAGGTTCGTCACCACGTTGGCAAGGTGCATGCGGTCGCCGGTCACAGTGCTTCGTGCGGCCATCAATTGGAGGTCCATCTCCACTCGGCGCTCCGCAAGGGGAAGGGTGAAGTGCTCCGCCACCTCGCGCGCCACCTGGTTCATATCCACGGCCTCAAGTTTCAGCTGCAGTTCATCCTTGTCCAGGGTGGCCAGTTGCAGCACGCGTTCCACTTGGTTGCGCAGACGTTCGTTCTCGCTGCGAATGATGCGCGCATAGGCCTGCAGACGCTCCGGCTCGTTGATGATCTGAGGGTCGGCGATGACTTCGCTGCTCAACGCTATCGTGCTGATCGGTGTCTTCAGCTCGTGCGTCATGTTGCCAATGAAGTCGTTCTTCATTTCGCTGAGCTTCTTCTGCTTCAGGATCACCCATACGCTGTAAGCGAAGAAACTGAATACGATGAGGGTGACGATGGTCGGGAAGATCCAGGTCCATCCGCCGTGCTCATCCTCCTCCCAAAGCGTGCTTTTCCGGCTCGGGAAGTACACTCCGAAGTAGTGCCCATCCTTGTCGAGTTTCTGCAGCTTGGTATGCTGAACGGTATCCGACCTCAGCGTGTCGAACGATACATAGTTGCCATATACCACGCTGTCCGTGAAGCAATCGTAGATGCCGTACTCGAAATCCTCCTGGATGTTCCGGCGGCTGAACTCCTTGCGTAACAGCGATTCGAGCAGATAGGGGTGCAGCGTGTCGTTGATGGTGACCGCGAAGTAGTTCGGCCGCTCCTGCTTCACGGCATCGTAAAGATCGCTCGGGTCCTTGGTCATCGAGAGGATCTGCTCGGTGACATCGGTGAGGGCGATGACGACCCTGTCGTTGAACTGCTTTTCCAACTGAAGGGCGCGCTCACGGTTCAGCGCCAGTTGTTCGCTCCGGTAATGCGAGGCTTGCCTGAGCCAGAGCAGCTGGATGAGCACCACCCCGATCACGCTCAGGGTGGCCAGTAAGATCAAGGTGCCTATCGCTTTGCGTCCCATGGCCGTTGTGCAATGTTAAGCCGCTGCCCACGTTGGCGCCTCGGTCATTAACAAGGCTTTTACTTTCGCCGTTCCGTTCATGAGCACCCTCACGTTCCGCCTGTCCCTCGTCGCGATCGTCCTTGTGGTCGCGTTCGGTGCCGTGCTGGACGTTATGGAAGTGGATGCCGCGCAGTATGCCGCAATGTCGGCCGATATGCTTCACCAGGGCAACTGGCTCAAGCTCTACCATCGCGGTGAGGATTATCTGGATAAACCGCCGTTGCTTTTCTGGCTCTCGGCCCTGTCATTCAACGTGTTCGGGGTCCACAACTGGAGCTATAAGCTGCCCAGCATTCTGTTCGCCTTCCTCGGTCTTTTCAGCACGTACCGGTTCGCCCGGTTGTTCCATGGCGAGGAGGTGGCCCGTCGAGCAGCGCTTATGCTGGGCAGCAGTGCGGCTTTTCTGTTAATGACCAACGACGTGCGGTGCGATACCATCCTCACCGCGTCGGTCATTACCGCGATCTGGGCAGGTGCGGCATGGTTGCAGGAAAGGCGTGTATGGCAACTCGTCCTGTTGGCGGTGGCCATGGCGTCAGGAATGTTGGTGAAGGGTCCGATGGGGGCTGTTGCACCTGTGCTCGCGCTGGGCGGCCATGTGCTGCTGACACGGAAGTGGAACTCCCTGTGCGACCTGCGCTGGTTGGTGGTCCCCCTTTTGGTGATGCTGGCCCTGGTGCCCATGTGCATCGGCCTCTACCAGCAGTACGGCATGCACGGGCTGCGTTTCTATTTCTGGGAACAGAGCTTTGGCCGCATCACGGGCGAGAACCGCTGGAAGGATGATTCCACGGTGTTCTTCTTCACGCACGAAGTGATCTGGCAATTGCTGCCCTGGACCTTGTTCGTGTTATTGGGCGTTCGGAACAGCCTGAGGTCCATATTCCGCCGTGAGCGGTTGCCCGAGCATATCTCCATTTCGGGTGCAGTGCTGGTCCTTGTCGCATTATCGCTTTCACAGTTCAAACTGCCGCATTATATGTATGTCATTGTGCCCCTGTTCGCTGTGTTGGGCGCCAAGGCATGGACCGATGAACCTCCGCTTTGGCTGAGATACGCGCAGTTGACCTTGGTGGCATTGCTCGCCATGACTGCGTTCTGGTTGGCCATGGTCGCATTCCCCGGCGAGGGCCGTTGGTGGGCCATGGTGTTGGTCTTACTGACACTGTCCGTTGCATTGTATCATGGGCTCCGAAAGGAACGAGTGCCATTGTTCAACACATGTTTTGTGCTGATGATCGGCACTGCACTGGTGATCAACGCGAGCATCTATCCCGCGATCCTTTCCTATCAGGCCAATGCACAGGCAGGTAAGTGGGCGACCGAACGTGGGCTTGGACCTGGTCGTTTCATCAGTATTGGTGTGGGCGGGACGGCCCTTGACCTGTATGCACGAGGAGCCGTCCCATACATGCATGACGCGAGCGGGTTGGATGGCGCAACACTGCCCGGTATGGTCATCTACACGGATGAACAGGGGCGGAACAGCGTTCTGGACCGTGGTTTCCGTCCTGAGCGTCAGGTTGAACTGAAGAACTACCCGGTGCAGTTGCTTGGGTTTGAGTTCCTCGACCCTAAACAACGCGAGCAGGTAGTGCAGAAGCGGTTCCTGCTGGAATTTTGATCCAGGTGAACCTTTTCAACCGTGAGCTGTTGCCTCTTCGTGCCGTTCGTTCCCTTGGACGGCGTGAAACGCCTAAACCCCCAATTCCCTAACACCATGCAACGAACCGGATCTACTCCCCATCCTTGGGCCCGGGCTGTGAGGATGCTCTCCTTGGGAGCCCTCCTGTCCTTGGGGCTGAGCGCATCCGCCCAGGGCGGTGATAACTGCACGGCCCAGGCCGGAACGCTCCGGGGCTTCAAACCCACGGATTGCCTTCACGAGGGTGGTACCTATATCGGCGCCATTTCCAACGGTGGTCAGGTGGTCCCTTCGGGATTCGAGGTGCTCTTCGTGCTGACCAAAAGCGAAGGCCTTGTCATAGAAGGGGTCTCGAACAGCCCCATCTTTCAGGTGAATGCCACCGGCCTCTACACCATCCATCGGTTGGTGTATGATCCGAACACCTTGGACCTTAGCATTGTAGTGCCTGGTGTGACCACGGGCTTCGATGTGAATGCGCTCCTGATCCAGGGAGGTGGCACGATCTGTGGCGCCTTGGATGTGACCGGGACCAGCGTTCTGGTGGACAATCCGGATGCAGGCAGCCTAAGCGCCACCGCCTCCGAGGTTTGCTTGGATAATGGTGTTGCCATGGTTTCGGCTGCTGTGAACGTGGCCCCATACGTGCCGCAAGGGTACACGGTAGCCTATGTGCTTACGCAAAGCCCCGGTTTGGTCATTGTCAATGCGGGTTCCGAACCGGCGTTCGAGGTGAGCGCGGCTGGTACCTACACCGTGCATACGCTGGTGTACGACCCCAATACTCTTGACCTTGGTGTAGTGGAACCTGGAGTGACCACTGGCTTCGATGTGAACGGACTGTTGATACAAGGTGGCGGTGCCATCTGTGCAGTGCTTGATGTGGCTGGTGCGCCGGTCACGGTGAGCGAGTGTCCGGAGGAATGCGTCGCATTCGCTGGCACCTTGTCCGGTTTCAAACCGACGGATTGCTTGCAGGATGGCGGTACGGCCATCGGAGGCATTTCCAATGGCGACCAGATCATCCCTGCCGGTTATGAGGACATCTTCGTGTTGACGCAAGGTGCTGGTCTGGTGATCCAAGCGGTTTCTGAACAGCCTACGTTCAATGTGACCGCCACTGGTCTTTACACGATCCATCGTCTCGTCTATGACCCGAACACCCTCGATCTCAGCATCGTAGTGCCTGGTGTGACCACTGGTTTTGATGTGAATGCCCTGCTCATCCAAGGTGGAGGCTCGATCTGTGCGAGCTTGGACGTAACCGGTACAAGTGTGCTGGTGGACAACCCGTCAACGGGGACCATCGCGGCAGAGGGGGCAGAAGTGTGCCTCGTGGATGGCATGGCCATGATCTCGGCCTCACAGACCGTGGCGCCTTATGTTCCGGCAGGCTACCAGGTCGTCTATGTCCTCACGCAAGGAGAAGGCCTCGTCATCGTGAACGCTGGTGCGGAGCCGGCCTTCAGTGTTAGCGAGGAGGGTGATTACACCATCCATACGCTGGTTTACGATCCTGCCACGCTCGATCTGGGTATCGTGGTTCCAGGAGTGACCACGGGCTTCGATGTGAACAGCCTGCTCATCCAAGGTGGTGGGACGATCTGCGCAAGTCTTGACGTGGCCGGTGCTCCCGTGAAGGTGACCGCTTGCGACGAGGAATGTGTGGCCAATGCCGGCACCTTGGAGTCTGACAACTATGAGGCTTGTCTTACGGAGGAGGGGGTGGTGATCAGCGCTACTCCCACTGGCAATGCGTTCGTGCCCGCTGGTTACAGCACCGTCTATGTGCTCACCCAGGGTGAGGGCCTGGTGATCGTGAACGCGGGTGCCACGCCGAGCTTTAACGTGGCAGACGCTGGTGATTACACCATCCACACGCTGGTTTATGATCCGGCAACGCTCGACCTGAGCATCGTGGTGCCGGGTGTAACGACGGGTTTCGATGTGAACAGCCTGCTCATCCAAGGTGGTGGCACCATTTGCGCAAGCCTTGACGTGGCGGGCGCCCCTGTGAGCGTAGTGGCCTGCGAAGAACCTTGCACTGCCTCGGCAGGAACGTTGGGTGTCAACAAGCATCTCTGTCTGGGGGACGGTCCTGTGACCATCAGTGCCACCCCGAACGGTGACGCTGTCGTCCCTGCCGGTTACAGCACCGTTTTCGTGCTGACCCAGGGTGAAGGTCTGGTGATCGTGAACGCAGGAGCCTCTCCGAGCTTTGATGTGGCAGAGACCGGTGATTACACCATTCACACGCTGGTTTACGATCCCGCCACGCTCGACCTGAGCATCGTGGTGCCGGGCGTAACGACGGGCTTCGATGTGAACAGCCTGCTCATCCAGGGTGGTGGGTCCATCTGCGCCAGCCTCGATGTGGCCGGAGCCGCCTTCACCGTGGTTGCTTGCGAAGAGCCCTGCCTGGCCGATGCGGGTACGCTCAATGGGTTGAACAAGGTGTGCCTTGAGGCGGTGGGTACCACCATCAGTGCCACTCCGAACGGTGATGCGTTCGTGCCCGCTGGTTTCAGCACTGTCTATGTGCTGACCCAGGGCGACGGCCTGGTGATCGTGAACGCTGGTGCCGAACCCACCTTCTCAGTGACTGAGGCTGGTGACTACACCATTCACACGCTGGTGTATGATCCCACTACGCTCGACCTGAGCATCGTAGAGCTTGGTGTAACGACCGGGTTCGATGTGAACAGCCTGCTCATCCAGGGCGGTGGCACCATATGCGCAAGTCTTGACGTGGCCGGTGCGCCGGTGTTCGTGCTCGACTGCGGTGACATCTGCGAGGCGAATGCAGGCACCCTTGGCGTGAACAAGTTCGGCTGCTTGGGCAAGGGTGGACTTGCGATCACCGCAACCCCCAACGGCGATGACAATGTGCCTGCCGGCTTCAGCACGGGCTATGTCCTCACGAAAGGTGACGGGCTTGTGATCGTGAACGCTGGTCCCGTGCCAAGCTTCGAGGTCACTGAGGAGGGTCTCTACACCATTCACACTATCGTGTTTGATCCTTCCACGCTTGACCTGGGCATTGTTGAGTTCGGTGTGACCACCGGATTTGATGTGAACAGCCTGCTCATTCAGGGCGGTGGCAGCATCTGCGCCAGCTTGGACGTGGCGGGTGCCCAGTTCAATGTCACCAGTTGCGGAAGCAACGATGGTCTGCTGACGGTCCTCAACGCATGGCCTGTTCCCGCCATGGACCAGCTCAATCTGGAGCTGGTGAATGAGCGTACCTCCCGCACCGAGATGGCAGTGTACGATATGCAGGGCAACCAGCGTACGTCCACTGTTGCCGTGGGCAAAGGTGCGGAGCGCATGGTGCTCGACGTCAAGTCCCTGCCTGCAGGTCAGTATATCATTCGTATGGTCAGCGGTGACCGTGTGACAACGCATCGGTTCACGAAGGTGGACTGATATTGGAGGTCCGGTGAAGGCGAGGCCTGGGAAATCCCGATACGTCGGGATGACCCGGGCCTCGCTGATTTTCGTCAGTTCCTGCGACCGCAAGAGGTTAGACAGTATCGTGACGCACCACTGAGGCTGTCAAACGTTGCTTTGCAGTCCTCATTCAAAAACCTTCCCGCTGATGCGCTTCAATACCCTCGTTCTCGCGGCAGTGCTCACCACTGCGACCACGGCCCAGACCACGGTGACCGTAACGACCGGTGCTGCCAATGCCACCCAGACCTACTACAGCTTGCAGAACGGCGAAGTGGCTGCGGCGCCCTTGGCCGACTGGGACCTTGCCTTTGAGATCACAGGCTTTACATCTTCCATTCGCGTGAACACGGCGAAAGGACTATCCGTGTGGGAGACCAATGCCGTTGTTGCCGACTGGGCCAGTGTCAACACCTTCGACGAGTCGAACTGGACCGTCATTCACAACGCTGATACGAGCTGGTCCGTTGGTGCGCTCAATCATGGGAACAACCTGTCCGAGCCCGGTGGGGTCAATGTGGGCTGGGGGATCTACAACATGATCACGCACGCCATTGTCGGCGCCAAGGTCTATGTCATCGATCTGGGGGGTGCCACCTACAAGAAGCTGCGCATCAACTCGCTGCTCAGTGGAACCTATTCGTTCACCTACGCCAACCTCGATGGTTCCGATGAGGTGACCACCTCGCTCACGAAATCAGCGTTCACCGGCAAGAATTTCGGTTACTTCAGCTTCACGACGGGCGCCACGTTGGACCCGGAGCCTGCCTCGGCCAGCTGGGACCTGCTGTTCACGAAGTATGTCGGATTTGTTCCTACTGCATATCCTGTCGCCGGGGTGTTGCAGAACAAGAACGTGACGGCCCTTCAAGTGGACGGTGTACCTACCAATAATGCCCAGTGGTGGGGCGAGGAGTTCAGCAGCGAGATCAACATCATCGGCTCCGATTGGAAGACCTTCAACATGACCACCTTCCAGTATGACTACGCACAGGACCGCACCTATTTCGTGCAGGACCGGGCCGGCAACATCTGGAAGCTCGTCTTCATTGAGTACGGTGGCAGCAGCAATGGCAACATGACCTTCACACGGGAGCTCATGAGCGGAGTGGGTATGGAGGAGGTGGTCACTTCGACCTTCGCGGTGTTCCCCAATCCTGTCGCCCAAGGCACTACACGCGTTGTGCTGGATGCCCCTGCGGCTGGTGTCTCGCTTACCGTGACCGACATGAAGGGTCGCTTGGTCATGCAGGATAACTTCAATGGCAACGGTGGCCTTACCGACCGCGTGCTCGATGTCAGTTCGCTGCGTCCCGGGATGTACGTAGCTAAATTGTGGGGTGCTGGCCTCAATGCTACCGCCCGTTTCGTGGTGGAGTGACCCACACATGCTTCGCGAAGCCCCGGATGTCTCTCGGACACCCGGGGCTTCGTCGTTCATGTGATTACCATGATCGTGGTATAGGGTGCTCTGGGACTGCGCGAGTCCTTTGTGCGCCTCTAAGGCCCTGCCATGTCCCGGATATTCCTGCGTTTCATATTTCCTGTATTCGCCGTTACGTGCGCTTCTCTTGTTCGTGCTCAACAGGACACATTGCGCAAGGTGCATCTGAAGGAAGTGCAGGTCAGTGGGCACCGGCCGCACAACGTGGTGGGAAGGCTAAAGCCCGTGGAGGGCGAGGTGATCGCGGCAGGTAAGAAGAATGAAGTGGTGAAGGTCTCCGACCTGGATGCGGACCTTTCCACGAACAACGCGCGTCAGGTGTTCGCCAAGGTGCCCGGCATCAGTGTGTGGGAGAACGATGGGTCGGGGATCCAGATGAGCGTGGCTGCACGCGGCCTTAGCCCCAATCGGTCCTGGGAGTTCAATGTCCGCCAGAACGGATACGATATCGCTGCAGAGCCGTTCGGCTATCCCGAGGCCTATTACAGCCCACCCATGGAGGCCGTGGAGCGCATCGAGATCATCCGGGGCTCGGCATCGCTGCAGTTCGGCCCGCAGTTCGGTGGCTTGCTCAACTTCCGACTGAAGCGCGGTGCTGCTGGAAGGAAGCTGGCCTTCGAGACCCGACAGACCGTGGGCTCCTATGGGCTGTTCAATGCCTACAACGCATTGGGCGGTACGGTCGGACGCACCTCGTATTACGCGTTCTGGCATCACCGCAGTGCCGATGGCTGGAGGACCAACGGTCGCTATGTGACCAATACCGGTCACGTCTCCGTTACGCACACCTTTAGCTCCCGCTTTTCCGTAGGCCTGGAGTACACGCGCATGGATTATTCCAGCCAACAGCCGGGCGGGCTCACGGATGCCCAGTTTCAGTTGGACCCGCAGGCTTCGGTCCGCGCCCGGAACTGGTTCAGCGCCCCATGGAACGTCGCTGCGATCACCGCAGATATGGTCTTCACAGAGCGGACACGCTTGACCCTGAAGTGCTTCGGCACCTTCGCTGAGCGGAACAGTGTGGGCTTCGTGAGGCCCATCACCGAACCGGATACCATCAGCAGCGTCACCCGCGCCTATGCTCCTCGCCAGGTGGATCGCGATGAGTACGCGAATGCCGGGGCCGAGTTGCGTTTGCTACATACCTATACGTTGCTGGGGAAGCCGGGGAACCTGGCCACCGGTGTGCGTGTGTATCGGGGCACCACCCAGCGTTATCAGCAAGGCAAGGGCACCACGGGCAGCGATCTTGACCTGTCGCTCATCGATCCGGTATATGGTCGTGAGCTGGGGTTCGGCACGAACAATTTCGCGGTGTTCGCCGAGAACGTGTTCAACGTTGGCAAGAACGTGAGCATTGTGCCCGGTGTGCGCTATGAGCAGATCGTCTCCACCGTGGATGGCTACCTGAACACTTCTTCAACGGGAACCCTTGCCCCGGCCAGGAGCGAACGCCAGGTGCTGCTGTTCGGCACCGGCCTGGAGTACCGGACCACGACCAGCACCAATGCCTACGCCAACTTCAGTACCGCCTACCGCCCGGTGCTCTATTCGGAGCTCACGCCATCGGCCACCACGGACATCATCGATCCGGACCTGAAGGATGCTAACGGCTATAACCTGGAGGCCGGTTATCGCGGTTCGCTGGCGCGGTATGTCACGTTCGACATGGGTGTTTTCCAACTGCTTTACCGCGACCGAGTGGGCACGGTACAGCGCGATGGTGTGGCCTACCGCACCAACATCGGCACCTCGCTCAGCCAAGGAGTCGAGGCCTTCGTGGAAATGGACGTGCTGCGGTTACTTGCCGGCGACCGTCCTGCCAGCCTTCGTGTACATGCCTCGGTCACCTGGATGGACGCACGCTATACCAGTTGGAACAATTCGGCATTGGTGAACGATCCCGTGCGCAGTATCGAAGGCAAGCAGGTGGAGTATGCGCCCAGCAACATCGAACGGTACGGCGTCAACTACCAACGAAAGGGCTTCTCAGTAACCGTTCAGTTGAGCAGGACGGGTTCGGTCTACACCGATGCCGCGAACACGGAGGAGCCCAATGCAGCGGCAACGGTGGGCCGTTTGGCGGGCTATCAGGTGCTGGACATCAATGGTGGTCACACGTTCAGCAATGGGTTGGAGCTCCGTTTGGGCGTGAACAACGTCACGGACGAGGTGTACGCCACCCGGCGTGCTGGCGGCTATCCTGGACCTGGCGTATTGCCCGGGAACGGCCGCACCTTCCTGGTCACGCTAGGGGCACGCCTTTAGCTGGCTGTCGCTTGACGGTCGTGTGACATTCGGCGCGCAGTGCCTTCGGTCCTTTGTGGGGCTCAAATGCGCATCCTTTCCGGACCGATCGTCATGACCAAGCGGCTCTTGCTGATGCAGTTGCTGCTGCTCGCGGCCTTCGCTGTACACGCCCAGGTCCCGGTCCAGGTGGTGGAGGCGGCCAGCGGAGCCCCTGTGCCCTATGCGCACATTGCATGGCAACCTCTGGGTAATGGTCAAGGACAGGTGGTGGTCAGCTCTCCGGACGGAAAGGCAGAGCTCCCGTTAGGCCCTGAGCTCCTTGCCAAGGGAGTGGTTGTCCGTATCACTTTCCTCGGCCATGCCGCTGTGGTGGATACGCTGTGGTCCAGTGCGGCCAGGACCTATCGGCTCGAGCGTTCGTCCGTGGGATTGCAGGAGGTGGTGGTCACTGGCCAGTATGCCCCTGGTTCACCGGACAAGGCCGTTCACAAGGTGCGTGTGTTGGATGAGGCCCAGTTCAAACGGATGGCCGCCAACAACCTGGGTGATGCCTTGCGCAACGAGTTGAACATCCGCTTATCGCAGGACAACGTGCTGGGTACATCGCTCAGCATGCAAGGGCTCGGTGGCCAGAACGTGAAGATCTTGGTCGATGGCGTACCTGTCGTGGGTCGCCAGGATGGCAACATCGATCTGGCGCAGTTGGACCTTACCGGTGTGGAGCGTGCCGAGATCATTGAGGGACCGTTGAGCGTCAATTACGGCACGAATGCCTTGGCAGGCACGATCAACCTCATTACGCGGAAGAGCGTCGCTTCCCCGTTCTCGCTGAAGGCGTCCGTGTATGCCGAGCATATCGGTCGTTTGAACACAACGCTCTCTGGGGGTGGCAAATGGGGCCGACATGATCTGCTCATTACAGCAGGGAGGAATTTCTTCGGTGGTTGGGACCCCGAACAACAGGGTGTGCCCAGCTTCGAGCCGGCCCCTGCTGACATGTCGCGTTACCAGCAATGGAAACCCCGTGAGCAGTACTTCGGGCGTGTAGGGTACGGGGTACGCTTGGGCGCTTGGAAGTTGAGCTATAAAGGCGAGGTGATGGACGATCACATCCTTAACCGGGGTCGTCCGCGTGCACCCTATTTCGAGACCGCGTTCGATGAAGAGTATGTCACCTTGAGATTGGATAATGCGTTGTTCGCAGAGCGACGTTTCTCCGGTGGCCGCAGCGTGAACCTGTTGGCCGCACACAATCGATACACCCGCACCCGGAACACGTGGTTCCGCGATCTCACGGACCTTGATGCCGTGCTTATCACAGCGGAAGGGATGCAGGACACCTCTCGGTTCACGCTTACCAATGCGCGTGGAACGTTCGCTGTGGCCCCTGATAGCGCTCGCCTCCGCTACGAGCTCGGATTTGACCTCAACCTGGAGACCGGCAGTGGCGATCGGATCGCTGATGGGGGGGAGGAGATCGGCGACTACGCGCTTTTCGCCAGCCTTGAGTACATGCCCACTTCGCGCATAACGTTGCGACCGGGGATACGCGCTGCTTACAACACACGCTATGGCGCACCGGTGATCCCATCGGTCAATATGCGCTGGACGCTGACGGATGCGTTCACGTTGCGCGCATCCTATGCGCAAGGCTTCCGCGCCCCATCGCTCAAGGAACTCTACCTGTACTTCGTCGACGTCAATCACGATATCGTTGGCAATCCAGACCTGGATGCGGAGCGTTCGCACAGCATGAATGCAGCGCTCGGTTACCGCCATGCCAAGGACAAGGGGGTCTATCGCAGCGAGCTTGGCCTCTTCTATAACGCCATACAGGACCTCATCACGCTGGCCCAGGTCAGTACGACCACCTACACGTACATCAATGTAGGTCGGCTGCATACCGCAGGGGGCACCGTAGGGTCGAGCTGGGACAATGGCCATTGGGTCGTTTCGGTCGGCGGTGGATTGACTGCGCGCCTGGACGAGCTGGCCATGGAGCATGATGAACCCTGGTTGCTAACTCCTGAGGCCCGCGCTTCGGTCACGCACCAATGGATGCAGAGCGGTTGGAGCATCTCGTTGTTCTGGAAGTACCAAGGTGAGGTGAGTGCCTACACGTTCGAGAGTGATGGTGAAGTGGGGCGCTCCTTCATTGGAGCCTATAACATGGCCGATGTGAACCTGACCAAGCGCTTCTGGGAAGGGCGTTCTTCCGTGAGCCTGGGCTGCAAGGACCTGTTCGATGTACAGAACGTTCAGGCCGCCATGGCTGCCGGTGCGCACAATGGAGGGAGCGTAAGCGTTCCAATGACCACGGGCCGCACCTACTTCCTCCGTCTCGAGCTCGATCTCAAAAGCCGTAAGTGATACGCGATGTCACGGATAATGATCTTTTCACTGCTGGCGCTCATCACCTTCACCGGTTGTATGAAGGAAGAGCTGCCGGTGCCCGCTCGTCCGCGTGGCGAGGGAAGCATGATGCAGGTCTGCATGGGCCCTGGCTATAACGAACAGCTGTGGATCGATCTGGGAAGTGGTACGGTCGTCTCCAGCAATCCCAAGACCGCATGGAACCTGGCCTTTGAGAGCGGAACGGATGGCTGGCATGTGCGACTGAACGGATCGTTGTTGATGTCCGCCATGGACCTTGGTGCGGTCGATATCACGGCCCCGCACGACACGTCCGGTATGTTCGAGGCACGTCTTATTGATGCTCCCAGCGGCCATCCGGACAGCACCGCAATTGGTGACTGGCGGGGCACTGGACATGTCTACATCATCGATCTCGGTTACGATGCGCTGGGCCAGCAGCTGGGCTTCCGCAAGGTGAGGTTTGATGCCGTGGATGCTTCGCGCTACACCATGCAGGTCGCTATGCTCAATGGTAGCGGCCTGCAGACCATTGTGGTCGACAAGGATGCATCGCGCAGTGCCATGGCGTTGCACTTCGTGCATGGTGTGGTCGACGCGTTCCCACCGATCGGCTCCTGGGACGTTGTACTTACGCAGTATACGCACCAGTTCTATGAGCCGTTCATGCCCTACATAGTGACCGGCGTACTTCTCGACCTGGGACGCACACGTGTCGCACGAGTGCCTGATGCTGACATCGCCGAGGTGGTCCTGAGCGATACGCTGTTACATCCTTTCAGCGGAAGGAGTGATGCCATTGGGTATGACTGGAAGGACTACTCGTTCGAGACGAGCTCCTACATGGTGAACGACCGCATCGTATACATCGTTCAGGATGCGCAAGGCTTCTATCACAAGATGCGTTTCCTGGAGTTCTATAGCAGCACGGGAGAGGTGGGTTGTCCGCAGTTCGAGGTTGTGCCGCTGTGACGGGCCAGTGGGGCCGATCACAGCTCCATGTCCCCGCCGCCTCCGGGTTCGCGCTGTTGCTGACCTTTGCGACGGAACAGCGATGCATCCCGCTCCCCGAACTTCCAGGTCAGCGTGAGCCGGACAAAGCGCTGCTCACGCCGACGGAAATTCTCCTGATAGATCGTTGGCGTGTCCAGGACCTGGCCCCAACGACGCGTATAGAACACATCGTTCACGGAGAGGTTTGCGCTCCACTGTTTGGTGAATTCGCGGTTCAGCGAAAGGTCCACTCCGTATTGCGAGAGCGTGCGGCCTTGGGGCTGTATGCGGGGTCCTTCATATTCACCGTTCAATTGCATGGCCCAGTTGCTCTTGTTCCCGAAGCGATAGCCCACCAGCGCCTTCGCGTTCCAGTTGAAGCCCTGGTTCCGTTCGCCCCCCTGTGCTTCGGACAGTGCGATATCCGTGTACTGCAACGTACCGCTCAGGGTGATCTGTAATCCTTTCATGGGATCGAACTTGAACACGTTCTCCCATCCACCGTTCGCGCTGTAACTGCCGTTCACGAAGGTGTTCAGGAGCACCAGACTGTCCTCGCCCAGCGGTGTGGCGTATCCGGTGATCACATCCTGCGTGTAGCGCCCGTAAACTGAAGTGAGCCAGCTGGCCTTGCCGCCCAGGAAGGGCAGCAGGTGGTTCACCTCGGCCAGGTTGCTCAGTTCGGGAGCCAGCGTGGGATTGCCGATGCGCAGGTTGCGGCTGTCGGCGAACATGATGAAGGGCATGATCTGCCAGAACCTTGGTCGATCGATCTTGCGCGAGAAGTTCACCTGAAGCTCGCGTGCACTGCCTTCCCAACGCCGCACCAGGTACACCGAAGGGAACAAGGCTTTGGCCAGGTTCTCGGTGCCGTCAGGGTATTTGTAGCTGAAACGCTGGTCGGTGTCGCGTAGCACGGTCTCATACCACGTTTGCTCGAACCGCAGGCCGGCCATCAGGCTCCAGCGATCGTTCAATTTCTGTGACCAGTTGAAGTAGGCCGCGTTGATGATGTCGGTGATGTCGTAGTTGTTGCTCAGCGTGCTGTCGCGTACCGGGGCCCCCACGTCCGGGCGGGTGATGAACACGTTGAGCCAGGTGTTGTCCAGGTTCCAGTTCGACTTCACCCCGTATTCGATCTTGGTGCGTTCGTTCACGGGGTCCACAGCGTCCATCTGGAACGTGTAGGTGTTCGCATTGCTGCCGCCCAGGTTCTGTTGCGTACTGGGGCTGCCTGGTGTGGTGCCACCGTTCGCCTCGGTGCTGTTGATATTGAAGCTGGCGTCACTGTCCCGGTTCCAGCCGTTGTAGGTCAGGTCGGCGCTCCATTCCTTGCCTTCCTTCGGTGCCTTGCGTCGGAACGAGATCTGGCCGGTGTAGCTGAAGTTCTCTGACTGGGAGGTGTTGATCTGATAGCCGTTGCGCAGCAGCTCTCCGTTGCCATCCTCCGACCGGAATCCCTGGGTCTCACTGGATCCCATTTCGCGCTGTCTTCCGTTAAAGGACAGTCCCCAGGTGTTGCGGTTGCTCTGGCGCCATTCGAGCCCCAAACGACCGCCGTTCATCGTGTTCTTGCCGTTGTTCTCGGCTTCCTGCACGAAACGTCCCGTTGCTTCCCCGTTCAGAAGGTCGGTGAGTTGGGTCTCGCCGTTGGTGAGGTTGTGCCCGGTGTTGTAATTGTACGAAAGGTTGTAGCTCCAGCGCCCGTTCCGTGCGTTCAGGTTGAAGCCGCCCTGGTAGCGATCGTTGCTGCCAACACCGGCCTGTACCTGACCATAGTACCCCGGCTTGGTGTTCTTCTTCAAAACCACGTTGATGATACCGCCCGTGGTGCTCGCATCGAATGCCACCGAGGGGTTCGTGATCACCTCCACACGTTCAATGTCCTCTGCGGGGATCTGGTCCAATTGCATGCTCGTGGGACGTCCATCGACCAGCACCAGTGGCCGCGATCCGCGCATTTCCACATTGCCTTCCACGTCCACGCTCAGGCCCGGTACGTTCTTCATCACGTCCACACCAGTGCCTCCCTGCGTGCTCAGGTCCTTTTCCACGTTGAACACGCGCCGGTCCACCTGCATTACGGTGGTGGCCCGCTCGCCCACCACTTCCACTTCCTTGAGCAGTTCCGCATCTGGCTGTAATTGCAGGTTGCCCAGGTCCTGCTCCATCCGGTCCCGGCTCAATTGGGCTTCCACGACCAGGGCCGTGTATCCAATGAAGCTCACTTGGACCCGCAGCTTACCCAAGGGTAGTTTGTCCACTTCGAAATCACCATTCCCCCTCACGATGGTGCCACCTACAAGACTGTCGTTGCGAACGGCGAACACCGCGATCGTGGCATATTCGGCCGGCTTCTTTGTCGTGGCGTCGAGCACCCGGCCATAGACCCGCCCGATGGCCGGTGGGGCTCCTCCGCCAGGGCGTTGAGCGCAGAGCGGGGACAGGCTGCCGAATGTGAGCAGGGCCGTGAGCAGGAAGTGGCGGTAACGGTGCGGCATGAATGGGCAAAAGTACCCTCTACGGCTAGGCAACATGTTCCAAGGACCGGTAATGGGGTGCAGCGTCCGATCGGATCAACAACTTTTCACAGCCCGCGGATCGGTGACGGCGTCAAAAAAGAAAGCCCCCCGGATGTCCGGGGGGCTTTGTTCTCGTGTGTTGCGTGGAGCTTAGTACTCGTCGCGACGGAAGCCGCGATCACCGCGGTCGCCGCGGTCGCTGCGGTATCCACCGCGGTCACCACCACGATCGCCACCGCGATCGCTACGGAATCCACCGCGGTCGCCGCCGCCGAAGCTGCGTCCTCCACCACCGCCGAATCCGCCGCGGTCACCTTCGGTGCGAGGACGGGCCTCGTTCACCACCAGGTCACGACCATGGAAATTCTTGCCATTGGTGCCTTCGATGGCTGCACGGCCGGAGTTGTCATCGGACATCTCAACGAATCCGAAGCCACGGCTACGGTTCGTCACTTTGTCCATGATGATCTTGGCCGAGGTCACCTCTCCGAACGGTTCGAAAAGCTCTCGGAGGTCTTGGTCCTTCACTGAGTAAGGCACGTTGGCGACGTAAATGTTCATGAGTTCTACTGACTGGGTTTTGTTCGTACTTGCCTGTGCCGTGGAGGTCTCGCCAAAGAACGCCCCGGCCGTTGGGCGCAACGAAAGTAGGCGGAAAAGGGATCGTGTCAACAGGACACGTCCTGAATTGTTCTGAAACAGAGGGGTCTTGGACGGGTGCATGAGCCTGTTCAGGGAGGTTGTGCCTTACCTTTTTTGAGTAAACGGCAGCTAAATGGTGTTGATCAGGATAGGGTCTAGTGTGCCTTGATACGCAGCCCCCTTATGGCGCTGTAGGCCAGATCCTTCCGGTGACCCGTTGTCTCGCACGCGATGTCCCTCTATACAATGGAACGGGTTTGCACTGCTCCGTTCTTCAGCCCCTACCACTACTGTGCGCCATAGGCAGGTGCTTTACTGCATGCTACAGAAGGTCGTGCATGAACGCATGGGGCGGATGGACCGGGAGGTCGCAGCGTATTATTTCCTGTCGGGTTGTTTTAATGGAGCTGCGGAGCAACGCCGGTATAACAGCATACACCGAACAATGGCTAGGGCGCAGCTTTTCCCTCGACCGTTGGTCGACTGTCTGAAATCAGCGAGGCCCGGGTCGCTCCGGCTTTCGCCTTCGCTCCCCGAGCCCCGCCTTCACCGGACCTCCAATATCAGTCCACCTTCGTGAACCGATGCGTGACCACCTTATCCATGG
>JBEICT010000028.1:0-18795 GCA_040383865.1 Flavobacteriales bacterium | reverse complement strand
TCGTGGGTACGGCAGGGCGTGTGCTCTTGAACAGGCCGCTGTTGTAGAGGGCATGGCGCGCATGAAGGATGGCCCCATAGGACAGGTTGACGGGCCAGAAATAGATCCTTCGGAGCAGCATCGCGTACTTTGCGGGAACGATCATTCAAGGCGAAAGATGCGCATCAAAGAGTTGACCGCCGCCCTCGAGGCCTGGGCACCCCGTTCCCTGCAGGAGGATTACGACAACAGCGGCCTGCAGGTGGGCGATCCCGATGCCGAGGTGGTTTCGGCCTTGGTCTGCCTGGACTGCACCGAGGAAGTGGTGGAAGAGGCCGCCCGGCTGGGCTGTGGCCTTGTCATCAGCCATCACCCGGTCATCTTCAGGGGGTTGAAGAGCCTTTCGGGCAATGGCTATGTGGAGCGTACCGTGCTCGCGGCCATCAAGCACAACATCGCGTTGTATGCCATCCATACCAACCTGGACAATGTGCTGGCGGGGGTCAATGGCGAGATCGCCGCGCGGCTCGGGCTTACCAACGTGCAGGTGCTGGCCCCCAAGGGCGGGCAGCTGCGTAAGCTGGTGGTGTACGTGCCCATGGACCATGCCGATGCCGTGCGCAACGCCATCTTCCAGGCCGGTGGTGGCCACGTGGGCAATTACGACGAATGCAGTTTCACGGTGGGCGGCATGGGCACCTTCCGGCCCGGCCAAGGCACCAACCCTTTCTTGGGAGAAACCGGGGTGCGCGAGCAGGTGGCCGAGTTCCGCCTGGAGTTCATTTACCGCGTGCCACAGGAGGGCGCCATCCTTGCCGCCATGCTGGCCGCCCACCCCTACGAGGAGGTGGCCTACGACCTGGTGCCCCTGGCCAACCACGACCGTAGCATCGGCTCTGGGCTGATCGGCACCCTGCCAGGTCCCATGGATGAGCAGGCCTTCCTGGGGCGTCTGAAGGAGGTGTTCGGGTTGCAGGTGGTGCGCCATACGCGGCTGTTGGAACGGCCGGTGCAGAAGATCGCATTGTGCGGAGGCTCAGGGGCTTTCCTCGTCGGGAAGGCGAAGGCCGCAGGGGCCGATGCCTACCTTACGGGCGACGTGAAATACCACGAGTTCTTCGATGCGGACGGGCGGCTGTTGCTGGCCGATATCGGGCACTACGGCAGCGAGCAGTTCACCATGCACCTGATCCAGCGCAGGTTAGGGGAACTTTTCCCTACATTTGCCGTCCGTTTGACGGAAAAGGTCACGGACCCCATATATCATTACTGACCCATGGCGAAGAGCGACGTGAAGGCTCCGGAGAAGGAAGTGAAGCCAACCAAGAGCAGTGCCGCATCAAAGGCTGATGTCACGGTTGCCGAGAAGCTCGTCGAACTGTACCGCCTCCAGCACGTCGACTCGCAGATCGATCGGATCCGCGTTCAGCGTGGCGAACTGCCTTTGGAAGTGCAGGACCTGGAGGATGAAGTGGCCGGTCTGGAGACCCGCCTGAAGAAGCTGCAGGACGAACTGGCCGAGATCGAAGGACAGGTGAGCGACAAGCAGAACCTGATCAAGGATGCCAAGGCCCAGATCAAGAAGTACGAAGGCCAGCAGGCCAAGGTGCGCAACAACCGCGAGTACGACAGCCTGAGCAAGGAGATCGAGTTCCAGAACCTGGAGATCCAGCTGGCCGAGAAGCGCATCAAGGAGGCCAAGGCCCAGATCGATGCCAAGAAGTCCGTGGTGGAAGAGAGCAAGGCCAAGCACGACGAGCGTCGCAAGGACCTTGATGTGAAGAAGAAGGAGCTCGACGATATCGTTGCCGAGACCGAGAAGGAGGAGAAGGAGCTGCAGAAGCAGAGCGATGCCGCTTCCAAGCACATCGAAGAGCGTCTGCTGAGCGCCTACCACCGCATTCGCAGCAATGCGCGCAACGGCCTGTCCGTGGTGCCGGTGGAGCGTGGCAGCTGTGGAGGTTGTTTCAACAGCATCCCACCCCAGCGTCAACTGGACATCAGCAGCCACAAGAAGATCATCGTGTGCGAGCACTGTGGACGCATCCTGGTGGATGAGTACGTGGTGGACCGTGTGCGCGGAGCGCAGTAAACGCCAACCGTTCGAAATTGAAAAGCCCCCGGATGACGGGGGCTTTTTCATGGGCCTGAGTGACGATGTCTACGGTCTCAAGCTCACGGTCAGCATGGTCCGGAAGCTGTTCCGTTGCTCCGTGGTGGCTTCCACCAGCTCGGCGTCGTACTGGAAATAGCTTCGGGAACTGGTCACCATGTTCAAGCCGAGGTCGATCCCGATGTGGTCCGTGCGGTAACCCACGCCGCCCGCATAGGTCCGTTGTGCCTGTCCGTGGCGCGGGTCGCTTTCCTTGTACGGATCCCCCACGAAGCCCCAGCCCACGCGATAGTACCATGCACCATGGCGCCATTCGGTGCCGGCCCGGATGCTATGTACAGGCCGAAAGCTGGAGGCGATGATCAGGTTCTCGGCCTGGAAATCATAGGCGCCAGGCTCCTGTGGGCGCATTTCCATTTTTCGCGGGTCGGTATAGCCATAGTCCACGCTCACCAGTCCGTTCTGGCCGGCCACGTAGGCGGCGCTCAACGCCATCCGCCACGGGCTGCGGACCTTGTAGGTGAACAGCCCGTCGGGTGAATCGGCCGCATAAATGGTCCTGCCCAGTGCATCCGGTGTCCTGAAGTACGTGGCCATGCCATAGAAGAAGGCATCCGTCATGTCCATGCCCTTGGCGCTATGATAGGCCGCACCCATGCGGAACCTGTCGGACAGGCGGGCAATGATGCCGATCTTCAGATCAATGCCAGTGCCCGTGGTGTTCAACTCTTCCGTGTACGTCAGTTCACGCAGATCAAGGCTTTCGTCCAACGTGGTCTCCGTGTGTGTTCGGGTCCGCTCGAACCGATGGTTGGTAAAGCCGACCGAAGCGCCCAGGTAGATCTTGTCCATGTAGCTCCCCGAATAGAAGAAGGAGGTGTTCGAGGAGGCGCCTTTGGACAGGGTGATCTGTTCCTGTGTGGTCAGGCTACCGAAAGGGATGGCACTGATGTACGTGTTCGCGACCGTGTCCAAGGGGTCGATGCCATAGGTATCCCACGCGAGACCCGCTGAGAAGGGGAATTGGGTGGAGAGGTCCCCGGACCTTGTTCCATCGGCCTCGTTCACGAAGGCCTGCAGGATCGTGCTGGGTATGCTGGTGCCGAAAGCCCGGCTTTCCCATTGGTAGCTGGCCTGCCGGTCGAACGCGATCCCGTAGGTACTGCTCCGCCACGCACCATTTTTTTCACTGGGGTTGTGAATGGCCAGCGTGAAGTTGTTGATGTGGAAGTTCGTTCGGGTATCGGTGGCGGTGGTCCCGTAGTAGGTGCTTTTCGCAGTGTTCACCTCCAGGGAAGGTGTAATGGAAAGTTCGGTGACCCTGTAGAGCCCCATTCCTGCCGGGTTGATGCTGATGGCCGCACCATCTGCACCCAGTGCCCCGAAAGCATCGGCAAGACCTGTACTGCGCCCCGTGCCGCCTATTTGGTAGCTGCTGATGCGCAGGGCGTCCTCCTCGTTCTGGGCAGTTGCGTCACCATGGATGAACAGGGCGACCACCAGTAGTGGCCATGCCTTCAGCGTAGGGTGCGGTCCGTGGCTCTTCATCAACGCGGACGGCCGGGTACGGAAGGACGACCAACGCCACCACCACCGGGGGAAGATCGCATTTCGGTGCCGCGTTCCGCACCACCACTGCGGCCTGGTGAGGTGGCAGGGCGATCATAGGATACACCGGGCGCACGTCCACGTTCGTTCTGGGTTGGTCTGGCCTGCGGGCTGACGGACCTTTCGGTGGTGCCTGTGGCCGGCCTCGTTCCGGTCAGTTGACGTCCCTCGCTCATGGTAGGCCGTGCGCCTTCAGAAGTCCTGGAACTGCGGGGCAATGTCCGCGTAAGGCTGATGGGGTCGCGAGTGCGCATGCCGGATGCGGTCGGTACCGTTCGCCCTCCTCCTCCGGTCCCGGGTCGAGGGCCGTACACCACGTTCCCACCTCCGCCATACACTACCGGGCAGTAGCAGGTCATGCAAGCACCCCATGGGCCGTAATAGGGACCATGGCCCATGCCATACCCCCAGCCCATTCCGTAGCCGATCCCGGCGCTCCATCCCCAGGGGTTGCTGGTCATGGGGTCGTACCAGCTCCACGGAGCATACCAAGCGAGGGGACCGGTCATTCCGAATTGGTAGGGCCAACCCATGCCAAAGCTCATGCCGAACCCGACGTAGCGGCTGTTCCAACCACCATATCCGCCCGGCATCCCAAAAGCGCCCATGTACATGCCGCCTTGCATGCCCATGTTCATGCTCTGGTCGAAACCGAACCGATCATAATTGTAGTAGTAGGGGTCGTTATAGGCAATGTCGTAAAACCCGCTGGAGCCTGCTGCCGGCGCCTCCTGGGCAGAGTAGTAATCGTCCGTGGCCTCGGTGGCGGCAGCCTCCTCTGCCGGCATTGTTACTGCGGCCGCGATCGGCTCGCTGCCTGGGCTGTAGTAAACGTCGTCGCGTACAGAGGTGGTCTGCTGCAAGGACCCGCAACCAGATACGAGCAGACCGATCGCTGCGAGAAGCAAGGGTGATGAAAGGATGTTCCGCATGGCTTGACGCTTTAGTGGAGAACGCGTGAACGCCCCCCATGGTTTGTACTTTAGCCGCCTTTCCGTACGGAACAAAAATAATACCACAATAGGGCCATGGCCGACATACTTACCAAGCGCAACGAGGACTATGCAAAGTGGTACAACGACCTTGTCCTCAAGGCCGATCTGGCCGAGCACAGCGATGTGCGCGGTTGCATGGTGATCAAACCGCACGGCTATGCGATATGGGAGAAGATGCAGCATGCCCTGGACGTGATGTTCAAGGAGACCGGCCACGTGAACGCCTACTTCCCCCTGTTCATCCCCAAGAGCTACCTGGCCAAGGAGGCCAGTCACGTGGAGGGGTTCGCCAAGGAATGCGCCGTGGTGACGCACTATCGCCTGAAGAGCGACCCGGTGCACGGTGTGGTGGTGGATCCCGACGCGAAGCTCGAGGAGGAGCTCATCGTGCGCCCCACCAGCGAAACGATCATCTGGAACACCTACCGGGGCTGGATCAAGAGCTACCGCGACCTGCCGCTGCTCATCAACCAATGGGCCAATGTGGTGCGTTGGGAGATGCGTACGCGCTTGTTCCTGCGCACGGCCGAGTTCCTGTGGCAGGAGGGCCATACCGCACATGCCACCCGCGAGGAGGCCATTGAAGAGACCGAACGGATGCTCGAGGTGTACCGGAAGTTCGCCGAGGAGTGGCTCGCCATTCCCGTCATCAAGGGCATCAAGACCGCCAGTGAACGCTTCGCCGGTGCCGAGGAAACCTATTGCATCGAGGCCATGATGCAGGACGGGAAGGCCCTCCAGGCAGGTACGTCACACTTCCTGGGTCAGAATTTCGCCAAGGCGTTCGACGTGTTGTTCACCACCCGGGAGAACCGCCAGGAGCATGTGTGGGCCACCAGTTGGGGCGTTAGCACCCGCCTTATGGGCGCGTTGATCATGACCCACAGTGATGACCACGGCCTGGTGCTCCCGCCCAAGATGGCCCCGATCCAGGTGGCCATCGTACCCATTGCCCGCAACGAGGAACAGTTGAAGGCCATCAGCGACTACATCGGGCCCGTCATCAAACAGCTGCGGGCCAAGGGTATCACGGTGAAGTTCGACGACGATGACACCAAGAAGCCGGGGTGGAAGTTCGCCGAGTACGAGTTCAAGGGTTGCCCGGTGCGTATTGCGATCGGACCGCGCGACATGGAGAATGGAACAGTGGAAGTGGCCCGCCGCGATACGATGGAGAAGCAGGTGATGCAGGCCACCGATCTGGCCGACAAGGTGGAACACCTGCTACAGGCCATTCAGGACAACCTTTACCGGAAAGCGCTCACCATGCGTGAGTCCAGCACTCGTGCAGTGGACACCTATGATGAGTTCAAGGTCGTCATTGAGGAAGGTGGATTCATCCTGGCACATTGGGATGGTACCTCCGAGACCGAGAACAGAGTGAAGGACGAGACCAAGGCGACCATCCGGTGCATTCCCTTGGAAGGGGACACCACACCCGGTGCCTGCATGGTGACCGGCCGCCCCAGTGCCCGCAGGGTGATCTTCGCACGTGCCTACTGATGAGCAGGAAGCCGAACACCCCCAAGGGTCCACGAGACCTCATAGTGGACACCCTGCGCACCAAGTCGTGCATGAAGCAGGACGTCTATCACCGCACCATCGCTTTGTTCGCGCAGATGAAGGAGGTCCTTCAGGAGATCGCCATGGACCTGGAGCAACAGGTCATGGACCACGATCGAAGGCTTACGGTCGGTTTCACCGACAAGGGCGCCACCTCCTGCGAATTGAAAGTGGCCGGTGATGTGATCGTCTTTCACATGCACACGAACGTGTTCCGGCTCGATCAAGGCCACAGCCTGTGGCGTACCGACTATCTCGCCGAGGATGAGATGCGCGGGTATTTCGGCGTGGTCAATATGTATAACTTCCTCAGCGATTCGTTCAAGTACAATCGAGAAAGGGATCTCGGCTATCTGGTGGCCCGTCTTTTCCTGAACAAGGATGGCCATTTCTTTGTGCAAGGCAAGCGACAGCTGGGATTCCTTTACAACGACCTTTCGAGCGGTGTGCTTGATCGGGACACGCTCAAGGGGGTGCTGTTTTCGGTGATCCTCTATGTACTTGAGTTCGACCTATTGGCGCCACCTTATGACCAGGTGAACCAGGTGACGGTGAGCGAGATGAACGAGTTGAACGCAGGTATCCCGCTGAGCACCGGAAAGCGTCTGGGATTCCGGTTCCAGGCCGATGTCGATGACATTGGTTGATCACATTTGCACGGTTCGGTCGGGAGTGTTTACATTTGCCGTCCCTTAACGGGAACCCCTCCGGGGGATTGACATGATGGCCCGTTCGTCTAGGGGTTAGGACGCGTCCCTTTCACGGATGAAACAGGGGTTCGATTCCCCTACGGGCTACGGAACGACCGCTGCGATACTTGCACTGCAAGGGATCGCGGCGGTTTTGTTTTTCAACTGCCCCTCAACGGCGGACCAAACGCACAACATGCCTGGTGCCGTTGTGTTCCGATCGCAGAAGGTAGGTGCCGGGGCCAAGATCGTCCAATGCGATCGTGACCTGCCCTGTGGTCACCACGTTCATCTCACGGACCACGCGGCCCGTAACATCGGTAAGGGTCAGATGCGCTTGGCTCATTCCTTCAGGCAGTCGCACATGGACCACGTCGTTCGTGGGTACTGGCCAGACGAGCAGTTGGTCGTCCGTGGTCGAGGTAATGCCGACCACGCCGAGGGCTTCCAGAACGGCCCGGTACGCGTTCACCTTGCCGCTGCCCCATCGGGTGCTGCCGCCAGGAGGGATCGTGCCGGTCTGGTTGTCGGTCCGGGCAGTGGACATTAACAGCGCCTTCAGTTCGGCGGGTGTCAGCTCGGGGTCGGCCTCAAGGCACAGTGCAGCGATGCCCGCCACTGCTGGCGAGGACATACTGGTGCCTGAGTAGCGTGCAAAGGGATAGGTGCGTCCTTGGAACGAAATGCTCGTGGTGGGGGTGTAGGCCGCATCGGTGAATGAACTGATGGAAGATGCGACATTGACCCCGGGAGCGGCAATGTCCGGTTTAACGCGCTCATCCAACGTGGGCCCCGTAGAGGAGAAGGCGGCAATGGCGCCGCCGCTCACATTGCCGTTCGGCAGGTAGGTCTCCGAAGAATAGGCGGCCACACTGATGGCACTGGCCGTACACGCCGGCTCACCGATGCCGTATAGTGCATTGCCCACTGTCCAGCCGGATACCGGGGCCTGAAAGGCCTGGCCCCAGTTGCCGACATCGTTGGTCAGCTCTGTCACGTTCCAGAAGTGCACGGTGCCGTTCGGTGCAGTGGCTTTCAACGCCACAAAAAGCTGGCTGCTCGTGTTCTTCACACGCAGTCGGAAGTGGGGGCGCCCGTTGAGCGGATGGGCCGCATCGGCCGTAAGGTTGAAGAATACCGTGTCGGTTCCTTGAACGAGAAAGGAGTCCAAATAAGCCGGTTGGGTGGCCGTATTGTACCATGGTGTTGAACGCAGCACCTGGTTCGATCCGTTGGTGACATCGAATCCGGCCGAGAAGGACTGGCCCGGTTGGCCCCACATGCTGATGCTCTGGCCCCACATGTTCGGGTTGGCGCTGTAGGAATAGAATTGGATGCGGGAGCGCAGCGTGTCACTCGCGAAGTCCTTGCGGATGTGGAAGTTCACGTTGCCGTTGTTCCCGCCAGACGTGACGAACACCACTCCTTCATCGGATAGCTGATCGATGGCCTGGCTGATCAGCGAGGTGCCGTCGAGCGTGCCCATATGGTAAAGGCCCCAGCTCATGTTCACCACAAGGCGCTTCTGGTCCTGTTCGGCTATGGAACGCATCCATGCGAAAGCGTCCAGCACAGCGGCGGCATCCACGAGGAAGGAAGTGAACAGGAACTGGCTTTGAAATGCAATGCCACGGTAGTTGGTGCCTGCGCCACTGCCTCCGGTTATTCCGGCCACATGGGTACCGTGCGTATGGTAACTGTAGATGTTCGCCGTGTCGCTTCCGGCCTGCAGGAGGTCCGCCACGGTGCTCAATTCCGTTCCATAGTTGAACCCGGCGGGTGCAGGTCCGGCCTGGCGATACTGGTCCCATGCGGCGCGGATGCGTGTGGCGGTGAGCGCCGTATCATAGAACATGGGGTGGGTGTAGTCGAATCCCCAGTCGGTGATGCCGATCAGTACGTTGTTCCCGGCATAGCCGTGAGGCAGGTTGATCCCCGCATGCACACTATCCACCCGGGTGGCGCGCAGCACTTTGTCAAGGTCCGGGGCCACTTTACCGGCCAGCTCGGCGTAGGTCAGGCCAGGGATGGTGTACAGCACA
The DNA here is from genome assembly GCA_040383865.1 of Flavobacteriales bacterium. GTDB lineage: Bacteria > Bacteroidota > Bacteroidia > Flavobacteriales_F > PHOS-HE28 > PHOS-HE28. The sequence continues at coordinate 9,806 of JBEICT010000028.1, read as the reverse complement.
TCCAGTTGTGTGGCATCGATCCTCATTGACAACACCTGGCCGATCCTGGCCCCGAAGCGCACGGCTTCGTTCTGCGCGGCTTCAGGGTCGAACGTGTCGTTCGTGATACAAAGGAACCCGATCATGCAACGGCCATTTAGCAATGCAGTAGGGTAATAGCCCTGAGTTGCAGCCGTCAATGATGCGGCATCAGCATGGGTTTTCGCCAAGTCCTTCAATTCGGTCATGGCCACCAGCGTTGTTGCTGGAACGCGCAGCTGCGCATGGGCCGCGAACGGGAAGGGGAGTATCAATGCAAAGAGTAATGAGCGCATCTGGCAACGGGTTAAGGAGTGGCAAGGTAGCGCAGGCCTTGGTGTTAATCGTCCGTTCAAGGGCGGTCGTCACCATGCCGATCAGGACTGCCTTCACCGTTGAGCCCCAAGTCGATAAGTGGTCCACTTAAGCTTCTATCCATGAAACCTTGGGTGAGTGCGGCGCGTATCTTTGGCCTTGCACTGCCGGCCCTGATACGTGATGATCACCATTTCTGGCCTTATCCGATCCGAACCCTTGCACCGCATGTCCAACCGACGTCTGTTCTACCTGCCCTTGATCGTGTTGCTGATGGGGGCCTGTGTAGGGCGAAAGAACATCAACTACCTGAACGACCCCTCTCTCAGCGTGGGCAGCAGCAAGCTGTTCGAGAACAGAAAGTTCGAGTACCGCATCCAAGTGAACGATGTGCTTTCGATCCGGGTACTTGGTCTGGACGAACAGACCCATCGTTACTTCAATGTCGAAACCCAGAATGCCATGGCGGCCATGAGCGATGCGGCCATGTACGTCAATGGCTTTTCGGTGGATAAGAACGGACAAGTGCATTTGCCACAGGTGGGCAAGGTGAAGCTGCAGGGTCTTACGGTGGGCGAGGCCCAGGACCTGCTCCAACGCAAGATCAACGAGTATTTTACCACAGCGACGGTCATCCTCAAGATGGTGAATTGGCGGGTGAGCGTGCTGGGTGAAGTGTCGCGGCCGGGTACGTACATGGTTTACAACAACCAGCTCACCTTGATGGATGCGCTAGCTACGGCAGGCGGTCCATTGGAGCTTGCGGACAAAACGCAGGTGACGCTTCTCCGACAGACCGATCGTGGGGTTCAAGCGCTTTATGTGGATGTCTCGAGCACGGCACTGCTCAGCTCGGAGTACTACTATTTGCTGCCCAACGATGTGGTCTACGTGCCGGCGATGAGGGCGCGTTCCGGTCGTTTGAATCTGGAGATCTACATGATCCTATTGACCACGGTAAGCACCATCGCCTTGGTGTTCAACGTGATCCAGAACTCGAATAATTGACCCATGGCCGAGGCTCGCCCCAACGACATCATCGACCTGCGTGCGATCTTCCGCAAGCTGCTCGCCCATTGGTGGTGGTTCCTCATCACCTGTACCCTGTCAGGTGCGCTTGGTGTGGCCTACCTGAAGACCACCCCGAAGACCTATCTGGTGCATGCCAAGATGTTCATGGGTGAAGGTTCGAAGCAGGGGCTTGGGCAGAAGGAGGATTTCCTCAAGGGGATGTCCCTCGTACGGGGCAATTCGCAGATCGAGGATGATATCGCACTATTGACGTCGCGAACCAACGTTCGGAAGACGCTGAACAGGATGGACCTGGCAGTGAGCTGTTACGAGACCCACAATTTCCTCACTCAGGAACGTTACGATTACCCGCCCTTCATCATCAAGCTCGACAGTATGTCCTTGCAGGTCACGGGCATTCCGGTGTATGTGGCCGTGGACAAGGCGGCGGGTACCTACCATGTCAAGGCCGAGGGCAAGAACGTGATGCTGTACAATGTGCAGAAGCAGGAGATCATGAACGAGTTCATGCCCAAGTACAAGGTGGAGCAGACCGTCCCGATAGGCAAACCGTTCATCGCTGAGCACCTCAGCTTTTCCATTGATTTCCCGGAGGACCGCAAGTACCGGGATGGTTCGAAGTATTTCTTCAAGATCAACAGCATGGAGGGGCTGTTGCAGAACTATCGGAGCCGCCTGACCGTGTCTCCTCCGGAGAAGGATGGCCACATCGTGGACCTGGCCATCGTGGGACAGGTGCCCTCCAAGGAGATCGCGTTCCTGTCCAAGTTGATGGAGACCTACCGCGAGTCGGAGCTATACAAGCAACAGCAGAAGGGCTACAAGACCATCAGTTTTATTGATGACCAGATCGGGAACGTGTCCGACTCCTTGCGTCGTGTCGAGAGTTCCATGGAGAGCTTCAGGGGGCAATCGAGCGGATTGGTGGATGTAGGGCGCACTTCGGACGCCCTGTTCCAGGAGCGGAGCCGTCTTGAAGATGAGCGCTCGACGATCATTCGCAGGCGGAACTACTGCGCTTCGGTGCTCGACAAGATCCGCACCTCCAGCGATCTAAGGAACGTGCCTGCGCCCTCCTCCTCGGGCATCGATGATCCGGTGCTGAACAACCTGGTCATTGAGATCACGCGCTTGTATGCGGACCTGGCCGCACAGAACCTGAGCACAGGCGCCCGTTCGAACCCTACCGTGATCGCCATGGAGCGCAGGATCAAGAACCTGACCTCATCATTGGCGCAGACCGCTGAAAGCCTCGTTGAGCAGGCGGATATGAGCCTGGCCGAGGTGAACCGCCGCTTGGGGGGTATCAATTACCAGTTCAACCAATTGCCCGAGAATGAACGCCGGTTGGTCAACATCGAACGGAAGTTCAAGCTCAGTGACAACCTGTACAACTACCTGATGGAGAAACGGGCCGAGGCAGGTATTGCCATCGCTTCGGACCAGGTGGACAAGTTCGTGGTCGATGAGCCTCTTTCGGATTCACGCAGTCCGATATCACCGGACAAGAAGATGGTTCTGGGTGGTGCCCTGCTTTTTGGGCTATTGTTGCCCTTGGTCGTCATTCTGCTGCGTGACTTCTTCAATGACAAGATCGCCGATGTGGACGAGCTCAAGCGGTTGAGCCCGATCCAGGTGCTGGCCCTCATACCGACAAGCAAGCGTAAGCGTGTCACACCCGATGAGCCCAAATCCATGCTTGCGGAATCGTTCCGTACCGCACGCATCAACCTGCAGTACCTGAATGTGGGGGCCCAGAGGCAGGTGATCGGCTTCACGTCGTCCACCAGCGGAGAGGGCAAGTCCTTCTGTGCGCTCAATATGGCCTCCGTGATGGCCATCAGCGGTAAGCGCACCTTGCTCATTGATGCGGACATGCGGCGACCCAGGGTGGCCGAGATGCTGGGTCTTCCGGATGGCCAGGGGCTTTCCTCCTACCTGATCGGTGAAGCATCGCTCGACAACATCATCAGGCATACGGACGTCGCTGGGCTGGATGTGATCATCGCAGGCCCCGTGCCACCAAATCCGTTGGAATTGGTGGAGACCCCTCGTTTCGCCGAGCTGTTCCAGACGCTCCGCGGCCGGTATGATCATATCATTGTGGATGCCTCGCCCATGGGCCTGGTCAGCGAGTTCGTCATCCTGACCCGCTATATCGACGTCACGATGTATATCGTTCGCAGGGGCTACACCCGGCGCGGGGCATTGCGCACTGTGAATGAGATGGTGCAACAGGGCAAGCTTACCAATGTCGACCTGTTGCTCAACGATGTAAAGCCAGGCGATGGCTATGGTGATGGCTACGGTTACTACACCAAGTAAGGGTCATTCCCGCGCATGATCCGTTCCGAGGGCTCCAGGAAGTACCTGAAGAATTTTTCCTGGCTGTTCGTTGAACGGATGGTGCGTCTCGTGGTGGTGCTCGTCACGGGCATTTACGTGGCGCGCTACCTGGGCGACACCCTGTTCGGCCATTTGAACTATGCCACGGGTTTCGTGGGTCTCTTCTTCGCGTTGGGGGCCATGGGTATCGACGATATCCTGGTCCGCGACCTGGTGAAACATCCGGAGAAGCGCAATGAGCTATTGGGCACTGGTGCGTTCATCAAGCTGGTGGGTACGGTCGTGATGGTCCTGCTGGCGGTGGTCGGTTCCTTCCTCAAGGGCATGGACGGGTTGACCGCTTCACTGGTCGTGGTCATCGCCAGTGCCGAGCTCTTACGCCCGTTCAGCGTGATCGATCACTGGTTCATGTCGCAAGTGAAGGCGGCTGAGACCGTGAAGGTGCAGATGGTGCAGGTATTCGCCAGTGCGGCGGTGAAGCTCGGCCTGGTCGCCGCCATAGCGAACGACCTTCTTTCCGCCTCGGATGCCTTGATCTGGTTCGCATGGGTTTACGTGGTGGAGAACGCGGTGATCAGCATGGGGTATCTCGTCATGTACCAGCGACATGGCGGGTCTTGGAGGAATTGGCGGGTTACGCGTTCCATGTCCGCACATCTGCTGCACCAATCGTGGCCCATGCTCATTTATGGCATGGCCCTTTACATACAGGCGCGCATCGATCAGGTGATGATCAAGGACCTTCTAGGTGGCCGCGATGGTGAACAGGCCGCCTATGCCGAGGTGGGCCAGTATTCCGTGGCGCTCAAGATGATCGAATCGCTCGGGTTCCTGCCCGTCATCGTGCAGAAATCACTGGCCCCGGCGATCACCCGGGCCAAGGTCCAGGACCATGCGCTCTACACGGACCGTTTGCTGAACCAGTACCGCTTGATGTTCCTGTTGTTCCTGGTCACTGCGGTTCCCCTGTATTTCATGGCCGAGCCGATCATTGTCATGCTCTACGGCGAGGAGTTCCGGCCGGCGGGCATTCTGCTGTCGCTTTTCGCCATCCGCCTCTTCTTCACCAACATGGGCACGGGTAAATCAAGCTTCATTACCAATGAGAGCCTGTTCAAGTATTCGCTCTTCACGGCCGTGGTGGGGGCTTCACTGAACATAGGCATCAACTATCTGCTCATTCCTACGTACAAGTCCATCGGTGCCATTTGGGCCACCATCGGTTCATTCCTCGTGAGCATCTTCCTGCTGGACCTCCTGCTGGAACGCACACGGGAGAATCTGCGATTGATGGTCCGTGGTATCCTCACCTTTTGGAAGTTCCACCGCGCAACCTGAGCATGCTGAAGGATCGCCATCTTGTTCCCGTCAGACCGGCGTTGTTCAATGATCGCCTGTGTCCGAAGTGTGGTGCAGGTTCCCCGGCAGCCGTAGGTGTGGTATTCCCGGGCGTTCATGTGCTGGGCAGCTACAAGTGCACTTCCTGCAACTATCGGTTCCTGCACGACCTGCCGGTCGGTTTCGCCGTCGACCATGATGTGGCCATTGGGCTTGATGATGATGTGATGCATGATGCACACGGTGCCGAGCCCTGGGTCACAGCACCGCTGATGGCGGGGTTCCGATCGCCTTCCGTTGAGGAGGTCGCGATAGAGCGTCGTGTGCTGCGTGCGTGCAAGCGCGTGGTGGTGCTGAACACGCTCGATTTCCTCTATGGACATGTGCTGCTGAAGCTTTGGAACGCACAGCATTACTTGGACGCCTATCCGGACATCGGGCTCATCATCATCATCCCGAAGTCCTTTGAATGGATGGTGCCCAGAGGAACGGCTGAGGTCTGGACGGTGGATCAGCGGCTCGGCAAAGCCCACGGTTGGTACCGTTCGATCGATCGCCAGGTGAACGTGTTCCTCGAGGAGTATGATGAGGTATACCTTGGCAAGGGTTATGCGCATCCGGACAAATCCAAGGTGGACATTGAACGCTATACGGGTGTTCGGCCTTTCCAACTGGAGGACTACGCCCAAGCGCCTCGCCACATCACCTTCGTGCTGCGTGAGGATCGTCTGTGGTACAGGACCCCTTTGCACAAGTTGATGGACCGTGTGGCAGGCAAGGTCGGGTTGAAGGGTCTGGTCCGCGGTGTCCTTCTGGCCGATCAGCAGCGACTTGCCATGAACGCTTTGAGCAAGGTCCGCAGTACATGTCCAGGGGTTTCCGCCACGGTGGTGGGTCTCGGTGATGCACGCCCATTGCCCGATGGGGTCACTGACCTTCGGACGCGCAAAATGTCGGTGGATACGGAGCTTGCCTGGTGTATGGCCTACGCGAAGAGCCAGTTCGTCATTGGTGTGCATGGTTCCAACATGTTGCTTCCGACCGCGTTCGCAGCGGGTTGCATCGAGATCCTTCCGCACGACCGGTACCGTAACCTGGCTCAGGACGTTACCACGCGTTGGACCGATGTCATGCAGGTTTTCCTGTACCGCTTTGTGGATGAGTTCGCGTCGCCGACCGCAGTGGCCCGCCATGCGGTCTCCATGTTCAACGACTACGCGGTATTCCACCGCAACAACCGGATCAATATCTATTGATGTCCACCATGGGCAATGGAACTTCTTTTCAATTGACCACGCCGGTCCTGTTGATCGGTTTCAATCGCATTGGGCCGCTGCGCCAGGTCTTCGAGGCCATCCGCGCCGCGCGCCCCACCAAGCTTTACTTCGCTTGCGATGGGCCGCGGAACGAGGGGGAAAAGGCCCGCTGTGAAGAGGTGCGCGCTCTTGTTCGTGAAGTGGACTGGCCCTGTGAGGTCCAAACGCGGTTCAATGAGAGGAACCTTGGGCTACGAAACGGGGTCAGCTCGGCCATCGCGTGGTTCTTCGAGCATGTGGAGGAAGGTATCGTGCTGGAGGACGACACCCTGCCGGTCCCGAGTTTTTTCCGGTACGCTCAGGAACTGCTCGAACGCTACCGCCACGACCAGCGGATCTGGGTGATCATGGGCAACAACCTGATGGAGGATTGGGCTGGCGTGAAGGACGGTTCATACTATTTCTCATCCCACGGCTATGGGGCCCCGTGGGGTTGGGCCAGCTGGCGCAGAGTGTGGAAGTATTATGACGTGGATATGAAACAGTGGCCTTCGCTTAAGGCAAGCCCCCTGCTCAAGGACTTCTTCCTGAGCGAAGGTGAGGATCGCGATGTCCACGCCATGTTCGATTATGTGCATGAAGGTCGGATGAACTCCTGGTCCTATCAATTGGACATTACCCGGATCATGAACCATGGTCTGAACATCCTGCCCAATACCAACCTGATCGACAACGTGGGTTTCGGCGATGATGGCACACACACCACCAGCTTGAGCGACCCGCGCAACAAGCGGACGGCTACCGAAATGGCCTTCCCATTGGCGCATCCTCGGTTCATCATGCTGGATGCCCGTCGGGACAGGTTGTACTTCGAGAAATACATCGGTTCCACGCGCAACGAGCGGATCAAACTACGCATCAAGGAACTGCTGCCGGGTGGGTCCCAGGGAGCGCTCATGAAGGGCATTTCGCGGGTCAAGCGTAAGTTCGGTTCCTGATAGCGCGGCCTCCCGCCGCCTGCCGAACACCTTGATCCGCAAGAGCCAACTGATCAATGCCCTGTTCCTGCTGGGCTTTCCCCTGTTCGGGATCGGCGCCTATATCGGTCTGAAGCAGGGCATTTCCAAGGGGATGATCGTGACCACGACGCCCTTCCTGGCGATCGTGCTGATCTATGCGGTCGATGTCCTTTACCGCAAGCGCGTGGGCAACCTGCTCACCCGCACATGGTGGTTGTGCCTGTTGTACATCGGGACCCTCGTGGTCTCCATGGTCGTTGGTCTTCGTAACGGCATTCCGGGTCTCAACCCCGGCAACGTCCTGCTTTCGTGCATGGTCTTCCTGCTGCCGTTCCTGTCCGCCGTCATTGTGAACTTCTACAATCGCGACGATCCCGATTTCAACTTCGCGGGTCTGTTGCTCAAGAGCCTCATGCTCCTGGTGGGCATCAATATCCTGGGCTTCCTCGCCGGGGTGCAGGCCTATGGTCACAGCTTTGAGGGCCGGGCCAACTTCCCCTTCATGCGTGGCATCTACACCGGTGCGCACGTACTTTCCGTGATCAGTCTTATGGGTCTGTACCAATTGCGTTCGGTGCGCGGGCGGCCGGTCGCCTATGCCTTGGTGCTTGCCGCGTTGGGCATCGGGCTGTATTTCATGGTGAAGATCAACAGTCGGCTCTCCTTCATGATCTTCCTGTTGTTGGCCGTGTTGTTCCTCACGCGTGCCGTCAAACTGGCGAAGGGGCTCTACACGATATCGCTGTTCACCATGCCCTTGCTGCTCAGCTTTTCACTGCTGGTATACCAGGTGCTCAGTACGCCGTTCTTCGTGAGCATCCTCCAGCGTGTGTCCAAGGAGGATGTGACCACGTTCAACGGCCGTAGCTATATCTGGAACGCCGTTGCCGACTGGGCCTTCTATGATCGCTCCGGGTTGCTGTTCGGCAATGGATACAAGGGCCATTACAAGCTGCATCTGCTCGATTTCGTGGCCGTGCTCTGGGGCGAGCCGCATGCCTACAATCTGCATTCCCACAGTACGTTCACGGAGGTGCTCACGGCACAGGGTGTGTTCGGTGTGGTGCTGTTGTATGTGATCCTGTGGCAAGCGTTCACGTTCTACCGGCGCGAATACCTGGGCAGCACCCGCTTCGCCCCCATGTTCGCAGGGCTGGTCTATATCCTCTTCATCTGGCAGATCGACATTTTCTGCTACGGGGTGGATATCGGACATTCCATCCTGTTCTGCATGTTGGCCCCATTATGCCTGAAGCCAAGGGCGCCGGACACGCAGCTGCGATCGACCTGAACGGTCTTGGCATGAACACGAACACCCTCCCTGTCGAAGGGAAGGTGTTCGATCGCGCACAGGGCCATCAAAGGATCACGAGTCGCTGGCGCAGGATCCCTTCATCGCTCTGTACCAACAACAGGTAGGTCCCGGGTTCCATTGCATCCGGTACGTTGGTCGTCCGGTTTCCGGCCGTGCCGTTGTCGCTCCAGACCAGCTTGCCCTCCATGTTGAACGCGGAAAGGCTCCATGGTGAGCTGAAGCTGGAGGTCAGCTGAAGACTAGTGCCTGCGGCCGCGGGATTGGGATAGACGAAGCCGTCGTCAGCATGGCGAGGCGCTTGGTCCTCGTTCCCGGTGCTGATGCACATGCTGTCATCCTCCTTTACAAGTACCACTGAGCTGTAGGCCGGCAGTACGATGGATCCTGTGTGCAGGTCGCCCTGCACATCGCTCCAACATCCGGTCAGCGTTACGGTCAGAGCAGTTGGGCCATCATTCACGAAGAGCTGCTGTTTTTCCAGCGGATCGAGCGGGGTTACACTTACCCGGTGCAACTGGATGTTGTCCACACTGTAGATACCCTCCAGATAGCTGTTGGTGAGCGAGCAGTAGCCCTGGTCCGTGATGGTGCTTTGGAAGAAGATGGTCACATCGCGGCGCTGCGTGCTGAATGGAATGGTGCGCTTGCCTTCCATGTTCGGCCCGCTCAGTTGGGTCTGGCCCTTGAAGCCTACGACCACTTCGCCGTGCATGGGGCTCACGATGCTGAACTGTAGTCGGTACCAGCTGCCGCTCTGGATGGGCACCAGGGTATTGTGCTTCAGGTTGAAGGTATTGTAGCTCGCATTGTTGGTGAAGCTCACACGCAGGCTGCCATTGTCCAGGGTGTTCTGGTCATGCGTGAGTTGGGCCTGGGTGGGCCAGCCGCTCCATCCGTTTATGTTGCTGCCGAAGGCCCCGTTGGGTACCAGGTCCGAGCCGAAGACCTCGGTGACTTCCTGGTCGGCCAGGTAAAGCGGACTGCGGCTCGAGGTCAGGTCCTTGCCCCGTTCGGCCTGCCAACGCTCGAGCGTGAAATAGCGCTCGAACCCGCCGAAGGTGTTGAACAGGCGGATGCTGCGGTCGTTGTAGGGAATGAAGTCGACGTTGTTCTCGAAGGTCCCGTAATCCACCCAGTTGGTGGCGTACACGAGCAATTGCTGCATGC
>JBEICT010000027.1:0-19253 GCA_040383865.1 Flavobacteriales bacterium | reverse complement strand
TAGGGCAGCGACGCGGTCACCCACGCACACAGCAAGCCAGGCAGCAGCTGCCCGAAGGGCGGGCATAATGGAGGTGAGGAGCGTGAGCACGGTGCGCATGGAGGGCCCGGAGACGTGAAGAAGACAGGCCGAAGCGGCGCCGCGTTGCTCAGGATGTGATGAAAAGTTGCCCTGAGGCGTGGGCCCAGAAGCGCTATCGTATGCCCCGGACCAGTGGCAAGCCCACGCTGATTGCGGTTTGGTGACCCGTCGTGAAATGGGTTTACGCCAAAGAGCGACCCATGGAAGGCAAGTTCAAGCACAACAAGAACGGCAAGTTCGAATCCCGGTACAGCGAGGAGTTCCAGCGCAAAGTGATCGAGGAGTACCTGGAAACAGGCACGCCCAAGCAACACCTGTTGGACAAGTACGGCATCACCTACAAGGGTGCGTTCCAAGCGTGGATACCCCACCTCCGCAAGGTTTCCCGCAGGGGACCCTGCGCCTCAACGCCGCACTGCCCGGCATTACCATGGAGTTCCTTTCGAGCCAGGATAATACTCGATCGCACCAAGGGTATGCCTGCGGTACGCGGTCTCGTTCCGGTCTAGTTCAACAGGTCGAGCCCGTTCACCGTGCAACAACGAGCTTGCTGCGCACCACGGCACCATCCGCGCCGGTGGCCTCCACCATGTAGGTGCCCGGTAGCAGGGGCGCGGTATCCACCTGGCCCGACCGCTGCACGGAAAGGCATTCGCGGCCATCGGCACCCCATATCGTGATGCGCTGGGGGATGGCGCCTGCCATGCTCACCGTGATCCGGTCCGTGGCCGGGTTGGGGTGGATGGCCAGGCCATTTGCGCGGTGGGGGGCATCAACCGCTGTAGGCAGGCAGATCACGGCGTTCAGGTGCTGCCAGATCTCATCGTTGTACACGTTGGGGACGAAGAGCCCATCGGGCAGGTTCCCCATGCGGATCACCACCAGGCCCGTGGCGGGCGATACGTTGCAGATCTGGCCGTTCTTGCCCAAAGCGCTGTAGGCATCGAGCGGGGCGTTCGGCATCAGCGGGCCGTTGAAGGTGAACTGTGGACCGGGCAGCATGAAGGTGCCCTGCCCATTGAGCCACCAGAGGTAGCCGTAGGCCTCGTTCAATGTTTGTGAAGGGCTTACCATGGCCTGGAAGTAGGTGGCATCGGCCATCACGGGTGTGCCGTTCCACTGCCCCTGTGCCATGGCCATGAGCCCGAACCGCGCCATGGCCCTGGCCTTGCTGAAGAACACGTTGTTGGAGCCCGCCTGCACGAAGGCGCCTTGGAGTCCCGTGGTCAAGGTCAGTTTGTTGAAGAGGTAGCTGTTCAGCGTTTGCCCCGTGGCACCGGTGATCACGCCATCGAGCAGGGTGTAGGGCGCGTTGTGGTAGGACCAGCGCGTGCCCGGCTCGGCGAGGTAGGTGAGGCATGCCGGTTCGGTGCAGTCGAGTTCGCCCGCATCGTTGAGCCCGGTGGTCATGGTGAGCTGGTTGCGGATGGTGATGGCTTGTTCCTGCGCCGGCGTGCAGCTGGTCCAACCGGTGCCCAGGTAGGTGCTGCTGGGCTCGTCGATATCGAGGAAACCCTCTTCCTGTGCCTTGCCCACCAGGAAGGCGGTGAGGCACTTGCCCGCGCTGGCCCAGTACCAGAGGCTGTCCTGCGTGAAGGTGCCGAAGTATTGCTCGATGGCGATGCGGCCATCCTTCAGTACAATGAAGGCCTTGGTGTTGCTCTGTTGCAGGAAGCCGTTGAGCGCCGGCAGCTGGTCGGTACACCAGCCGAGGGCGGCGGGGTCCACGGTCTCCCAGCTGTTGCCGATGACGGGCGGGAAGTAGGTCTGTTGGGCCTTCGCAACGGTGGCGGTAAGCAACAGGGCAATGATGAGGGTCCTCATGCGGGGTTGGACACGTGTGGCGCGGAAATGTCCGATCGAAGGTAGAGGGCCACGGCCAGGGCGATGATGAGCAGGTTGCCCGCGCCCAGCACGCCGTAGTGGATCATCCGTTCGCTGAGCGGACCGTGCGCATCCTCCCAGTTGCCACCGTACATCAGGTACGCCGGAATGGCCGCGACCAGCAGCCAGCGCGGTGCCCCTGTTCTTGGCTGCAAGGCCACGAAGAGCACCAAGGGCAGGGCCAGGATGAAGTGTTCCGAATCGGTGAGCGTGAGGCTGGGCACCAGCGCCAGCAGGAGCAGGAAGTGGAACACCAGGGCACGGTGGCGTTGGGGGGCGGTGGGCGATCTCCGCAGGTCGCGCAGCACCAAGGCACCAACGGCCAATGCGATGAAGGCGAGGATCACCAGGGCCTCGGTGTTGGTGCCCGATGCGCCCAGCCTGCCCAGCACGGTGCGGTGCAGCAGCGAGTACACGGTGTTCACGTTCTCGTAGGCGCTGCCGCCCAAGTAGATCAATGCGGCGTTGTGGCGCGCCATCTGGTCCAGCCATTCTCGGTGCAGCAGCAGGTTGGCGCCCCAGCCCGTGAACAGGGCGGGCAGCACCAGCCCCAGAGCCACGGTGGCGGCTGTGGCGAGCAGGGTGCGCCATTGGCCGTGCAGCAACAGCAGCGGCACAAGCACCATGAAGTGGGGTTTCACCAGCAGTGCGAGGCCGAACAGGGCCCCGGCCAGCAAGGCCTTACCGCGCACCAGTTGTTGCAGCGTGAAGAGGAGCAGGCACAACAGCAGCACGTTCACGTTGCCCAGATGCAGTTCGCGGTGCAGGTGTACCACCACCACCAGGAAGGTGACGAACAGCGGGGTATAGGCCGGCGCGAGCCCAGGGAGCAGATGATCGCGAACGTGCTGGTCGGCCAGGCGGACAGCGGCCACGAAGGCGGCCACCATGAGCACGAAATGGACCACGGCCGCCGCGCCGAAGGGCAGGAGGGTGTACGGTGTGAAGAGCAGCGCCACCACCGGCGCGTACTTGTAGAACCCGGAGCTGAGGCCGAAGGCTTCGCCATACACGGTACTGCCACTGCGCATGGCCTGCGCCGCGTCGTAGTAAACGCGCAGGTCGTTCAGCCAGAAGCGCCCGTTCACCTGTTCAAGCACGAACAGGACCAGCGCGATAAGGGAGACAATGATCGTGAAGCGGTCGGGGTAGCGGTCCCAACGGGGCGGGCGCAACATGGCGGACCTACTTGCGGGTGCGGTCCACCTCCTTCACCAGTTTGCCGTTCTCGTAATGCAGCTCGCGCGATACCTGTCCGTCAGGTGCGTAATCGAGGTGCACGCCGTGTTCCACACCGTTCTGCCAGTTCTCGGTGTATTTCTTGGTGCCGTTCTCGTAGTAATAGGTCCACTCGCCGTGCTCCACACCGTTCAGGAAGTGGCCCACGTATTCAAGCTGGCCGTTGGCGTAGTAGACCTTCTCCATCACCTTCACGGCCTCTTCGCCCTTGCCCTTCATGTACACCACCACTTCGGGCTTGCCGTTGGGGTGCGACGCGGCCACGTACTTGTGCGTGGAGCAGGCCGTTAGTGTGAACAGGGCAAGCAGGAGGAACGCCGTGCGTGTGATCATGGGTGTGCGGTGGCCGCTGGGCCCGGCGAAATTAGGGCATTGGGCAGGGCCGGTCAATGTGAACGGCCGCTCAGAACCACGCAATGAACTTGAGGTTGAAGCGCCGTGGCGTGAGGTAGTTGGGGATGGCGTACTGGTTGCCGCTCACGTCCGTGACCCAGGTGTGGTTGATGGTGTTGTTGATGTTGAGCAGGTTGAACACCTCAATGCTCACCCACATGTCCTGGATGTTCTTCAGGAAGTTGGTCTTTTCCTGGCCCTTGGCCCCAAGCAGTTGTTTGCTGAAGCCGATATCGACGCGGTGGTACACGTTGGTGCGCAGGGTGTCGGCATACCGCTCGGCATTTGGCGGTCCGAAGGGCAGTCCCGTGGCGAACACCAGGTTCAGGTGTACTTTGTAGGTGGGGTTGCTGGCCATTTCGTCCTGGAAGAACATGGAGAAGGTGACGCGCTGGTCGGTGGGGCGGGGGATCCATCCCGGTTCCACGCGGGCACTGTCCACGGCCACCTGGTCGAAAGTGTAGCCCGGACGAATGGTGTCGCCGGCCGCGTTGAACCGCATGTAGTAGAAGTCGTCCAGCAGGTTCTCCTGTACGCTCATCACGCCCAGGCTCATCCAACTATCAATACCATCGATGAACTGGCCGCCCAACTTGAAGTCCATGCCCACGGCGTAGCCTTTGGCGTTGTTGGTGCCATAGTACCGGATCCGCACATTGTCCACCTCGTAGGGGATCAAGTCGTCCATGTACTTGTAATACGCCTCCGTGGTGAACTTGAAGGGGCGGTCCCAGATGGTCAGTTTGCGGTCCATGCCCAGCAGGAAGTGGATGCTGCGCTGGGCGCGGATGTCGGGGTTCAAGGTGCCATCAAGGCGGCGCATTTCGCGGTAGAAGGGGGGCTGGTAGTAGTAGCCGGTGGCCGCCCAGAAGTTGAAGTCGTTGTCCACGGTGTCGCCGTTCTCCTGCACGGACTTCCACGCGGGGTGGTAGGTCAGGCGGGCGCGGGGGCTGACCACCGTTTGTTGGTTGTACGACCAATACTGGCCGCGTAATCCCGCCACCAGCGACCACCAGCGGCCCTGCCCGTTGTCCCAGCGCCAAGTGTTCTGCACATAGGCCGAGGTGCGCACGGTCTGCAGGTCGATGCGGCTCTTCAGGGTCTGGTTGAGCAGCAGGTCCTCGCCCTGGTTCAGGGGGATGCTGTAGTCCGCGGAGTCGATCAGGGTCCATTCGGAGAGCTGGTCGTTGATGACCTCTGTGCGCACATCGGCGCCCCACTGCAGAAAGCGGTTGTCGCGCTCGAGGAAGCCTTTGTGGGCGAAGGTGACCACGCGGGCATCGAGCGTGTTGCGTGCATGGTCCAGGTAGGTGCCCACGCCCAGGTTGCGGATGGCCTCGCCGAAGGTGTCGCTGCTCAGGTCGCGGTCCAGTTCGTCCAGGAAATACTGCCCCTGCACGGTGAAGCGCTCGGTCTCATGGGTGCTGTAGGCGCTGGCCATGAACTTCAGCAGCAGGTCCTTGCGCGCCTGGTGGTTCAGGCCGATGGCGCCGGTCCAGGTCTGGAAAGCGGTTCGCTCCTGGCCATCGAAGTACACGGTGAACTGTAGCGGCATGTTGAAGGGCCCGAACTCGGTCTCGCGGTTCTGGGGCACCACGCGGTAGATGTTGCTGGAGTACAGGCCGAGGAAGCTCAGCTCCGTGCGGTCGGTGAGGTCGTAGGTCCAATAGGTCTGCAGGTCGGTGTATGAGGGGCGGTATTCGCCCTGCACGTCCTGGCCTTGCAGGATGAACTGGTTGGTGCGGTAGCGGAAACCGGTGACCTGGCGCAGCCGCTTGTTGAGCATGGGACTTTCCAGGTGGAATGCGGCACCGAGCAGGCTTACCATGGCGCTGCCGGCGAACTCCTTGGGGCGCTTGTACCGGATGTCGAGCACGCTGCTCATCTTGTCGCCATAGCGGGCCTCGAAACCACCGGCGCTGAATTCGATGCGCTCGATCATGTCGGGGTTCGGGAAGCTCAGGCCTTCCTGCTGGCCGCTGCGCACCAGGAAGGGGCGGTACACCTCCATGTCGTTCACGTACACGAGGTTCTCGTCGTAGTTGCCACCCCGCACGGTGTAGCCTGCGCTCAGTTCGTTGCGCATGGTCACGCCCATCTGGCCGTACAACAGCGATTCCACGCCGCCCTGGGGGGTGGGGGAGAACCGCGTGCGGCGTGGGTCGAGGCTCTCCACCCCGGTCTCGGTGCGCCTCCGTTGGCCTTCAATATCCACCATGCCGAGCGTCTTGAACCGCAGCTTCACGTTCAGCTCGCGCACGCTGCCCGGTTCCAGTTGCACGGTCTCCTCGTATGGCAGTGTGCCAACGAAACTGATCTGCACAAGTACCGGACGCCCGGCGGGAACCTCAATGGCAAATCGTCCCTGGTCATCGCAAACAGCTCCCTTCTTCTCGGAGGTCAGGGAGATGCTGGCCCCCGGCAGTGGGTTGCCTTGTTCGTCGCGCACCTGCCCCCGCAACGTGGCCGTGCTCTGCGCAAGGGCAGTGGCCGTTATGGCCAGCTGGACGAATAAGGTCAGTAAAAGCCTATGCATGCCGAAGGTCGGCTAAGATAACGGGGCCTTGTTGCGCGAAGTATGAAAGGCGCTTTCGGTTCACCCGATGGCTTCCTTGATGTTGCCGGGCAGGTGCTGTGGTCCGCCGCTGTGCTCCAGCACCAGGGTCCCACGCGCTTCACAGATCGCTTTAAGCCGCGCACGGGGTGCTTCCTCCACGCCGCCACCGATCACCAGCATGTGTACCGGGCTCGCATCCATGGCCTTTACCAGTGCATCTTCATCCATGTAGCCGTTCGCCACGATCCCAGCCGCCTTCAGTTGCAGGTCCACAATGGACATCATGGCCGGGTTTCGACCGAAGAAGAGGATCACGGGCGGGTTCATGCCGCGAATGTAGGGGCTGCGTGCGCAGGTCTTATGGACCTGCCATCCCCTCATCGACCTCGCGCTCAGGCTTCCTGCACGGCCACCTTGTTGCGCAGCACCGAGCAGAGCCGTTCGTACTCTTCGGGTCGCATGCTGCTGCGCGTGAATACCCGTTCCTCGTTGGTGGTGATGGTCAGGTGGTCGTCGTGGATGGCCACCCGCTGCACGGCGCCCCACCGCACACGGAGCTCGGTGCCATCGAAGTGCAGCACGTACCCATCGTCGTTCAGCCAGAGCTTGCCCGGACCGGCCTTTTCGGCCATGGTGGCCCAACGCGTCACGATGGACCTGGCCTTCAGGACCGGTATGATGGAGTGGATCAGCAGGGCCGAAGTGCCCAGGAGCAGAATGGTGGCCAGTACGATCAGCCAAGCGGCTGAAAAGAACAGGAACGAGATAAGGGTCAGTACCACTGCCACAACGAGGGAACCACCGAGCACTTTCCAATACCACCGAACGGCTGGGTGGCGCCACGGGCTGAGCGCATCCCGCCGATGGTAGATCGCGAGCAGGTCGGCGCGGGTGTTCGTCAATAGGATCGGCTGTTCCATGGGGCGTGGCCAAGTTAAAAGCAGTTCATGCCCAAGGTCTTTTCCGTGCTGGATCGAACAAGGGATATGATCGATGGTGGCGGTCGCGGTCGGCAAGCGGAGCACACCACCGATCTTCGCGCCATGGATCCCCGCGCTGTTGCTTTCCTTCGGCTGCTCACCATCATGGACGAGCTGCGTGCCCAATGTCCTTGGGACATGAAACAGACCATGGAGACCCTGAGGCCCCTGACCATTGAGGAGACCTACGAGCTGGGCGATGCCATTCTGGAGAACGACCTGCAGGAGGTGAAGAAGGAACTGGGCGACCTGATCCTGCACATGGTGTTCTACGCCAAGATCGGCAGTGAGCAGGGCGCGTTCGACATCACCGATGTGCTCCATGGCATCTGTGACAAGCTCATCCACCGCCACCCGCATATCTATGGCGATGTGAAGGTGAAGGATGAGCAGGAGGTGAAGGCGAACTGGGAGAAGATCAAGCTGGCCGAGAAGGCGAAGAGCGGGGCCACGGAGAAGAGCGTGCTGGAAGGGGTTCCCCGGGGATTGCCCTCCATGGTGAAGGCCATCAGGGTGCAGGACAAGGCGCGCGGCGTGGGCTTCGATTGGGACAACAAGGAGCAAGTGTGGGAGAAGGTGCACGAGGAGCTCGGCGAGCTGAAGCGCGAAGTGGATGCCGGCACGGACAAGCAGGCCGATGAGCTGGGCGATGTGCTCTTCAGCATGGTGAATTACGCCCGCTTCCTGGGGATCGACCCCGACGAGGCCCTGGAGCGTACCAACCGGAAGTTCATCCGCCGGTTCCAGTATCTGGAGCAGGAAAGCCGCAAGGATGGCCGGAAGCTGGGGGAGATGACACTGGCCGAAATGGACGCCTATTGGGAACGTTCGAAAAGCCTATGATCGAACTGGTACAAGGCCCGTTGCGCAGCGTTGTGTTCAGCATGCTGCTCGGTTTCCACAATGCGCTGGAACAGGACGCTGCCGGGCTGGATGAACAGGGCCGCACCGTACGTGCCGAATACCGCGAACCTGCGAGGACCGGCCTCGATGACCCGGCGCGTTGCTTCTTCTGGGGCGAGAGCAGCCTGGCCAACTGAAATGGGAACGGCCCGATCGCGAGGACCGGGCCGTTACTTGGTAAGGGTGTAGGGATTACCTGCCCGAGCCGAAGACCAGACCCACGGTAAGGCTGAACGTGAGGTACTTGGAATCGATCTCCTGCGTGCGGATGTTGTCCGAGTACACCTGGCTCAGGCCGAAGGAGACACCGGGTTCCACGGTGAAGAAGGCGATGTCCATGCCTACTGCGGCATCCAGGTTGAACGAGCCGCTGGTGAAGTCGGCCTCCTCAAAGTCCAACTTGTTGTCCTTGTCGTCCACGCTCAACAGGAAGTCGTAGCTGGGGCCAACGGCGAGGCGCAGCTTGAACGCATCGCCATTGATCAGCTTCCAGCCGCCCATCAGGCGGAGCTTGGCAAAGCTCCTTACGATATCATCCTCGATGGAGGTGGTCGTGATCGTGCCCGGGTTGTTCGGGTCTGCGGAGGGCACTTCGGTCGTGATCGTGGTGGCGTTCCGGGCGAAGAAAAGGCCGGGTTGCAGGTAGAAGGTCTCGCCCACCCGTGCATCCATGCCCAGGATCCATCCCGCCTTCGCCTTGTACTCGGCGTTCTCGGGTGCATCCGTCAGGTTCTGGAAGGTGAGCCCGATCTGCGGGTTGAACTGCCATTGGGCCACACAGAGAAGGCCATTGACCAGTGTCGCTGTGAGAAGTGTGAAGCGTTTCATGGCTCTTGGGTCGAGGGTTGTGCCGGCGAAGTTAGGGAGTGGCGTTCCCGCGGGTCTTGGATGCGGTCAGTGGCCCTTCGGCCTGGGACTTCACATTAAGGTGACTTACTGAGGCTCAAGAGAACCGATCTTTGCGCTCCATTCGGCCGCCCCCATGTATCTGCACCGCATCGTTCTTCTGGCATCCTTCCTGTTCGCGATCCAGACCTGGGCCCAGGTCCCGACCAAGTGCTTGGAGATCGAGAGCATTCTGGTGGACGCCTGCAACCCCTCGGACCTCTGCCCCGGTAGTTCGGAAGGACAGAACGAGATGGTGCGGTTCCGTACGGGACCACAATCCACGGCGATCACGGATATTGAGGCCGATTGGCCGAACAACAGCTGGCGGGGATTGGCACAGAACGCCACCACCGCGCAGGTCACCGCTGCACTGAACGCCACGATCGAAAGCTGCGGCTGGTTGTTGGAACCACCTCAAGGGATCATTCCCCCTGGAAGCCCTGTGCTCATGGTGACCAGTTCAGCCATGTGCACGGCGGCCAATTCGATCGCCAATCTGGGGGATACGCTTTACCTCGTCTGTCAGGATGCCGGGAACACGGCCGGCCATTTCGCCAACCAGAACAACGGCAACACGGAGGTTCCGGGACCCACCGGTGGTGAGTCGCTGCGCACGTTGATCCTCACCTACCTGCCCAGCAGCTGTTCCGATTCGGCCACCTACGACAGGCAGCTGCTCGTGAACGTCAACGGCCTCTACGGAGGCTCTTCGGCGATCAACGATGGCGCCACGGCCGAGTTCTCCTGGCCAGGGCTGCCAGTGGCCACTTATGTGAACACCGGATGCCAGGCACCAGTGATCCCCTTGTCGGTGGAGGTGCAGCAACTGGCCGGCAGTCTGTGTGATGGTGGGACCGTAACGCTGGCCGCCGTTACCCAGGGCGATCTTGCGCAATTGCAGTGGAGCGGCGGATCGGGCACCTTCAGTGATCCCGGTTCTGCCACCACCACCTACACACCCGGGCCCACGGACGTGGGCGATGTGGTGTTGCAGGTGTGCGGCCAGGGCCCGTGCGCCGATCCCGTCTGTGCGTCGATCACCTTGCCCACGGGCAATGCTCCCGTGGTCTCCATTTCGGCCGATGGTCCGTTGTCCATTTGCCCAGGGCAGGACCTCGTGTTGTCCGCGAGCGGTGCGGATAGCTATGTGTGGAGCACACAGCAGACCACGACGAGCATCACCATCACACAGCCGGGCAACTATTCCGTCGTCGGCACGGGTGCCTGTGGAAGTGCCACGGCCTCGGTGGAGGTGACCGCTTCGCCCGGCCCTACGGTGGCGATCAGTGGTGATCCGGCCATTTGTGCCGGTGGAAGCACGCAACTTACCGCTACGGGTGCGGACAGCTATGTCTGGAGCACCCTGGCCACCACGGAATCCATCGTGGTCACACAGCCCGGCACGTATTCCGTGGTCGGCACCAATGCCTGTGGAACGGCCAATGCCTCGGTGAACGTGACGTTGTTGCCGGGGCCTGTGGCAGGCATTACGGGGAACACCACCATTTGCCCCGGGGAGAGTACGGTGCTCACGGCCAGCGGCGGTCCTTCCTACCTGTGGAGCACCGGGGCCACCACGGCCTCCATCACGGTAAGCACTGCCGCGACCTACAGCGTAACAGTGGACAATGGTTGCGGCACCGATGAGGCCGAGGTAGTGGTCACGGCCGTGGATGTGGATGCCGCGTTCACCAGTTCGGTCACTAGTGGCACCGCACCGCTTCCTGTTTCGTTCCAGAGCCAGAGCACGCCAGCAGGTGTTGATCATGCTTGGACCTTTGGCGATGGACAAGGTAGCGGTGGCACATCGCCCTCACATACGTACTTGGAACCCGGTGTGTATCAAGTGGTGCTCACCGTGAGCGCCTCCGGGTGTTCGGTCACTACGCAGACCACCATTACGGTGCTCGGCGAGCCTGTTGAGGCCAGTGAGCTGACGGTGCCGAACGTGTTCACGCCCAACGGCGATGGGCACAACGACCAGTTCGGCTTGATCTACGTGGGCCTTTCCTCGGTGGACATGGAGATCATGAACCGTTGGGGCCAGTTGGTGGGTCGCATTGATCGGGTGGGCCAGGAGTGGGATGGCCGCAGCCCGGCAGGGGAGAACGTACCGGAAGGCACTTACTTCTACGTGTTGAAGGCGAACGGTTTCGACGGTAAGCGCTACGACCTGAGCGGCACCATCACCTTGTTGCGCTGATCGGGCGTAACGGGAAGGTTCAGGCAGGCAGGGGCCAGTTGCGCAGAGCTGCATGGATGCGGTGCATGGGCAGCCCCATCACCGTGTAGAAGCTCCCTTCGATCCGTTCCACGCCCACATAGCCGATCCAGTCCTGTACGCCATAGGCGCCGGCCTTGTCCATGGGAGCGTAACGTTCCACGTAGTAGGCGATCTCGGCCTCGCTCAAAGTGGCGAACCGCACATGGGCCACATCGGCGAACTGGGTGCGGTGTAGGGGAGAGCGCATGCACACCCCGGTGACCACTCGGTGGGTGTTGCCCGAGAGCAGTCCCAACATCCGGCGTGCATCGGCCGCGTTCTCAGGTTTGTTCAACAGATGTCCTTCGAGCACGACCGTGGTATCCGCCGTGATGAGCACCTGGTCCGCTAGCAGGGTGCCGGTCCACGCATCGGCCTTGCGCACGGCGATCAGCTCGGCCACCTGGTCGTCGGGTACGCCATCAGGCGGGGTCTCGTCCACATCCACGCTGGTGATCTCCACCGGAAGGTCGAGCCCCTGAAGCAGTTGTCGACGACGTGGCGATGCTGACGCAAGGACCAGCCGCCACGGGAACAAGGGCGGCTTGCTCATGGCAACGAGGGAATGATGAGGGTGTATCCGATGGCCATCAGCATGGCGAGCTTCATGATATTGCCCGCTGTCACATGCTCCTTGCGCGAACGTGCGATGTACGTGAAGCCCGCAGAGAGCAGCAATGGCCCGATGATGCCGATACCGATATACCAGTAGGTCAGGCCATGGTCCGGCAACCAGGCGCGCACCAGCAAGAGCCCGATGATGATCACGCCGATGTGGAAGAGGGCGATCCCCTTCGCCCAGCGCATGCCCCAAACGATGGGGATGGTGCGACAGCCATCCGCTTCGTCGCCCTTCACGTCGGCCATGTCCTTCTGCAGTTCGCGCACCAGTGTGCTCATGAACGCGAAGGCCGCATAGCCCAATATCCAGTACCAGAACTCGGGAAGAACCGGCTCCATTTCGTACTGCGTGCCATCTGGCAGGGCTACCACTTGTGGCATTGCGAAGGCGCGTTTCAGCAGGGGCAGTTCGTACAGGCCAACGGTAAGGGGCACCAGCGCAGTGAGCGTGGCCACCAGTCCATTGCCGATGATCAGTTGGCGCTTGAAGGTGGTGCTGTAGGTCCAGAGAGCGCCAATGCTGAAGGCCGGGATGAGGGCCCATTGGGGCATGCCTGCACGCCACGCCACGAACACACCGATCAGCAGGCCCAGGCCGCTGAGGGTGAGGTGCCCGGTCATGGCCACCCTGCGCTTCACGCTGCGTCCCACGATCACATCATCCGGCTTGTTCACGCGGTCTATGCGGGTATCGAAGTAGTCGTTGATCACGTTGCCGCCTGCGGCGATGAGCAGGGTGCTCAGCACCAACAGGATGAACAGGTACAAGGGTAGCTGCGGGCCGAAGGCATTGGGTAGTACTAGTTCCGAGCGTTCCACCGGTGTGTCCACCTCCGCCAGGAACTTGGCGACCCCGCGTTCCATGATGCCGACGATCACCCCGTAGCGCATGAGCGCCATGGTGATGGCGATGATCAGCAGGTTGACCGGACGGGTGAGGCGAAGGAAGGCCAGCATGGGTCACCAGGTATGAGCGCCATCGGTCATCCACTTGCCCTTCACCTTCAGCACCTGTTCAAGCAGGTCGCGCACGCAGCCGGCCCCGCCTGCGTAGCGGCTCACGAAGGCGCTGATGCCCTTGATCTCCTCGGCGGCATCGGCCGGGCAGCACGGGAAGGCCACACGCTGCATCACCCGCATATCAGGGATGTCGTCGCCCATGTAGGAGGTGGTGGAAGGTTCCAATCCATCGCTTACCAACCGATCGAACAGTTCCAGCTTGTTCGCGGTGGCCATGTACACCTCGGTCACACCGAGCCGGTTGAAGCTGTCCAGCACGCCCTGCGACCGTCCTCCAGTGATGATGATGATCCGCAGGCCTTCCTTCACGGCATGCTGCACCGCATAGGCATCGCGTGTGTAGAAAGTCCGCACCGGATCGATGCCTGGGTAGAGCAGGACACGGTTGTCCGTGAAGACCCCGTCCACGTCGAACAGGAAGGTGTCCAGCGCTGCGAGCTTTTCCTTGTAGGTCTTGTCGGTCATTTGCCGGAAGGCTCACGGTGGCCGTGGGCGTGGAGGATCATTTCGCTCAGCAGCTCGTATGCGCGACGAAGTTCGGGCTCGGGTGTCAACAGATCAAGGTGCTTTTGGATGGTCTCCAGGTCACCACGACGTGCCGGCCCGGTGAGGGCCTCTGCCGGGCCGATGGCCGCGGCCTTGCTCGCGGTCATGCGCCAAAGGGGCATCAACAGATCGGGCGGTAGTTGCTGTTCGCGCAGCAGGCGGCGCGCCTCTCCGAGCAGGAAGACCGGGAAATTGCTCGCCAGCACAGCGGCCAGGTGGATGTGCTGCCTGCGTCCATGGGGCAGTTGCAGCACGCTGTCGCTCAGTCGGCGCGCCAGTTCGTCCAACATGCCGAGGGCCTTTTCGTCGTTTCCGTCCACCACGAGCGGCACCTCGCGCATATCCACCGGTGCGCCATGGCTCAGGCTCTGGATGGGCCAAAGGACCCCACGGTGGGCGTGTGGGGCCAGCACGTCCATGTCCTTGGCGCCTGCAGTGTGCGCCACCACTGCATCCGCAGCGGGCAATGCGGCGGCCACTTCCGCTATGGCATCGTCGCTCACCGCAAGAAGGATCAGGTCGACCTTGGGCAGCGGTTCGTGCAGTCCGTAGGCGCGGCGGTCCAGGAAGAGCGCAAGCTCATTCAGGGCCTTGAGGTTCCGCCCGGCCACGCCCACCAGGTCCGCCTTGTGCTGCAACAGGGAGTGACCGAGCTGATAGGCCATGCGGCCGGTGCCTACGAGCAGGATGCGAGGGTTGGAGGTCATGGCACGAAGGTCTGTCTGTTTCCGGGGCTGCGCCGATCGATGCACCTGCTTATGCGTTTTGTGCGGGCTTTTTCCGGATGCGCTGCCACACGGCCATGCCGGTGCCCAAAGCCAGCAGCACACAGCCGATCCAGAGGATGTTGATGCCCGGGAAAACGATGGCCTGCATCACCACGAACTCGGCCTCGGCCACGTTCATGCCCACTTTGACAGGTCCTGCGGGCCTGCCGCCATCAACGGTCGGGGCGTTGGCCAGGTCCACGCTCGCCAGCCCGTACTTGATCCGAAGGGGGGCGATCTCGGCGGCCTTGCCGGCCACCACCTCGCCGTTGCCATAGATCACCATCGGACGTGCGTCGAACCAACGGTCGCGCTGGTAAAGGTCCCTCACGCGCAATTTCGCGGCATACACCTGGAACTTGTCGCCGAGCATTTTCAAGGTAACGCTGTCGCGCACCATATACACGCTGTCGATGATCACGATGGCGGTGGGGGTGATGATGGTATCGCCTTCCTGCTTTTCGTATAGCCGGTCCGGCATCCAGGCGTCGTCCGCGGTGTCGCTGGCCATCGCCAGGTCGGCGTAGCGCACATGGGTGTACAGGTCGCGCTGCAACCAGTGTCGTGTGCTGGGTTCGGCCACATTGCCGAAACGCGGGTTGATCTGCACGAACGGTGCCAAGGCGAAGGAACGCTCACCGGGAAGTGATGGGCTCCACTCCGTCGCGTGCCAGAGCGCGCGCAGGCTGTATCCTTCGAGCGCATCCCAGTGCGCGGGCTGGTCCTGCAGGAAGAATTCGGTGGCGCGGTGATCGTTGCGAGCGCGGAAGAGCATGTCGCCCACTCGGACCGTGTCGCCTGTGCGGTAGTCCCGCGGGGCCACAGAGAAGTAGTCCATGTCGTACACCAGGTTCGGACCGTCCTGGCGCTTCTGTCGATAATGAACGTAGTGGTCGCCCATCAGCACGGTGTCCCCTTTGTAGAGCAGGATGTCCGCATTATTGTTGAAGGCTTCGTTCAGGAAGCGCAGGTCCATGTTGCGGGTGTTCCGGCTCACCTCGTTCTGGCGGCTGGTGCTCACCAGTGCACCGAGCAGCACCAAGGCGAAGCCCACGTGTGCCACCGAGGGACCGGCGTTCTTCAGGCTTCCTTTCAGCACCACCCGGATGTAGGCGGCATTGGCCACCGCAGCGAACACCGTGGCGAAGAGCAGGGCGCCCCAGTGCAGCTCGGCCAGTTTGTAGTCCAGGGCCCAAACGGCCAGTGCGGTGATGACCACGGCGACGATCAACGAGATCAGGATCTGTTGCCTGAACTTCTTCATGTCGCTGTCCTTCCAGCGCAGGTATTGGGTGAAGGAGACCAGCATGGCCGTGATGAACGCAAAGGGCAGCTGCCACTTATTGTAGTGCTGGATCGCATCGCCCGGGGGCGCGAACCGGGCCTCGGCCAGGCCACTGAAGAAGGTGCTTCCGGTCTGTTCGGCCAGCTTCGTGAACAGGTTCCCGAAGGGCTCCAACAGCAGGTTGATGACCGGAATGCTCGTGCTGAAGGTGATCTGTACGGCGCTGATCAACAGCACCAACGAACCGATGAAGAGCCAGAACTCCCGTGACCAGAGCGCCTCCTCCGGACCGCTGCTGTTGTAGCCACGCAGGTAGGCCTTCAGGAGCATGCCCAGCGAAATGGCGCCGAACAGGATGATGGCCGCCACCTGCATTTCAAGGAGCACCCCGATGGCCAGCAGGGCCAGGGAGATCAGCCCATAGAACCGACGCTGCCCATTGTCCGGTATCAACAACAGCACGCTGAGGCTGATGAAGAAGAGCAGGAAGAGGACCAGGCCCGGCAGCATACCATCGCCGGTGAAGCTGTGCACGCTGGTATCGCCCAGCACACCACTGCGTGTCAGGAAGGTGGAGTACAGTACCAGGATGAACGTGACCAAGGTGAGCAGGAGCGTGCTGAAGAGCGAGGTCTCCTTGCGTTTGTTCACGAGCATGAGGTGACCGGCGCCAACGAGCGTGAGCCATGGCACCAGCGATGCGTTCTCCACCGGGTCCCAGGCCCAGAATCCACCGAAGCTCGAAGCCTCATAGGCCCAGGCGCCACCCATCAGGATGCCCGTGCCCAGTACCATCACCCCGAAGAAGGTCCACGGCAGGGCAGGCTCCATCCATTCGCGCTTACGGTCGGTCCACAGCCCTGCAATGGCGAACGCGAAGGGCACCAGAGTGGCCGCAAAGCCCAGGAACAGGGTGGGCGGGTGGATCACCATCCAATAGTTCTGGAGCAACGGGTTCAGGCCGCGACCGTCGGCGAACTCGGGGATGCGGGTGAGGTAGTCAGGCAACGCTGTCCATGGCAGACCGATGTTGTCGCTCACTTCCCGGATCAACAGGAACGGACTGCTGCCAATGCGCACATCACCGATGTACAGGCCCAGGATCATCACCGCGAGGAACACCTGCACCGTGGCGAACACGGTCATCACCGGTGCCTCCCAGCTCTTCGCGCGGGCGATCAGGATGTTGCCGATCACCACATGCCAGAAGGTCCACAACAGGAACGAGCCTTCCTGCCCTTCCCAGAAGCAGGACAGGATGTACTTCATCGGCATGGCGCGGTTGCTGTGCTTCCACACGTAGTCGAACTCGAACCAGTGGTTGAACAGCATGATGAACAGCAGCACCACGATGCCCAGCACAGCAGCGGTGTGCAGCCTGAAGGCCAGTCGGCCCAGGGAGGCCCAGCTGCCATCGTTGCGCTGTGTGGCGATGAAGTAGGCCACCAGTGCCAGCAGGGCCCCAGTGAGGGAGAGGGAGGTAAAGAGGTGGCCCAGAGTGCCGGCCCAGGCGTGTTCGCCGATGTGTTCGAGGGATGCCATGGCTCAGGCGCGTGGCCTGTTCGGTGTTTTGGTCGAGGGATGGTGTTCGAGAAACCGCAACGGTCCGCGGACTGTTCACGAACGGGCGCAAAGATCGGTCGTAGCCCGACAGGCCCGACCACCGCTCCACGGTTCAGTACATCCGTGCCCGCTTGGTCAGGAACTCCAACAGCACCGGTCCGAACCCGGCGTTGATGTCGGCCTCCACCAGGTCGATCCGGTACTGGCCGCACTTGAGCTTCAGGCGGTGCCAGCGTTCCGCCACGGCGGTCTTGTAGGCCTCGCGTACTTCGCTGGGGTGTGCCTTCACTTCCTGTCCGGTCTCCACGTCCACGAAGGTGTATGGCCGGTCCTGAAGGTCAAGTTCCAGTTCGTGCCGCCGGTCCACCACATGGAACAGGATGATGTCGTGCTTGTTGAAGCGCAGGTGCTGCAAGGCATCGAACACTTCATTCTCCCGGTCGGCGCTGTCGAACATGTCGCTGAGCACGACCACCAGGCTGCGGCGATGTGCCCGGCGGGCAATATCATGCAAGGCCTCCACCACGCTGGTGCCTTTGCCCCGTGCCGGGGCATCGGCGGCCAGCAGACCTTCCAATTGCTGGGTCAGATGGCGCAGGTGGACGGCATTGCTGCGGGCGGCCTCGGCCACGGTGACGCGGTCACTGAATACGGTCAGGCCTACGGCATCGCGCTGTTTGCGCAGGAGCTGGATGAAGGCCGCCGCGGCGTGAACGGCGAACTCCATCTTATTGAACTCGGTGGCGCGGTCCTGGGCCGCGCCCGCAGAAGCCTTGGCGGAGGCGGGGTAGTACATCGAGCTCGACGTGTCCACCACCAGTTCGCAGCGGAGGTTCGTTTCCTCCTCGTAGCGCTTGATGAACAGCTTGTCGGTGCGGGCGTAGAGCTTCCAGTCGATGTGGCGTGTGCTTTCGCCGGGGTTGTAGGCCCGGTGCTCCGCGAACTCCACACTGAACCCGTGGAACGGGCTCTTGTGCAGACCGGCCAGGAATCCCTCCACCACCTGACGGGCCTTGAACTCCAAGGCGCTCAGGGCCTGTATCTGTTTCTGCTCGATCGGCATTCCGTACAAATGTCGGGAGGATCCGCGCGGGTATGGCGATGCCTCAAAAAAGGAAAGCCCGGATCGCTCCGGGCTTTCTGCTCGTGCGTGCTGTCGATCAGGCCAGTTGGCCGTCCAGCTTCTTGGCCAGTTCGCTCTTGGGCATGGCGCCTACAGCGCGGTCCACGATCTCGCCGTTCTTGAACACCAACAGCGTGGGGATGCTGCGGATACCGTATTTCATGCTGATCTGGGCATTGTGGTCCACGTTCAGCTTACCCACCACGGCCTTGCCATCGTATTCCTTGGCGAGTTCCTCCACCACGGGACCTACCATGCGGCAGGGTCCGCACCATTCGGCCCAAAAGTCCACGAGTACGGGTTTGTCGCTCTTCAGAACGAGTTCTTCGAAGTTGCTGTCAGTGAATTCGAGTGCCATGTTGGTTGGTGGGCGTTTGGTTCGTCGCCCTTGCTGGGTTACTGTTCAATTGATTCCGGGCCGCAAGTTGGAATTTCCAACCCGACAGGTCAACGCCGATCGGTGGAGGTTCTTCACGTTCCGGGGTGCAAAGGTATCCCCCAGAGGCAAGTTCCTTGCCATGGAAACTATCCTGACGTTGTGTCAGTTCAGGGTGTAGGACACATCGGCAAGGGCGTCGAGCGAGCGCATCAGCTCCTCGCTGACGGCCACGCTCAAACCCTTGCTGGGCGCCTCTATCGCCATGTTCTCCACCGGGCTCACGATCTGGAAGTTCACCCGGCATTTGCCTGGCGAGGCTTTCAGTAGCTGTCCAAGTTCGCGGGCCAAGCTGTCATTGATCCGCTCAGCCTCAAGGCGCAGGTTCAGTTTGGTGATGTACTTGTCCCGGGCATCCCCAAGAAGGTCGATGCTGTTGATCTTCAATTCCATCTGCCCTTCGTCGCGGCCCCAGGTGCGGGCGGCGGCTCGTCCCTTCACCAGCAGGAGCGCTCCGGTCTGCAGGTAGAGTTTGAACTTCATGTAGTCCTCGCTGAAGAACATGAACTCGTGCGTCCCGTTATGGTCCTCCATGGACAGGCTGCCGAAGGGTTTGCCGCTCTTGGCGATCCGATGCTCGGCCTTGGTGACGATGCCTGCGAACGTGAGGTCGCGGCCGGAGAGCTTGTCGAGTTCCTTCAGGTCGTGCAAGGTGTTGTTGCACAGGTACTTGATCTCCAGCCGGTGGTCGTCCAGGGGATGGC
>JBEICT010000026.1:0-19288 GCA_040383865.1 Flavobacteriales bacterium | reverse complement strand
CCCCACCGGCCTCAAGGACCACGGCCTGGTGTACGGTGCGTTGGATTGCCTGCTGCCCGGCCTGCCCACCACCGAGGAGCCGCCACAGGCCTTCTTCGCGCCTCCTGCCGGCTACTGTGCGGGCCAGTCCATCCCCTTCGCCGATGCCTCGCTCTTCGGCCCCACGGCATGGAGCTGGTCCTTCCCGGGCGGCGAACCGGCCACCAGCACGGACCCTGCACCCGTGGTCACCTACACGGTGCCCGGCACTTATGCCGTGACCCTTGTGGCCACCAACACCAACGGCGAGAGCACGCCCTACACGGCCGAGGTGCTCGTGGACATCTGCACAGGCATGGCCACGACGATCGCTGACGGAGCGTGGCGCGTGTGGCCCACACCGACCGCGGATATCGTATACCTGCAAGGCCCTTCAGCGCAGAAGGCCAGTGTGGTGGACCTGCAGGGACGCACCGTTTGGAGCGGGATCGTGGACCCACAGGGCTCCATCGACCTACGGTCCTGGGCCCCGGGTACCTACGTGTTGCGTATTGCCGGAGAACGCATTCGCATGGTGGTGGCGCGCTGATCCCATTTCGCACGAAGGACCGGGCTGGTGATGCACCGCATTTTTTCAGAACGACCCGTTCGGAGATGTGATGCGGATAAAGGGCACGCTATCACCCCGGGCTTGATCGCGAAATGAACGGTCCTGTCAGCGCAGCAGCGTCACGTGCCCGCGTAATTGGCGCAACCTCCCGGGAGTACAAGGGACATCCGCGCTGATCAGGTCCGCGTACACCCCATCAGGAACGAGCGTGCCGCTCGCCGTGCCGTCCCATTCCACCGTGGGGTCGGTGCTGGTGTGGATCTCCTGTCCCCAGCGGTTGAAGATCCGCATCACAAAGCCCGGCCCGGGTGCCACCCAGGGAATTCCGAACGTGTCGTTGATGCCGTTGTTGTCCGGCGTGAAGACGTTGGGCACGAAGAGCCCCGCACCATCCTCCACGGCCACTGTGGTGGTGAGCGTGTCCGCGCATCCTGCGAAGTTGCTTCCGGCGAGGGAAAGGGTATAGTTGCCGGTGCCGCTCACCGGCAGGGTCAGCGTACCGATGCACGAGCTGGCCACGGGAACGCCGTTCAGCCAGAGGCCACAGGCGTCCGCACCGAGGGCCAGCAGGTCCACGGTGATGCTGCGGTCACAGGTGGGCTGTTCGCCCACGAGGCTCAGCAGGACCAGGGGCGCCACGCGCAAGCTGTCCACCGCAGGCAGGCTGCTGCACCCCGCGGCGTTGAAGGCCGTGAGGGTGATCAGCTCCACACCGGGATCGAAGTAGGTGGCCACCGGAGCGGTGGCATCGGTGATGCCAGCGCTGCCGAGGTCCCAGCTCAGGGAGTCCGCAGCGGCGGTGGCCGTAAAGGTGACCGGGCTACCGGCGCAGAGGGTGTCCGCGCTGGTGGTGAAGCCGGCCGTGGGCAGGGGCAGCACGTCGATGGTGAGGGCATCCGTGGCGCTGCAGCCATTGGCATCGGTGGCGGTGACGTCGATGGTGGTGGTCGCTGCGGGGGTGAAGGTGTGGCTGGTGCCACTGCCCACGGGCGACCAGTCCAGTTGCACCGTACCAGTGCCTCCCGACGCTACCGCAGTGATGGTGACCTCCGCCCCGCTGCACAACGGTGTGTTGCCCTGCACGTCCAGCACCAACGGCGCCGGCTCTGTGAGCGTGATGCTCAGCGTGCTGTCGCAACCGCTGGTGTCGGCCACCACCACCGTGTAGGTGCCAGGACCAAGGTCCGCGACGGAAGCGGTGGCCTGTGGCGGATCCGTATCCCAGGTGTAGGTGAAGGGTCCCGCACCCACGGCCAGCACGCTGATGGCACCGTCCGCAGCACCTGCACAGCTGATGGGTGTGCTGCTCGCGCTGAGTTCCTCCAAGGTGCAGCAGTCGATCACCACGATGGTGGCATCCACGGGAGCGGAGCTGCAACCACCATTGCTGAAGGCGGTGAGGGTCACGGTCTGGTCACCCGGATCGGGAAAGGTGAGGCTGATGGTGGAGGTGTTGAAGGTGCCACCGGAGGCCACTTCCCAAAGCAGCGAATCGGCGTTGGTGGAGGTGGAGGACAGTGTGATCACCTGGCCCAGGCAGGCGGTGTCGGCGCTGAGGTTGAACAGGGCCTGCGGGATGGGCGACACAGCGATCACGATGCTCTCCTGGACCTCGCAGCCACTGGCATCCGTGGCCGTGACGGTGAGCGTGGTGTTGGTCGCCGGGCTGAAGGTGTAACTGTCGCCGCTTCCCTCCGGGCTCCACACGAGGGACAGGGCGCCGTTGCCTCCCTGGGCGAGGGCCGTCACGGTCACGTCATCCCCCGCGCACAGCAGCGTGTCGCCCTCCAGGTCCAGCTCCACGGCAGGCGGATCGACCAGGGTGAAGGTGAGCGTGGTGTCGCAGCCCAGCCCATCATCGATGATGACATCGTAGGTGCCCGCAGCAAGCCCGCTCACGCCGGGCGTGGACTGTGGTGGCACCGTGCTCCAGGTGTAGGTGAAGGGTCCTGCAGCGAGCGGGGTCACGGTGATGGACCCGTCACTGGCACCGTTGCAGCTGATGGCCGTGCTCGCTGTGTCGACCCCGCCGATGGAGCAGCAGGGGAGGACGACCACGGTGTCGGTGAGCCAGTTGCCGTCCTCGTAGTGGCAGTAGTCGCCCACGATGAACGAGTAGGTGCCCGGTTCCGTGATGGTGATGATGGGGCCGGTGGTGCCGT
Source organism: Flavobacteriales bacterium (assembly GCA_040383865.1). Taxonomy (GTDB): domain Bacteria; phylum Bacteroidota; class Bacteroidia; order Flavobacteriales_F; family PHOS-HE28; genus PHOS-HE28. The sequence goes on along the minus strand of JBEICT010000026.1, from coordinate 16,537 downwards.
CGCTCCACACATAGCCCGGGTAGGTGGGCGGCTGGAAGAGCACGGGGTAGAAGGAGAGGTCGATGGTGATGGGACCATCGCACAGGAGCGAATCGGTCCAGGGGATGAAGTCGTAGGTGGCGTTGCCCGCATAGATGGGGTTGGGCGGCGTGCCCGTTTCCAGCAGGCAGCAGTTGCCGCCATCGGAAACGTTGAAGGTCCCGGCGAAACAGTCGTACTGCACCTGGTGGGCGAAGAGCGTGGCGCCCGGCCCGAACTCGGCGAGGAAGAACTGCGCGATCTGCGGCGCACTGTTGCCACCGCCGCTGTTGCTGGTGCTGCATTCGCCCTCCGCGCCGGTGATGCAGTTCACCAGGGGCGGGAAGCCCGGTGCCAATGGCTCGCCGAGGAAGTTGGCGATGGCGATGTTGCCCAGCGTCTGGCTGTACTGCGTCACGATCCCCGGCGGCACGCCGTTGATGGTGGTGGTGGGCGGGTTGGTGCCGCACGGGCCGTTGTTCCCGTCGAAACCGGCGTAGATCACTTCGGTGACGTTGGCCGCGAACGGCCCGATGATGCTCACCTGCACCGCTTCATAGGTGCAGATGCCGATGCGCAGGTCGGGGATGTCCTGGTCCACATTGATGGTGAGCGTGCCGCCCTCGTAGTTGGAGTAGATCAGCACGTTGCCGTTGGGGTCGCAGCCGTTCACCACGGGTGGCGTGGCATCGATGCAGCAGGTGCCCCCGGCGGAGATGTCGATCACATCGTTCTGCCAGCAGCCATACTGGGTGTAGTGGGCATAGAGGCTGGCGCCGGTCTGGTCCTCGAAGTGGAAGACCAGTTCATCCGGGGTGTTCACACCGCCCGTGTTCACCGTGGTGTCGCAACCGCCCGCCGCGCCGATGACCACCCCGCCCCAGCTGCCCGTGCCATTGCCGTGCGCCGGGGTGTAGCCCACCTGTGGGGGCTGCATCGGTGGATTGATGGTGACGATGCCGGGGTCCACGCCGGAGATGCTGCTGGTGAAGTTGCCCTGGCCGCAGTTGTTGTTGTTCTGCGAGGAGTTCATGCCGGCGTAGAGCACCTGGACCACGTTGGCGGCGAAGGGTCCGGTGATGGTGACCTGCACCGGTTCGTAGGTGCTGATGCCGATCACCAGGTTCGGGATGTCCTGGTCCACGTTGATGGTGACGATGCCGCCATCGTAGTTGGAGACCAGGAAGAGGTTGCCGGCCGGATCGCAGACCTGGGCGGTGCTGGGGATCAGTGCCGAGCACGCCAGAAGGAGGAGGAGGAGGTACCGGTGCACGGGGTGTTGAACAGCCCGAAGGTAGCTGCGGTTCACGACCGGGGACCAACGGTTCCCATCAAGAGGCGTGTGGACCCTGTTGGCCGGGCTTAACGGGACCCTGCACCTGTTCCGCATCCCGCTTGCCGACAAGCAAGAGGTGGATGCCCGGGCAGATGGGCCAGCAGCACGCTGGGGATCTTGGGCCGGGCGCCCGGCAGCCATGTGCTGCGGGTGGATGCACAGCGCGTTCGTTCGGTGAAGGAACAGGTGTGCGGGCATCCCCCCATTGCCGCAGGCTGACCATCGTCAGTGCGCGGAGCTCGCCGTTGGTGTAAGTTCGGGGTGCAGGAGCATGCCGCTCGTGCGATCAACAGAACCCCATGCCCACCAAGACCACTCCCAAGCACAGCCCGAACAAGGCCGCGAAGAAGGCCCCCGCCAAGGCCGTGAAAGCCACCAAGGCGGTGGCGAAGAAGGCTCCTGCCAAGGTCGCCAAGGTGACGAGGCCCGCCGCGAAGAAGGCTGCCGCCAAGACCACGAAGGCCAATGGGCCCGTAGCGAAGAAGTCCCCTGCCAGGGCCATCAAGGTGGCGAGCCCCGCCGCGAAAAAGGCGGTCACGAAAGCGACCGGAGTGGCCGACTCAGCGGCGAAGAAGACCGTTGTGGCCACCACGAAGGCGGCGCGTGAGGTCGCCATCCCGGCACCCTTCCAGCCCGGCAGGGTGGATGCGCGCATGCCCGGCGAACAGCACCCCGGACAGACCAGCGCGGAGACACGCCTGCACGACCGTGCCGGTTCGCAGTTGGAGCGCGAGCGCCACATGCGTCCGGGCAGCACCAACCCCAAGAGCGGCGCCGGACGCACCAACAAGCGCGCGGTGAAGAAGGGGCGGTAGGCGATCGGATCCGCGCAGCGGCTTGCGCCGGGGATGGCTGCGTGCTCACACCACGATCAGCCCCCAGCGCATGGCGAAGAGCACCAGGCCGGTCTTGCTCTTGATGTGGAACTTCTCGAAGAGCGCGATGCGGTAGTTGTCCACCGTGCGTCGGTGGATGCCCATGGTGTCGGCGATCTGCTCGTAGGTCGGCTCGTCCGGGGAGCACACCAGCAGCAGGAACTCCATTTCCCGCGGGGTGATCCGTTCCAAAACGCGCTCACGCTCCAGTTCGTGGCGCGTTTTCAGCCCGGGGTGCTCCTGCAGCGTTCCCTGCACTTGGTCCGTGTAGTAGTAGCCGGTGTCCGCCAGCGCGTCCAGCGCGTTCTTCAGCACTGCGGGCCGGGCGTTCTTCAGCAGGAAACCGCGGGCGCCGCTGCGCACGGCCTTCACCAGCGCGTCGTCGGTGGCGTCGAAGGTGAGGGCCAGGGGCAGCACATCGGGCCGGTGCTCCCGCAACCAGGCGATGGTCTCGTAGCCGTCCATCACCGGCATGTTCAGGTCCACGATGGCCATGCGTGGCTGCCGGGGGTCTTCGGGGGCCAGGTCCTCCAGCGCCTCGATCAGCTCACGGCCATGGCCGGCGTCCACCGTTACGTGGTAGCCGCCCAGGTTGTTCACGGTGGCGGCGAGCCCGCTGCGCACCAGGTGGTGGTCGTCCACCAGGGCCACGTTATGTTCCATGGGAGGGTAGGGGGGTGATGGTCCAGGTGCAGCCCTGGCCGGGTGCGGTGGTGCAGGCGGCCTGCAGGCCGATGAGGGCGCAGCGGCGGCGGATGTTCACCAGCCCGCCGTTGCCCGCCGTGGTGGTGGCATCGAAGCCCTGTCCGTTGTCGGCGATCACCAGGCCCCACGGCGGCCCTTCGTTCAGGGTGATGGTGACGGTATCGGCGCGGCTGTGCTTCAGGGCGTTGTTCACCACCTCCTGCAGCACACGGAACAGGATGGTGGTGTGGTCCGGCGGCAGCGTTGGCGGAGCCCCCTGCACCACCAGGTGCACCCTTACGCGCCCCACGCGCTCTATGCGGTCGGCCTCGGCGCTGATGGCGTCCACCAGCGAACGCTGCTGCCACAGGTCGGTGTTCAGGTCGCGCCCCAGTCGTCGCAGCTCGCCAATGCTGTGCTCCAGCGTGTCGCGCGCGGCCACCAGGCGGCTGTCCGTGGCGCCATCGGCCAGAACGTTGTCCACGCCCAACTGGGCCACACTGAGCAGCTGGCCCACGTTGTCGTGCAGCTCGCGTGCCATGTCGTGCAGGGTGTGGCGGGTGGCCTCGCGCTCGGCCAGCATCACCTCCTGCTCGCGGCGCAGGTCGGCCTCGGCCAGTGCGGCGCGGTGCCGGTGGCGGCGGTTGGTGCTCACCACCAGCAGCAGCACCACGGTGCCCAGCAGCAGCAGCAGCAGCAGGGTGCCCACCACCACGGTGATCGCCACCTGTGCCTCGTTGCTCATGTGGGTCGTGTGGTCAATTGGCGGCGCCGTTCCAGCAGGCAGGCAATGCCGGTGAGCAGCGAGCGCAGCACGGAGAGGATGGTGATGATGAGGTAGAGGCTGAAGGTGAGCATCGGAGAGGTCTTCTCCAGGAACCTCAGCGGCCCGATGATGGGGAACAGCCCGCCGAAGTAGGCGAGCAGGCCCAGCAACAGCCAGAACATCGGTTCGCGCCACAGGGGCTGCTCGCTGCGGTCGGCCAGGTGCCACAGGGCCGCCAGTACCACCACGGTCTGCAGCAGCGCCGTGGCCACGATGGCCTCGGTGAGCAGGAATTCCACGGGCCTGTTCAGGTCCCAGATCACCGCCCAGGCCGCCAGACCGAGCGCCCCCGCGGCCAGCAGCTTTCGGTGCCATTCGGGGCGCCATTGCCTCATGAACAGGAGGAGCATTGCGAACTCGAAGGGTTGGTACAGGTTATAGAGCAACGTGTTGTTGATGCCCAGGCGGGCCGTGAAGGTGCCGGTGGTCTCCAGCAGGAAGGAGACGGCCAGGGGCACCAACACCCAGCGCAGCGGCGATGCCCACCACCGCGGCACCAGCAGGCAGGCCACCAGGGCGAAGCCCACCGAGGCCACCACCGCCAGATGCCGTATGAGCGAGATGGTCTCCATCGACATGCCCACGAACATACGGCACCCGGCGGGCGGTGCGCGTCAGGGTCGTCCGCTGGTGCAGTTGGGCGGACACACATTGCCCAGGTCCATGGCCTTCAGGGCGAAGTTCCCATGGTCGTGGTCATCCAACAGGTCCACCATCACCAAAGCGCCCTCCACCAGTTTCGGCCGGGCAACGTGCAGGCAGAGCAGGTGGCGGAACTCGGACTCCTCGTTCAGCTTCAACAGCTCGGAGTACGTGCACTCCGCACTGATGCACGAGACCACGAGCGAGCGGTCCTCCACGAACGGGTTGTCGCCCAGTACCACCATCAATTTCTCCTGGAGGGCATAACGGATGCCGCGCGGGTCACGTGGTTCAACCTCATCACGCAGGGCCTCGAACGTTGTGGAGCCTGCCTTGCGCCGCACCACCACCGTGTCGATGTACTCCTGCACCAAGGCCTTGCGCTGGGTGTCGTTGATCTCGTGGAACCCGGCCTGCCCGTGAATGTATGCGGCATCGGGCTTGTGGCCGAGGCTGCCATTGGGCAGCTCATGGTAGAGCTCCAGCACTGGAACGAACCGGCCCTGGGCCAGGCCGTAGTTGATGTAGATGCCCTTGACGTCAAGGTCAGGGTACTTGTCCATGATCTCCAGCACATCGGCCCAGGGCCAGTAGGTGCGGGTGTTCATGATCGGCGACTTGTTCGTATCGCTCAGCCTGAAATGCTCATGGAAGAGCGATTCGGCCTTGATCAGTTCCGAGGCGTTGAGTTTCTCTTTAGGGTTCATGGTCGGGGGTGGTAGTGGGGGTGAGCAGAGGCCCAAAGCAACTGCCGGCCCGGCCGCCCCACAAGGGGAAAAAGACGTGGGTGGGGGGGGGTGTAAAGAACGCTGGCGCGGGGGGTGGGGGTGGGGGTTGCTTTGGGGCGAACAAAATCCCTTTACCCATGAAGAGCATCTGCCGGCCCCAATGGATCATCGCCTTCGGCCTGATCCCGATCGCCACACTGGTCCCAACGGCCCTTTGGGCGCAACACATTGTCAAGTACGACATGTTCTCGGGAGCCGTTACCAACAGCCAAGGTCAGCTTGGTATCGACCAGAGCGTGGCCTTCCGTATCGAGAATTACAATCCGTTCCTATACACCTGTACCATCTCCGGCAAGAACGTATCGCTCTATTCGGAGGCCCGAGGTCCGTGGAGCAGCGTACTACAGTGGGGTAAGGGTGTTCAAGCCGATGTGCAGGATGCCGCACAAACAAGCCTGGGCCAAGCAGGTAATGTGGTCGTCGATACGAAGAATGCAGCGCAATACAATGAAAAGAGGTCCGCGGTCCAAGCAGCGGAGCTCAAAAGCGATTCGCTCGCACTGTTGATCAAGAGCGGGGAGAACGAGCTTAATGAATTGAGGCGGTCCGTGGATGCATTAAGGGACCCCGGTTTGCGCGAAGTCCTGGGCGAATTGCCGAATGAACGGATCACAAGAAGGGCGGAGAAAATGGGGGTCATACCGGGCGGGACCCCGACCATACAAGACTCCGTAACACTGAACAAGATCGCGCAGGAACTGGTCCAGCAGCAAACACGGGAGCTGGAAAAGCTTCGTGACCAACAGCAATTGGTGAGCTCCAGGCTGAGCACCCTGCGCACCGACATCCGGAATCTATTGGATGATCCCCTTCCCCTCTCGATCAATCAACTTTCGCTGTACGCGAAGCGTGCCGACTCATCATATATGAGGCTAATGGAGCTGGGAGACCGATACATGAGCCTTCAGAGCATTGCCAGGAACAATTGTCTTACAGCCGAGAAGATCCGGGAAGAGGCGGCAAGGGTCGTGGACATGAACAGGGACCTAATGGACCCGAACGCCGTTCTGCGTCGCGCCCGGAAAGACCTTGATGCGTTCAATGATCAATATGCCCTGTTCCTAACGGAACGACCCCAAGGCCAGGACGACAAGCGATGGATCAATGCCGCCGAACCTTTGCGCAAAGCGATGGAACGCATCGCACAGGAACTGGAACGGACCAATTATGCGCAACTGATCGACCAAGGGCGAATGATACAGCTTGCCGTTACCGACCCCAACACGTTCGTGGCAGTGTCCAGCCCGGTAGTGGCCTCTGGCGATATGGTGATCTTCACCTACTCCATCGCTCCGCGCAACAAGAACGGAGGCCCTTGCGAAAAAGAGATCAGCAACAATTACCCCATACCGGTAAAAGGAGGATGGAAGTTCGACTTTGGTACGGGTCTGTCCGGCGTTTTTGGTGTGGCGGATGACTCGTACCGCATTGAGGTTGATCCAGCCGATCCGGACCGTTCGGTGATCAGTCAGAATAAGTGGGACCCGACCATCCGGCCGGGTTTGCTTGCGACCGGCATCCTGTCGCCACGATGGAGGAAGCACACAAAGCCGTCGCTGCTCGCCGGACTTTCCATTGACATGACCGACTTTACCTCGGGCACCATCGTCCTGGGCCCGGGCATCTCATTTGGCAAAGAGCATATCATAGGTCTGCACGTCGGGGTGGCATTCACAACGGCCGCAACGTTGAAACGAGGGCTTGAGCTGGGGCGTTCCTATGAAACGGACACATTGGATGTGGCTGCACTAACGGAGGACCGGTTCAAGCAAGGCTGGTTCGTTAGCTTGTCTTATGTGATCACCAAGCAGGGAAAGGAATAACCCCCCTCACCCCGCGTTCGCCACCGTGGCCAGCGCCAGTATCGCGGTCATCAGCACCAACAGGGCGGTCCACCACCACACTTCGCGCCAGTCAGGGCGTGGCCTCTTTCGCGGTGCTTGCATGTGGCGAAGGTGGTGGGGGTGCTACGCCAGAACGTGACGGACCGTCTGCTGCCGCTGAACAAGAGGGTCAAAGCACATCCAACCCGACGCTTAACAGCAGCATACCGGTCATGCCCATGACCAGCGATATCAACCACAGTGCCTCGTGCAAAGCCTTCCGTTCCTGCATGGAATGTTCTTTAAAGAGTGCCCGAAGATCCGTGCGGCCGGCGCACCGGACCATGACGTTGCGCAGCCGCCGGGCTGATCAATGTCATGGACGTGGCACCAACGGGAAGGGTTCGGACAGGGGAGCGGCGCCCAGCGTCAACGCCCCGAGGCCCCTACCGCACCCCGTCCAGCCAGTCCTTGAAGGCGCGGGCCTTCTCGCGGCTCACCAGCACCTCCTCCGGGGCCGGTGGCCGCAGTTCCACTTTCAACTTGCCGTTGAAGTGCTGGTGCACCACGGCGATGCAGCCCACGCAGGCGATGCACTGGCGGTTGAGGCGGTGGAAGCGCCGCGGGTCCAGCTGCGCCTCGATCTCGTCCAGCGGCAGGTCGATGGGGTGGCGCTTGCCGGCGTGGGTGTGCAGGGTGGTGAGGCCGTCGCTGCTCAGGAAGTAGGCGATGTCGTCCGTGGCCACGGGCAGCAGGCGGGTGCCGAGCTTCACCAGGAAGCGGTCGCGGTACACCGGTGCGGGGTTGCTCACGGCCTGCAGCAGCTGGTGCAGGTCCGGCAGCACCGGCGTGGTGGGCAGGCGCACCAGCGCCATGAACTTGGCCACGCTGCGCGCCAGCTCCTCCTCTTCGATGGGCTTCAACAGGTAGTCGATGCCATTGGTGCGGAAGGCCTCCAGCATGTAGGCATCGTAGGCCGTGGTGAAGATGATGGGGCAGGGCGGCGCCACCTGGCGGTAGATCTCGAAGCTGGTGCCGTCGCTGAGCTGGATGTCGCTGAAGATGAGCGCCGGTGCGGGGTTGCTGCCGAACCACGCCACTGCTCCCGCGATGGTGTCCAGCACGTCCACCACCTCCAGCTGCGGGTGGTGGCGCCCCAGCAGACCGTGCAGCCGGCGGTAGGCCGGTGCCTCATCCTCGATGATCAGCGTGCGCACCGTCATCACACCCGCGCCTCATGTTCGGCGAAGCGCAGCAGCGGCAGGGCCACCAGGAAGTGCTCGCGCGTTTCGATCACGTCCACCGCGCGTTCGCTCAGGTAGGCATAACGCTGCCGCACGTTGCTGAGCCCGGTGCCGGTGCCCTCCACCACGCCCTGCCTGCGGTGCAGGCTGTTGCGCACCACCAGCGTGCGGCCGCCCTCCACGTGGATGTCCACCTGCAGGGGGCGGGCCAGGCTGGCCACGTTGTGCTTCAGCGCGTTCTCCAGCAGCAGCTGCAGGGTGAGCGGGGCCACCAGCAGGTGCCGGTGCTCCGGCGCCACCTCCAGGTGGATGCGCAGGCTGTCCGCGAAGCGCACCTTCATCAGGTCGATGTAGGCACGCGTGAAGTCGAGCTCGGTGCCCAGGTCCACCACCTCCTTGTCCTTGTGCTGCAGGATGTAGCGGTACACGTGGCTGAGGTCCTTGGTGAAGCGTGCGGCCTGGTCGGCATCCTCGTGGATGAGCGCCACCAGCGTGTTGAGGCTGTTGAAGAGGAAGTGCGGGCTCACCTGGTTGCGCAGCACGTCCAGCTCCGCGCGCAGCTGGCGGCTCTTGAGCGCCTCCGCCTCGATGGCCTGGCGTTTCCACATGGCGAAGAAGTAGCCCGCTTCGTACAGCGTGCCGATCAGCGCCGTGGTGCCGAAGCACTTGATCAGGTTCAGCTTCCACTCGCCGTTCAGGTAGGAGTTCTCCTGGATGCCCAGCGCGTCCAGCACGGTGCACGTGAGCAGGTCCACTCCCACGATGTAAACGGACATGGTGATCACCGTGAGGGTGATGCGCAGCGCGGTGCGCTCGAAGCCCGGGAAGCGGCGGCGGTAGGCGCTGATGATGAGGAAGCAGCCCTGCCAGATGAGGCCCGTGACGCCCACCGTGATCACATAGTCACGCCAGGTGAAGGGCCCCTCGTGGAAGAGCGTGGCCAGCACCAGCGCCACCAGCGGGATGCCGATGAGGCGTGGCCAGGGCTCGCGCAATGGATGGAAGGGACGCAGGGACATCGGCACCCCGAAAGTACCGTAATGGCGTGCATCCGCGGGTGCCTGTGGCGATGGAACGGCGGGAAGCGGGGGTGAAGCGTCGGATGCGGCGGGTGAACCGCAAGCGGGCCGTGTGCGGTGCGCGCCCTGCGGTCCAAGGACCCTTCCTGCCGGTCCATGCGGTTGCTTTTCCGGTCCGTGGGAAACCCGTGGACGCCGCCGGATCCGCGCGCCCACTTTCGCCGCCGAACCAACTCCCACCGCCATGCGCCACCTCCTTCCCCTGTTGTTCCCCGCCTTCCTGCTGCCCGCCCTGCTCCATGCACAGGGCCAGGTGGTGAAGGGCACCGTACGCGATGCCGCCTCGCAGGCCACCCTGCCGGGCGCCACCGTGCTGCTCGTGGGCAGCGATCCGCCCCTGGGCACCACCACCGACATGGACGGCCGCTTCCGCCTGGAGGCCGTGCCGCTGGGCCGCCAGCAACTGCAGGTGAGCTTCATCGGCTACCAGCCCACCGTGGTGCCCAACGTACTGGTGACCGCTGGCAAGGAGGTGGTGCTGGACATCGCCCTGGTGGCCTCCGTGGAGAGCCTCAAGGAAGTGGTGATCACCGGCGAGCGCGGCAAGGACCGCCCCATGAACGAACTGGCCAAGGTGAGCGCCCGCACCTTCAGCCTGGAGGAGGTGACGCGCTACAGCGGGGGCCGCAACGACGTGGCGCGGCTGGCCACCAACTTCGCCGGCGTGAGCGCCGCCAACGACGCGCGCAACGACATTGTCGTACGGGGCAACTCGCCCACCGGCCTGCTCTGGCGCATCGAGGGCCTCCCCATCGGCACCACCAACCACTTCGGCACCCTGGGCACCACCGGCGGACCGGTGAGCGCCCTCAACACCAACCTGCTCCGCACCAGCGATTTCCTCAGCGGGGCCTTCCCTGCCGAGTACGGCAACGCCAACGCCGCCGTCTTCGATGTGAAGTTCCGCAACGGCAATGCGGACAAACACGAGTTCACCGCCCAGCTGGCCGCCTTCAGTGGGGCCGAGCTCATGGCCGAGGGACCCATCAGCCGCAAGAACCAGAGCAGCTACCTGGTGAGCTACCGCTACGGCATCGCCGGCGCCGCGGCCACCGGCACCAGCGCCACGCCCTACTTCCAGGACATCGGCTTCAAGATCAACAGCGGCAAGACCAAGCTGGGCCGCTTCGAGCTCTTCGGCATGGGCGGCCGCAGCAGCATCGACTTCCTCGGGGCCGAGATCGACAGCACCGACCTCTTCGCCGACCCCACCGTGGACACCTACTTCACCTCGGACATCGGCCTGCTCGGCCTCTCGCACTTCCTGCAGCTCGATGACCGCAGCTACCTGCGCACCATGGTGGGCACCACCTACCTGGGCACCTCCTTCCGGCAGGACAACATCCTGGGCGGCGCCACGGACCAGGACGCCGTGCGCTACCTGGCCACCGATGCGCGCGACCAGGAGCAGCGCTACACCGTGAGCACCCAGTACAACCGCAAGATCACCCCGCGCCTCAGCCTGCGCGCCGGCCTGCTCAACGAGGTGTACGACCTGGACATCGACTGGCAGGACCGCGACCGCCGCGCCGGCATCCCCGATGCCAACGGCGACAGCATCCCCGACTTCTTCGTCCAGGTGCGCGATGTGCAGGGCACCATCAACCTCTTCCAGGCGCACGCCCAGGCCGAGTACAAGTTCACGGACATGCTCAGCGTCACCGCCGGCCTGCAGGGCCAGTACCTGGACCTGAACGACGATGTGCTGCTGGCCCCCCGCGCCGCACTGGCCTGGCAGGTGGCGCCCCGCCAACGCCTGTCGCTGGCCTACGGCCTGCACGGCCAGCTGGTGCCCCTGCCGGTGCTGCTCTACACCGACCCCAACACCGGTGCCGACAACCAGGGCCTGCCCTTCCAGAAGGCCCACCACCTGGTGCTGGCCTACGACCACCGCTTCGAAGGCGACTGGCGCGTGAAGGCCGAGGTGTACCACCAGTGGCTCTTCGACACGGCCGTGGAGGACACCTCCAGCAGCTACTCCGCCTTGAACGAGGGTGCCGACTTTGTCTTCACCGAGCGTGCGGGCCTGGTGGGCACCGGCACCGGCCGCAACTACGGGCTGGAGCTCACCGTGGAGAAGTTCCTCAGCAAGGGCTACTACGCGCTGGTCACCGCCTCGATCTTCGATTCGCGCTACACCGGCAGCGACGGCGTGGAGCGCAACACGGGCTTCGCCAACCAGTATGTGCTCAACGCGCTCTTCGGCAAGGAGTGGGCCATCGGGAAGGCCAGGCGCAACGCCGTCACCTTCGACACCAAGTTCACCACCAGCGGCGGGCGCCCCTACAGCCCCATCGACCTGGACGCCACGCGCGCCAACCTGGGCCGCGAAGTGTACGTGGATGACCAGGCCTACAGCCTGCGCTACGATGCCTACCTGCGCCTCGATGTGAAGTTCGGCATCCGCATCAACGGCAAGGGCGGCCGTGTGAGCCACCAGTTCTTCGTGGACCTGCAGAACGTCACCAACAGGGAGAACATCTTCGTGGAGCGCTACAACCCGGTCACCGACAAGGTAAGCCCCGTGTACCAGAACGGCTTCTTCCCGGACTTCATGTACCGCGTGCAGTTCTAGAGGCGGGACCACGGAAGGGAACGACAAGAGGAACAGCACGGTAGGTCGACCCGGTGGGTCGACTTTACGGGAGCCTTGACCAATGGACCACACATGAGACCCATGCAACAGATCGTATTGATAACGGGTGCCAGCAGCGGCATGGGCAAGGCCTTCGCGCTGCGGCTGCTCAAGGAAGGCCACCGGGTGTACGGCGCGGCCCGCCGCGTGGACCAGATGCAGGACATCGTGGCGGCCGGCGGCCGGGCCCTGCCGCTGGACATCACGGACGATGCTTCCATCCGCGCTGCGGTGGAGCGCATCATCGGCGAGCAGGGGCGCATCGATGTGCTCATCAACAACGCCGGCTATGCCATCTACGGCTCGGTGGAGGAGACCGAAGTGCGCGACGCGCGCCGCCAGTTCGAGGTGAACCTTTTTGGGCTGGGGCGCCTCACGCAGCTGGTGGTGCCGCACATGCGCAACGCAGGCAAGGGCCGCATTATCAACATCAGCTCCATGGGCGGCAAGATGTACACGCCGCTGGGCGCCTGGTACCACGCCACCAAGCACGCGCTGGAAGGGTGGAGCGATTGCCTGCGCCTGGAGCTCAAACCCTTCGGCATCGATGTGGTCATCGTGGAGCCGGGCATCATCAAGACCGAGTTCGCCGAGGTGATGACGGGGCCGATGCTGCAGCGCAGTGGCGTGGGACCCTACGGCGAGCTGGCACGGCGCGTGGCCAAGGGGGCCGAGAACGGCATGGAGAAAGGCAGTGGCTCACGGCCCGAGGTCATCGCAGCGCTCGTATCGAAAGCCGTGCATGCGCGCCGTCCGCGCACACGGTATGCCGGTGGTTTCCTGGCCAGGCCGGTGATGTGGATGCGCATCTACCTGGGCGATCGCTTCTTCGACAAGATGATCATGAAGGCCGCGTAAGTAACACCGGCACCTATCTGCGCAGAATGCTGAAATACGGACCGTGAATGAACGGGGATGAACGTGAATGGATCCAGCTCAAAGACCGCACGGAGCATCAATGAAGAGCATTCACGTCTGCCTCACGGCAGGCAGGTCGTCTGACCGAACGATAGCTGCGCGCACCATCCGTTCGAGGTTCTTCGAGGCACCCTTCAGCTACGATCGGATCGGGACGCCGGCTTGGCACACGTGCACATGTAAAGCAGAACCCCGGCGACATGCCGGGGTTCCAACTCATTGCTTCTTGTGGCGCTCACTCCTTCACGAAGCGCGCCTGCATCACCGTGGCAAGTCCCTTGCCCACCTGTACGGTGTACACACCGTTGCCGAGCCGTGCGGTGGGGATGATCCGATCGGCCAACTGGCCGGTGGCCACGGTGCGGCCCACGGCATCGGTGATGTGGTAGGTGCAGTTGGGGCATGACTCCGGCAGGTGGATGACGGCTGTGGCGGGGTTGGGAAACACGGCCACGGAGCGCACGGCCGGGGCAGTCTCGGCCATGCCGACCTGCAGCACGTCGAAGCTAAGGAAGGGCGAGGTGAAGTTGCCGGCCACCGCATCGCTGCCATCGAACAGTTTGGTGAAGGTGCTGGTGCCGATGTTGAAGCTGTAGATGCTGCCCTTGAAGTTCGCCCCCCCTTGGTTGGTCACCCCGTAGAGGAGACCGTTGGTGGCCTGGATGGGTTCCGCACGGGGTCCGTAGCCATCGCCGGCGAAGAAGCCGTGCAGGGTGGTGTAGGTGTTGGTGGCGATATCGAAACTGTACAAGGCGCCTGTGAAGCTGGGGCCACCGGTCATGGTGGTGCTGTAGAGCAGTCCGTTGGCGGCCTGCATCAGGGGTGCGGAGGGGTTCTCGCCGCCGGCCTGCACAAAGTCGTACAGCTTGACGTAGGCGTTGGTGGCGGGATCGAAGGAGAAGAGCACGCCTTTGTCGTTGGCACCGCCGTAGCTGGTAACACCGTAGAACTTGCCGTTGGTGGCCTGAAGCAGGGCGGCCAGCGGTCTGATGCCGTTGGTGGTGTTGAAGTCGTACAGGCTGGTGAAGATGCCGGTGGCGGTATTGTAGCTGAAGAGGATGCCCTCATTGTTGCTGCCCCCGCGATCGGTAACACCGTAGAGCAGGCCGTTGCCGGCCTTCATGAGGCGGGCCAGGGGGGTGGTGCCACTGGCGCCCGGAATGGCGTACACCTGGGTGTAGACATTGGTGGTGGTATTGAAGCTGTAGATGCCGCAGATGGCGCCGTTGGTGCCGGTCTGGCCCAGGGTGTACAACAGGGCATCGTTCCCCACCACGAATCCGGTCCGGCACGCAGTGAAGTTGTTGAACTCGGAAAGGATGGTGACCGCGTGGGGGGTGGTGTCCGTGCGGTAGATGGCCCCATAGGGCGAGGGTCCACTGTCGGCGACCCCGATGAGCACCCCGTTGCCGATGTGGGTGAGGGCACCCGTGGGCCCCCACAGGTTCACCGCGGCCAGCGAGGCCACCGGGGTGCAGGTATTGGACTGCACATCGAAACGGAACAGCGCATCGCTGGCATTGTTGGTGCTGTACAGCATTTGCGCCAGAGCGGCGGGTGTGGCCGCGGCGAGCAGGCCGGAAACGAGGAGAGAACGTAGCGTGACAGTAGGCTTCATGGGCGGTGGATGTGGTTTGGTGGTGCATCGGGGCGGCCGGTGGAATAGGGATCCGCTCCGACCCGTGCCTCAAAAAAAAGTTCCAACGCGGGCTTGTCAATCGCATGAAGATGGTAGGTCCGTGCGCTCGGATCGGTCCTGGGTTCTGTAGCCATTGCGTGTGGCTTGCGGCTGCGGGCAGTGTGGTTCTTTTCCGATCGGCAAGGCCACACGTGCGGAGCGCATGCACGGGATGCACCGGCTTGCGGATATGAACACATCCGGTGCGCACGTGCTACTTCAGGAAAAGAACATGGAGTTCTTCAACAGGTGGTATCCCATGATACTGGCGTTCGTCAGCTTCCTGCTGTCGGTCTACCTATGGTTCTTTGCCAGGAAGGAGGAGGCACAGTTCGTGGGCATCCCGGTGCCATCCATCCTGGCCGCGGGCATCTCTTTCAAACTGGAGCTCAACAAGGGCCGGTCATGAACGACATCTGGCTCTTCGTCCTCGGCTCCCTGATCTTCGGCGGATACCGGTTCGGCCTGTCGAGCATGTTCAACAAGCAGCACAAGACCCAGGAGCGTGAGCAGGTGGGTTACGGGAAGGTGCTGGCCAAACGAGCCGCTGAAGCCAGTCCCGCTGCAGTGACCAAGCACCAAGGCGGCGTGCCGATCGTGCGCGCAGGCGGTGGAGGCGTGCTGGTGGCCCATGGCCCGGGCCCCAAGTTGGTCAGCTATTCCGTTCGCACTGCGGGCAGGTCGGTCATGGCCCCCGTTCGCCCAGGGTGGTGCTGGTGTGGTCCGGCTCCTTCACCAGGGCCTCCAGCACCTCCAGCTCGCGCTCGGTGATGGCGCGCAGCAGGCGCTGCCGCTGCCGCTCGGCGGGTGTGAGGCCATCGGGGTTCTCCACCAGCAGGCGCTGGCTCTCGGGGCTGTGCACCACCACCCCCTGCAGCACGGCGGACAGGGCGTCCAGCACCGCCCGGGTGTGGAAGTGGCAGCAGAACACCGCGCGCGCCCCGGCCCGGTAGGCGCGCAGCACGGTGGCCTCGTCGTGCTGGTAGGCCAGGGCCACCGCATAGGGGCCGTCCGGCAGGGCACCCAAGCGCTCCAGCACCGGCAGGGCCTCCCCGGCAGGCGGGCGCAGCCCCGTCAGTACCAAGGCCGGGCGCGGCCCCTGCTCCAGCGCCGCGAAGAGCGCATCGGCCTCGGCACCGCTCCACCCCACGCGGTAGGGCCCGTTGGCCTCCAGCCAGCTGCCCAGCGCTTCGCGCAGCAGGGGGTGCGGGTCCAGCAGGGCCACGGGGTGGCGCGGGGGCTCGGTGGGGCGGGCAATGGCTCAGGGGCTTGTTGTCCCTCAAAATAAACAGCGCCCACCCCCCCTCCGCAAGGGGTAATTACCAAAACGGCGGGGGGTGATTTTTCACATGTTGAAGTTGAGGTATATACCACAATGCCGCCCGCCGCCCGCCAAGTAGCTTGCGCCCCGCTGAACACCCGATGATATGGCCGCTGCGACGGGTTTTGTCGGGGGACGCGATGTAAATTGAGCGCCCCGAACCATGGACCACGCCCAACACACCCGCATCGTTTCCTTCATCTGGGGCATCGCCGACGATGTACTTCGCGACCTCTACGTACGCGGCAAGTACCGCGATGTGATCCTGCCCATGACGGTGCTGCGCCGCTTGGATGCGGTGCTGGAGCCCACTAAACAGGACGTGCTCGCGCTGAAGTCGACCTTGGACAAGCAAGGCATCGTGAACCAGGACGAAGCCTTGCGCGCTGCGGCGAAACAGGCTTTCTATAACACCAGCCAGTTCACGCTGAGGGACCTGAAGAACCGCAGCAACGCGCAAACGCTGCAGGCCGACTTCCTCGATTACCTCGATGGCTTCAGCCCCAACGTGCAGGAGATCCTTGTGAACTTCTCCTTCCGCATTCAGGTGCCGAAGCTGGTGAAGGCTGATGCCCTCGGCTACCTCATCGAGAAGTACCTCGACCCCACCATCAACTTCAGCCCCAAGCCGGTGGGCCAATTGCCAGGGCTGGACAACCACAGCATGGGT
>JBEICT010000025.1:0-19613 GCA_040383865.1 Flavobacteriales bacterium | reverse complement strand
CTGCGCTGCCCGCCAGCACGCCCGCCACCACATCGCTGTGCCCGTTCAGGTACTTCGTGGCGCTGTGGGCCACCATGTCCACGCCCAGGTCGATGGGGTTCTGGAAGAGCGGACTGCTGAAGCTGTTGTCACAAAGTGTCAGGATGCCGTGCGCCTTCGCGATGGCCACCACGGCGGCAATGTCCTGCAGTTCGAAGGTGAGCGAGTTGGGGCTTTCGAGGATGAAGAGCCGCGTATTGGGCCTGACGGCGCGGCGGTAGTTCTCCGCATCGGTGCCGTCCACGAAGGTGTGCTCCACTCCGAAGCGTGCGAGCAGTTCCACCAGCAACTTCTTCGTCCAGCTGTAGGGTTTCTGCACGCACACGATGTGGTCGCCGGCCTGCACGAAGCTCATGACGCCCGCAGCGATGGCCGCGCTGCCACTGCTGAAGAGCAGGGCGTCCTCGGCGTGCTCCAGTGCCGCGAGCTTTTCCCGCGCCATGGCCACCGTGGGGTTGAAGCCTCGCGTGTACAGCGGCCGTTCCATCTCGTGCTGCACCACGGCCCGCATGGCGGCCACGGTGGGGTAGGTGAAGTTGCCGCTCTGCACGATGGGGGGCACCACGGCATCGTAGCCACGTTCGCGTTCTTCGCCGAGATGGGTGAGGATGTGGGAAAGGTCCATGCAGCGAAGTTGGTGACAAAAGAAAAGCGCCCCCAAGGGAGCGCTCTTCCATGGTTCAAAGGATGTATCAGCGACGGATCACGAAGCGCACGCGTTCCTCCACGCCATCGGCGGTCAGGCGCGCGATGTAGGTTCCGCTCTGTAGTCGGCCAAGGTCCAAGGACACCGACCGGCCTTGCGATAGGCCAGTGATGGATGATGTGTACACCACGCGACCCAGCGCATCCAGCACGGTGAGCTGTGCATGGCCAAGCGCTGCTGCGTGGTCGCGCAATTGCAACTGGCCGTTGCTGGGGTTGGGGTAGACGTCGAACGTGCTTTGCTGTACGCCGTCCGCAATGCTGGTGTTCAGCTCCACCGTGGTCACCGTGGTATTCGTCAGCACCGGCTCGTTGTAGTCGAAGTAGATATCGGCACGGTTGGTGAGCTGGTCGCCCAATTGCAGCGTGCCCTTTGGTGCCATGCGATACGAGAAGCTGCCCTGGCTGCCCAGTGGATCGGTGGCGCTGTCGGGCAGCATGATGTTGGCGAAGGTCCAGATGGCCACTTCGTTGTTCAGGGTGAGCGTAAAGGGATGCGTGCCACCGATCATCTCGAAGGTGCTGAGGTCCCAGTCGGCATCGAGGCTGTCCTTGATCACGACGTTCACGGCCGGCGCATTGCCCGTGTTCTGGAAACGGATGGTGTACTCCAGCTTTTGTTGCTCGATCACCTGGTCGGGGGTGATGCTCACCAGGTCCACGGCTTTGTCATTGGGGTCGAACGAGGTGGTCGCAATGCCGTGCAGATCGTCCGCGTTGTTGGCCGCGTTCACATCGCTCTGTTGCGTGGTCAGGATGACCGTGTTCAGGACGGGTGCGTTGGGCGCCGCATTGATGCTGGTGAACACGGTGACGTTAATGGTGCCCGATGTGCCAGGGGCGATCGCTCCCAGGTCCCAGCTCACTTGCGATCCGTTCACGGTGGTAGGGGTCGTGCTGGCGCTCACAAAGCTCAGCAGTGCATCGAGGGTCAATATCGCCGTGGCGTTGATGGTCTCGGTGCCGATGTTGGAGTAGCCGATGTGGAGCGTGGTGTTGTTGCCGATCCAAGGGTTCCAGCCCCACAGGTTGACAGCACCATCATATATCCCGGGTGTCGGTTGGAAAGCGAAGTCCACGCCGGTTGCCTGATCGCCTTGTTCGGCGATGGTGAAGGTGCGCGAAGCAGGCACTGCGGTGTGGTAGAGCGGCGGTGTGGGTACTGTTACCGTGTGCGTACCGAGGTCGGTGCAGAAGGAGTATGGATCATTGCCGGAGTACACGTAGTGATCGCCGGGCTGCACAAGCAGCATCACCGGGGCGTGCATCTCACCGGCCTCCCGCGTGCCATTGCTGTTGAGGTCGCGGTAGGTGACCCCCACAGCGGTGCCTGCGCATTCGTTCAATTCCCAAGTGAAGGGAATGCTCGAGAACGTGTTCGTCCAAACGATGTAGTAGCTCTGGCCGGCGGTCACGTTCACTTGCATGTAGGAGGCGAAGGGATTGTTCGGACAGCTTTGAGATGCTTGTCCCATGTCGTCATTGAACCCCACACAAACGAGCTGGTCGCAGGTGCCGGTGTACACCTTGAGGTAGGTGTCGAAGGAGGTGCCGTTGTTCAGCGGGTGGCAGCTGGTGATGGTGATGGCGCCGCTGAAGGTCGCAGTGTACAGGTACCAATTGCCATTGTTGCCACTTCCACAGGAGGGACCGGCATATCCGCTGGTGGGGCCGGTGGAGTTGTATACGCCTGATACGACCTGTAGCGCCGTGGTGCAGGTGTCTCCTTGTGCGAAGGTGTTCGTGCCCTGCAAGAGGAACAAGGCGAGCAGGGTGATGAACGGGTAGCGTATGGCCATTTTCCGGTGGTTTGGTGACCGAAAGCTAACCGGCTGGTAACGAAGTTCCTACGGATCGCGCCGGAAAAACACGAACCCGTTCTTCCGGCCTATCTCGGCGAGCGTGAGAATGGTGCTGACCTCATCCACTGCGGTGATCTTGCACACCACGTACACCGGCCGGTCGATATCGCCATACAGCAGCCAATCCTCGTCGTGCGCCCTGGGGTCGGTAACGGGTGGCTTGCGGGTGTAGAACAACTGCGCGTAGCTCTTGTAACCCTGGGTGATCACGTAGCACTTCTCCTGCTGGCGCTGCTCGAAGAACTCGATCGCGGCGTGCTGCGAATACCCTTCGATCCGGTTGATGAAGAAGAACAGCGTGACCGTGACGAACAACGCTCCACCGCTGAACACGGATAGCACCGCAGCGCGATAGCGGCCCCTGCCATGCCATACGTGCCCTGCGACCAGTGCGGAAAGGAGCAGCAGTCCTGCGATCGCTTCGGCGCCCGTCCAAAGAACATCGGCATCCAGGTTGGCCAGTGCAAAGGGGTCCTGTGCGAACAGGGGCTTCAATCGTTCGATCTGCATACCGGCAAAGGGCAGTGCGATCACGATCACCGCGACCAGGGTGCCCAGTGCGCCCAGTAGGAAGCGCGACCATCCGAAGGCTTCCTGCTTCTTCCAGATCCGTTCCAATTGCAGCGCGGCCAGGTAGGTGAGCGGGAAGTAGCACAGGCTGCTGTAGTGCACGATCTTGGTCTTAACGATACTGAACAGGATCAGCACCACCCAGAAGAGGATCACCATCCATCGGCGATGATCGTTCTGCGCAGGCTCACCGTTGCGTGTGGGCCGCAGGAGTTCCTGCAGGCCGAACACCGAGGCGGGGAAGCAGCCGATGAGCAGCACCACGAAGTGATAGCCCATGAAGCCGCCGTGCCCGGCATCCTCGGTGGTGAGCATGGCCACCTGACGCCAGAAGAAGGCCACCATGAACTCGGGGCCGTTGCGCAACAGGTCGTACACGCCCCAAGTTCCCACTGTTAGCAGGGTGGCGAGGGCGATGATGCCCACGCGCCGCCAGCGCAAGTAGGGTTTGCATCGCCCCCATGCCCAGTACACGGCCATGGCCAACCCGGGCACAAGCACGCCCACAGGTCCCTTGGTGAGCACGGCAAGGCCGAGGAAGAGACCGGCCAGCCAGGCATGTTTGTCGTTGCGTCCGTTCAAGGCTTGTGGGTGGCGTCCGGGGTCGCTCTGCACCAGGATGATGATGGCATGCAGCCCGAGGAAGATGAAGAGATTGAACCACGGGTCGATGATGCCGCTACGGAAGTAGAGGTGCGGCAGGATGGAGCCGATGTAGGCCAGCGCCCACAGCATGCCGAAGACCCGGCCGCGCAATTGGTCGCCGATGCGGTAGAGCACCAGCAGCGTGAGCATGCCGCACACCGCATTGGGAAAGCGCGCTGCGAACTCGCCCACACCGAAGGCCTTCATGCTGAGGGCCTGCATCCAGATGAACAGCGGCGGTTTTTCGTGGAAGGGCAGATAGCCGATCTGGGGACGCGACCAGTCGCCGGTGACGACCATCTCGCGGGCGATCTCCGCGAAGTTGATCTCGTCCCAATCGAACAAATTCACGGCTCCCAGACCGGGTATGAAGAGCACCGCCGCCACGGCAATGATCAGGAGCTGGATGCGGCCGCGGGTGAGCATGTGGGAGGTCAGCGCGAGGAGCGTCGTTGGCCCAAAAGTGCCCAGCCCATCAGCCCGGTGCGTGCCAGGAAATAGCGCCAGCTCACGTTCAGCACGCCGAAGCCATACGTCATGCTGCGGCTGAAGTTGATGCTGCTGGCCTCGTCGAAGTACTTCGTCGGGCAGGTGATCTCGGCGATCTCGAAGCCCTGCCAGAAGATCTGCCCGATCATCTGGTTGTCGAACACGAAGTCGTCCGAACATTCCTTGTAAGGGCAAGCATCGAGCACCTTCCGATGAAAGGCGCGATAGCCGGTGTGGTACTCGCTCAGCTTCTCGCCCATCAGCAGGTTCTGCGTCAAGGTCAGTGCGCGGTTGGCGATGTACTTGTACATGGGCATGCCGCCCTTCAGGGCACCGCCGCCCAATATCCGCGACCCGAAGACCACCGGATACACGCCGTTGCCGATCAAGGTGATCATGCTGGCGAGCAGTTTCGGGGTGTACTGGTAGTCGGGGTGCAGCATCACCACGATGTCGGCACCCAGGTCCTTGGCCTTGTCGTAGCAGCTTTTCTGGTTGCCCCCGTAGCCTTTGTTCACGTCGTGGACCACAATGTGCCGGATACCGAGCTGCCGGGCCACCTCCACGGTTTTGTCCGGGCTCTTGTCGTCCACCAGCACCACCTCGTCCACCAGGTCGAAGGGGATCTCCTCGTAGGTCTGTTTCAAGGTCAATGCGGCCCGGTATGCAGGCAGCACCACGATCACCTTCTGGCCTTGGTACATGGTGCAAAGATGCGTTCCGCAGCGTGAACGTTCACCGTCCGCGTTCGGCCACGCTCACCACGTATACGCCGCTCAGTACCAATGCGATCATGCCCAGTTGCGCCAGACCGATGACCTCGTTGTCCAGAAGGCCCCACCCAATGGCCACCACGGGCATCAGGTAGGTGACCGAACTGGCCCGCAAGGCCGAGGTGCGCTGCAACAGCACGTTCCAGAGCACCAAGGCCAGTGCCGAGCTCAGCACGGCCAGCACGGCCACGTGGCCCAGGGCGCTCCAACCGTGCGGGTCGGTGCGCAGCGTTTCCGGCAGGCCACTGCCCAGCGCAAGTCCGATGCTGATGGGGCCCACGAACGTGAGGGCGAGCGCAGAGGTGGCCATGGGCGGCACGGTGTACAGGTGGCGCTTCACGATGTTGCCGCTGAACCCGTAACACAGAGTGCCCACGATCGGCAGGGCCGCATACAGCGACCAGGAAGGCATGCCGTCCCCGTCCTTCAGGGCGATCAGACCCACGGCGCCGGCAAGGCCCAGCGCTACGCCGGCCAGATGGATACCCCGCACACGCGTGCCGAAGAACAGCCCCCCGGTCACCAGTGTCATCAGGGGGGTCAGGCTGTTGAGCATGCCGGACAAAGAGCTGTCGATGCGGCTTTGTGCCGTGGCGAACAGGAACGCGGGTATGCCGTTGCCGAGCACGCCGGCGGCCAATAAGGGTAGTGCGTGTTTCCGCAACAGGCCGAAATGCCGAAGCAGCACCGGCGAAAGCGCCAGCCAGGCAATGGAAAGGCGCGCCGTGGCCATCTGCCAGGGGGTGAGCACGGGAATGCCCTCGTGATAAAGGCCCCGTTTCATCAGGATGAAGGAACTGCCCCAGATCAGGGCCAGCACCAGCAGGAGCAGCCAAATACCTCCGTTCCGACCGCTCTTTTCCTGCATTCCGGTAAACCCCGCTTGGCGCCTGTTGACCTTGCGAAGGCCGACAAAAGTACCCCGGGGGAATATTGCGCTATACCTTTGTAACGTTCTTAGGTGGTTGTGCGTCCTATGCACGTCAAACAGATCCTGTCATGAACATACGTTCCCTGTTCCCTTTTGTCGCCGGTGCCGTGATGTTCGCTGCCTGCAGCAACAACGACCAGCCTGTTGCGGAGGTCGCCCTGCCCGGCGTTGAGCGTGTGGTGAAGGAGGTGGTGATCTCCTCCGGCGAGCCCTTGGCGATCGCCGACCTTAGCATTGAGGGCATGAGCTGCGAGATGATGTGCGGTGGTTCGATCAAGAAGGCGCTGGCCAAGCTGCCCGGGATCACGACCACGGATATCCAGTTCATCGAGGGCGATGAGCGCGACCACGCCATTGTGACCTACGACGAGACCAAAGTGACCGACGCCCAAATGGTGGAGGCGATCCAAGGTTTGCATGATGGACAGTACAAGGTGCTGGCCGTCACCATCACCAAGCAGGTGCGCGGCTCCGCAGGTTCCACCAGCGATGAGGAACCTTCCGCGAAGGAGGAGAAGGGTGTGAAGGCTTCGCTGCCCTCGTCCGAGGTCCTGTTGCCCAGCATCCTGGCCTTGCTCACCAGCGTACTACGTCAGTGATCGGAACATGATCGAATGAACAGGGGGCTTCGGCCCCCTTTTTCGTTGTCGCGGGTCCCGGCGAACCGTTGTTCAACAGCGGTGTTGGTAGTTTTGGCGGCCCATGAACAAGGAGCACGAGAAGGACCTGCGACCGGTGGTCTGGTGGTTGATCACCGGCTGTGTGCTCATTGCCTGCATGGTGGTCATCGGTGGCATTACGCGACTTACTGGCAGCGGTCTGAGCATCACGGAGTGGAAGCCCATCATGGGTGCCCTGCCTCCGATGGACGAAGTGGAGTGGACCGAGGCCTTCAAGAAGTACCAGGCCATTCCCGAATACACGCTGAAGAACCAGCACATGGACATGGCCGGGTTCAAGCGGATCTTCTTCTGGGAGTACCTGCATCGCAACTGGGGTCGATTGATGGGCCTGGTGTTCATCGTGCCGTTCGTATTGTTCTGGCGACGGGGCCTGCTCCAGGGCTGGCTCTTGAAGCGGGCCTGGCTCATCCTGATAGGTGGTGGGTCGGTGGGGGCGTTGGGCTGGTTCATGGTGGCCAGCGGTCTGCAGGACAACCCCGATGTGAGCCATTACCGCCGGGCGATCCACCTTTGTGCGGCCTTCACCGTTTTCTCCCTGGTGCTATGGACGGTGTTCGATATCCGGGATGGGCGGCGTGGGTTCCGTTCCGGGCATGAGGTCGCGGGCCGGTGGATGCGTGCAGCGTTCGTGTTGCTGGTGCTACAGATCGTGTGGGGCGCCTTCACCGCAGGGCTTGATGCCGGTCGCATTTACAACACATGGCCACTGATGAACGGATCGTTCATGCCGGAGAACGTGATGGCCCATGGCAGCCTTTGGAAGGACCTCACGGACCATCGTGATGGCGTACAGTTCGTGCATCGCAATCTCGCCTGGCTGGTCGCTGCCCTTGTGGTTGGTTCTGCCGTACACTACCGTCGCTTGTTCGCAGGGGTATGGCCTTGGCTGGTGGGTGCGGTCCTGTTGCAGTTCACATTAGGCGTGTTCACCGTGCTCACGCAGGTGGACCTTACGCTTGGCGTGGTGCATCAGTTCGGGGCGCTGGTCCTACTGGCCGCGATGCTGAAGGCCCTGCACCAAAGCGGCAGGCTCGTACCCTAAGGCTTCAGGTCAGCGGCTGCCCCATTGCAGGGTGCCGATCATGTGCCGCATGTCCTGCCGGATGCGCTCGGTGACCGGTGCCAGCGAATCGGCATTGGGTCGGACATCGAAATACAAGGCACCGTACAGGAAGTTGGAGGTGCTGTCGGTGAGGTAGAACACCAGCGGACTGGCCGCATCACCTTCCACATCGAACACGTTGCCGAACACGCGGGAGCTGTCGATCAGGATGCGTTCGCTGCGGATCCGCACGGCCTTTGCTTCATGCTTGCCCTTGAAGGCGTGGGCATCTTCGATCAGCTCGTTGATGTTGCCTGTCACCGGGGACCAGGTGAGGTGCACGGTGGCCCGCTGCCCGGGAAAGCGCAGGTCGTACCAGCGTGCCTCGCCTTCCGCCTTCCGCTCTCGAACGCGGGCATAGGTCGGCACCTCCATGGCCATCACGGCGCTGTCCGCCCATGGTGCATAGGCCTGTGCGGGCAGGTCGATGCGGAACCAGCCCCGTGGCTTGGGCAGGGGCTCCTCGCTACAACCGGCCACAACGGCCAGTGCCAACAACCACTTAGTGCTTGGCCTCATCGGTAACGATCACTTTCACACGGCGTATGCGCTTGTTGTCCGATGCTTCCACCACGAATCCGTAGTTCTGCAGGTCCACACGCTCGCCTTTCTTGGGGATGCGTCCGGTCAGTTCCAGGATGAAGCCGCCCAGTGTGCCGCTGTCGCCCTTGTTCTCTTCGAACAGCTTGCCGTCCACGCCCAGCACGCGGTACACGTCGGGCAGAGGTGCCTTGCCTTCGAACACCCAGGTGCGGTCATCGAGCTTGCTGTAGATCAGGTCCTCGTCGTCGTATTCATCGGTGATGTCGCCCACGATCTCTTCGATCACGTCCTCCAGGGTAATGATGCCGCTGGTGCCGCCATACTCATCCACCACCACGGCCAGGTGAACCTTTTCCGATTGGAATTCCTTCAGCAGGTCATCGAGCTTCTTGCCTTCGGGCACGAAGTAGGGGTCGCGCAGCAGGCTGTGCCAGTCGAAGGTCTCCTTGCCGAGGTGTGGCAGGACATCCTTGATGTTGAGCACGCCGACCACACGGTCCAGGGTCTCCTCATAAACCGGCACCCGGGAGAAGCCGGAGTCCACAATGGAGATCAGGAGCTGCTTGAAATCGATGTCCTTGTCGAAGCCGACCACTTCGGTGCGCGGGCGCATGACCTGGTGCACTTCGATGTTGCCGAACTTCACGATGCCCCGCAGGATCCGCTGCTCCTCGGCGGTGGTGCTGGCGTCCTGCGTGAGTTCCAAGGCGTGGCCGAGGGAATCGACGGAAATGGACTGTGCGCCACGTTTCTTGAACCGCTTCTCGATGAAGGTGGTGCTGCGCACGAGCGTCTCGCTCACCGGCTTGAATACCCAGCGCATCACCCACAGCGGACCGGCCATCATCTGGGCCACCCGCATGGCGTTCGCCGTGGCGTACACCTTGGGCAGCACCTCGCCAATGAGCAGGATGATGAAGGTGTCGGCCAGCACCTGGATGATGAAAACCATGTAGGTGGGCATGCGTTCCACCTCGAGCAGGGCGGTCACGGCCACCGTGCTCAGGATCACGATGCCCACGTTCACGAAGTTGTTCGCGATCAGGATAGTGGCCAGCAGTCTCCGCGGCTTCGAGAGCAGGTCCAGCACACGCTGGCCCGTACTACCGCCACGCTCTTTCAGGTCGCGTAGCTGGGTGGGGTTCAGCGAGAACAGGGCCACTTCGCTGGCGCTCATGGCGGCCGAGGCGATCAGCAGCAGGCCGATGACCAGCAGGATCACGATCGTGCCGGCATCCAACGGGCGCCAATACAGCGCCACCAACAAGGGATATGCGGAGGGAGGCTCCAATCAACTGGTGCTTGGTGGAACAGGCAGGACGTTCGCTCAGAAGGGCAGGTCGTCCACTTCGTCAGCCGGTGCCGACATATGTTGTGGAGCAGCGGCCATCGGCTGGGCGGCTGGGCGGGCCGCCATTGGGGCACTTGCACCTGCCTCCCCGGCGGGGCGGTCCAGCAACGTCATCTCATCCGCCTGTATCTCGGTGGTGTAACGGTCCTGGCCGTCCTTGTCCTGCCACTTGCGGGTGCGGAGCTTGCCTTCCACGTACACCTTGCTGCCCTTGCGCAGATACTTCTCCGTGATCTCGGCCAGGCCGCGCCAGGCCACCACGTTGTGCCATTCGGTCTGCTCGCGGCGTTCGCCCGTCTGCCGGTCCTTGTACGTCTCGCTCGTGGCGAGGCGGAAGTTGGCTACGCTTGCGCCGTTCTGCAGGTGGCGCACTTCGGGGTCGGCACCCAGGTTGCCGAACAGGATCACTATGATGACTCCGGCCATGACTTGTTCAATGAATGGACGAAGATAGGTCTTCCCTCATGGGTGGACAGGACCCCCGTAGTTCGCCAGGTGGCGCTCGATCAAGCGCGGAAGTCCGTACTGGTCCAAGGTGTTCCACTTCACCGCCTTCCAATCCGTTGGCGCACGGTGGTCCTTGGGTGGGAGCACCTCCCAGAACATCGTGTGGATGACCTGGTGGCTCAATATGTGCTTCACAGGGCCCTGCCGGTCCTGAACGGTCCAGCCTGCTCCCAGTTCCTTTTTCAGTGTGGCCGGGAAGCTACGGGCGGTCATTGTGGTCCCCGTTTCGATCAGCGGCAGTTCCCACAGCCCCTGCCAGATATCCTTGCCCGTACGCTTGCGCAGGTAGAACCCGCCCTTCACGTTAATGAGGAGGTAGTTGAAATGCCGTGTGCGCACCTTGGTCTTTCCGGTCTTCACCGGAAGTTCGTCGATCGTGCCCTCGGCCCGTGCGATGCACTTGTGCGCCAGCGGGCATTCGCCGCAGCGTGGGTTCCTGGGTGTGCAAACGGTGGCTCCCAATTCCATCACGGCCTGGTTATGGTCGCCGGGGTCCTGCCCAACAAGCAGTTCGGCGGCCAGTACCCGGAACTGCTTGCGGCCTTCACTGCTATCGATGGGCGTGGCGATCCCGAAGACGCGGGACAGCACGCGGTACACGTTGCCATCCACCACTGGTTCTGGGATGCCAAAGCAGATGCTGGCGATGGCCGAAGCGGTATAATCCCCTACGCCCTTGAGGCCCAGCAGCGAGGCATGGTCGGCGGGGAATCGGCCACTGTGCTCATTCAATACGTGTTGGGCCGCAGTGCGCAGGTTGCGTGCACGGCTGTAGTAGCCCAGCCCCTGCCAAAGCCGCATCACCTCGTCCTCCGAGGCCCGTGCCAGATCGGCCACGGTGGGGAAGCGTTCCACGAAGCGGTGCCAGTAGGCCGTGCCCTGGTCCACGCGGGTCTGTTGCAGGATCACCTCGCTGAGCCAGATGCGGTAGGGGTCGCGGGTCTGGCGCCAGGGGAGCGGACGCTGATGTTCCCGGTACCAGAGCGCAAGCGCGGGGCCGAACCATGAAGGTGTTGACATACAGGGGCAAAGATCGGTTGTGCGTTCCACTGGATCGGCTATATTTGCCGCCCCAAACCGAAGAAGTGTATGACGAAGGCGGAATTGGTCAGCATCATCGCAAAGCGCACCGGAGTGGAACGCCAGGTGGTGTTGACGACCGTGGAGGCATTCATGGAGGAGGTGAAGTCCAGCTTGGAGAAGGGCGAGGACGTCCATCTCCGTGGCTTTGGGAGCTTCGTGGTGAAGCATCGGGCCCAGAAGACCGGAAGGATCCTGGCCCGTAACACCACCATCATCATTCCGGCGCACGATGTGCCGGCGTTCAAGCCTGCCGACACGTTCGTCGACAAGGTGAAGAACCGCTCTCAGGCCGGCCAGCAATGATGGGCTTGAAAAGGCCCCAGTTGTTGGCCCTCGCAGGGGCGTTGGTGGTGGTCGTTCTTTTGGTAATGGCGCCCCGGACACCTTCCGGGAAGCAGGAAGCGCAGGCCCCGGCCATGAGCGCGGCCCAGGCGAAGACCGCCGAGGCCGTGGCACTGGTGCAGGGTCAGGACCCCATGCGGGGCATCATGATGCTGCGCGAGATCCTGCAGGAGGACCCGAACAATGCCGAAGCGCATTGGCACCTCGGGCTCTTCTCCATCCAGAGCGGTCAGTTTGACAAGGCCTTGGAGCGGTTCAAGAAGGTGAGGGAACTGGACGAACAGGGTTTTCCTGATGTCTGGTTCTATCTCGGGCGCACCTATGCAACGTTGGACAGCACCGATCAGGCGATCGCGTGCTTCAAGAAGTATCGGACAATTGCTCAGGACACGGCCATCATCAACGGGGTGGACCGCTTCCTGATCGAACTGGAGAACAAATAACACAGACCCATGCCCTGCGGTAAAAAGAGAAAGCGGCACAAGATGGCCACGCACAAGCGCAAGAAGCGCTTGCGGAAGAACAGGCACAAGAAGAAGAACCGGTAGGTTTTTCTGACGCCTGGCCGTTGCGTGGCCCCGAGGACATTACGGTCGTCGGGGCCCTTGCGGCTTTATGGACGGCGCCCTGATAGGCGCATCACACTTCCCAACACGCGGAACATCGAGTGAACATCGACCTGATCATCCGTTCAGGTCCATCCGAGGTGTCCATCGCCTTGATGAAGGACAAGTTATTGTCCGAACTTCATCGCGAGAAGACCGAACGCGGCTTTGCCGTGGGCGATATCCACCTCGCGAAGGTCCGAAAAGTGGCCCCTGGCCTCAACGCCGCTTTCGTGGACGTAGGCCACGAGAAGGATGCGTTCCTGCATTACTTCGACCTGGGGCCGCAGTACCGCAATTCCTTCAAATTCGCCAAGGGCGCCGTGGCCGGCACGCTCAATTCGAGCCTGTTGGACGATTGGAAGCTCGAGCCGGACATCGCCAAGGACGGCAAGCTGGCCGATGTGCTCAGCGCCAGCCAGACCATCCTGGTGCAGATCGCCAAGGAGCCCATCTCCACCAAGGGACCGCGCCTCACCGCCGAGGTGACCCTGGCCGGACGCTACATGGTGCTCGTGCCCTTCATCAACAAGGTCAGCATCAGCAGCCGCATCACTGACGAGGTGGAGCGTAAGCGCCTCAAGGAACTGATGCAGGCCATCCGCCCGAAGAACTTCGGGGTGATCATCCGCACCAACGCAGCTGAGAAGAAGAGCGAGGACCTCGAGAAGGACCTCAAGACCCTGATGCAGCGCTGGGACGTGATGTTCCACAACCTGCGCAATGGGCAGCCGCCGAAGAAGGTGCTGGGCGAGATCGATCGTACCAATGCCGTGCTGCGCGATCTGCTCAACAAGGATTTCACCGCCATCCATGTGGATGACGAGCTCCTGGCCGAGGAGATCTACCAGACGCTGGAGAAGACCGCGCCCGAGAAGAAGGGCATCGTCAAGCACTACAAGGGCAAGCTGGACATCTTCGACAACTTCGGGGTCAACAAGCAGATCAAGCAGGCCTTCGGCAGGCAGGTGATGCTCTCCAGCGGGGCCTACCTGATCGTGGAGAAGACCGAGGCCATGCACGTCATCGACGTGAACAGTGGCAGCCGCAAGGGCGGCAACCAGGCCCAGGAGAAGAACGCCCTGGACATCAACGTGGAGGCCGCCAATGAGATCGCCCGTTTGCTGCGCCTTCGCGACATGGGCGGCATCGTGGCCATCGACTTCATCGACCTGTACGAGCCCGAGAACAGGCGTATCCTGCACAAGGCGCTGAAGGATGCCATGGCCGACGACAAGGCCAAGCACAACGTGCTGCCGCCCTCACGGTTCGGTGTCATCGAGCTTACCCGCCAGCGTGTGCGTCCCGAAACGGAGATCGACACCAGCGAGGCCTGTCCCACCTGCAACGGTACCGGCGAAGTGCAGGCCGCCATCCTCATCATCGACGAGATCGAGAACGCGCTCAATTACCTCCACACGGAGAAGGATATGAGCGGGCTCATGGTCTGTGTGCATCCCTTCATCCACGCCTACCTGACCAAAGGTCTGCCCAGCATTCAACGGAAATGGTGGTGGCGCTGGAAGAAGTGGGTGAAAGTGAAGCCCGAAGGAGCCCAGCAGTTCCTCGCCTTCTCTGTGAAGGACGGGCAGGGGAACGAGGTGCCGGTGTAGCACCTGGGTATCCCGTCCGTTGCATCTTCGCACTGTGCAGCGCTCCCCTTCATCTGCAGATCCACTCGCCAAGGCCCGCGCCTACTGCGCCCGTCAGGAGCGCTGCCAGCAGGAGGTGCGCGACAAGCTGTTCGCGTGGCAGGTGGCCGCGCGGGACATCGAGTCCATCATAGCCCAGTTGATCAGTGAGGGTTTCCTGAACGAGGCGCGGTTTGCGGAGCACTATGCGGTGAGCAAGTTCAGGCAGAAGGGCTGGGGCCTGCGGAAGATCGATCAGGCCCTGCGCCTCAAACAGGTGTCCGAGCCATGCATCAGCCTGGCCATGCGATCCATAGAACGGCAGGAGTACGACACCGCATTGCTGCAGGCGGTCAGCAAGCGCTGGGCGCGTAGCAAGGAGACCGACCCCTACGTGAAGCGCCAGAAGGTGTTCCGGTATTTCCTGGGCAAAGGGTTCGTCGCAGAGGCCGTGGAGCAGGCCTTGCGGGCATTGGAAGCGGACTGATCCATAGGCTGCGTGCCCATTGCCCGCCTGAGCGGTACTTTTGCGGCCCCAATGCCCGCCGGAACGGCATGCCGACATGATCACCATTGACAAGATCACCGAGCTCAACGATCGCCTCGAAGCGCTCAAGGGCTATCTGGACATCGAAGAGAAGCGCGGGCGCATCCTGGAAGAGGAGAAATACACCTTGGACCCCGATTTCTGGAACGACCAGAAGAAGGCCCAGCAGGTGATGAACAAGATCCGCGAGCTGAAGCGTTGGGTGGCCCTTTACGAGAGCGTGAAGCGCGAGATCGACGACCTGGGTGTGGTGTACGAGTTCTTCAAGGCGAAGGATGTAAGTGAGGAGGAGTTGGAGGCGCAGTTCAAGAAGGCCAGCGAGGCCTTGGAGGAGCTCGAGTTCAAGAACATGCTCAGCGCCGAGGAGGACCCCCTGAGCGCCGTGGTGCAGATCACCAGCGGTGCGGGTGGCACCGAGAGCAATGATTGGGCCTTGATGCTGCTGCGCATGTACCGCATGTGGGCCGAGAAGAACGGCTACAGCGTGAAGGTGCTCGACTACCAGGACGGTGAGGCCGCCGGCATCAAGCAGGCCACCCTGGAGGTGGATGGCGAGTTCGCGTTCGGCATGTTGAAAGGGGAGAACGGTGTGCATCGCCTGGTGCGCATCAGTCCCTTCGACAGCAATGCGCGACGCCATACCAGCTTCGTGAGCGTGTATGTGTACCCGCTGGTGGATGAGAGCATCGAGATCGACATCAACCCGTCGGACATCACGTGGGACACCTTCCGCAGCGGTGGTGCCGGTGGGCAGAACGTGAACAAGGTGGAGACCGGTGTGCGCCTGCGTCACGGCCCCACGGGCATCATCATCGAGAACACCGAGACCCGCAGCCAGCTGGACAACAAGACCAAGGCGCTGCAACTGCTGAAGAGCCAGTTGTACGAGGCCGAGCTGGAGAAGCGTCGCAGCAAGCGAAGCGAGATCGAGGCCGGCAAGAAGAAGATCGAGTGGGGCAGCCAGATCCGCAACTACGTGCTGCAGCCCTACAAGCTGGTGAAGGATGTGCGTACCGAGCACGAGACCAGCAGTGTGGATGATGTGCTCAATGGCGATATCGGCGAGTTCCTGAAGGCCTACCTCATGCAGCACGGACAAAGCCAGAAGGTGGCGTGAACGCCCTCCATGGTCCACTGTTCCATGGAACTTGGAACTGGAGCCTTGCAACTTGTGTCTTGAATCTTGTGCCTTGAATATGCCCTCCTGGACCATCTACCATAACCCACGTTGCACGAAAAGCCGCCAGGCCTTGCAAATGCTGCGCGACAAGGGCATCGAACCCAAGGTGGTGGAATACCTGAAGGCCGTGCCCACCGAGCGCGAGATGGAGATGTTGCTGATGAAGCTGGGGATCAGGGCGGAGGAGCTCGTGCGCAAGGGGGAGGCCACTTTCAAGCAGAAATTCAAAAGCCTGAAGCTGAACGAGCACGAGTGGGTGACGGTGATGCGCGAGCATCCCGAGCTCATCGAACGCCCGATCATCGTCCGTGACCACAAGGCGGTGATCGGCCGCCCGACCGAAAAGATCGAAGAACTCCTGTAAGGGTGGATCCGCTTCCGCCTGGTCAACAATCAACTACAATGGACTACCGCATCGAGAAGGACACCATGGGCGAGGTGAAGGTGCCCGCCGACAAGTACTGGGGCGCACAGACGGAGCGCAGCCGCAATAACTTCAAGATCGGCCCGCCGGGCAGCATGCCGCGCGAGATCGTGCATGCCTTCGCATATCTGAAGAAGGCCGCAGCCCTCACCAACCTGGAATTGGGCAAGCTGCCCAAGGAGAAGAGCGATCTGATCGGCCGCGTATGTGACGAGATCCTGGAGGGCAAGCTCGATGACCAGTTCCCGCTGGTGATCTGGCAGACGGGCAGCGGCACGCAGAGCAACATGAACGTGAACGAGGTGGTGGCCTACCGCGCACATGTGCTCAATGGTGGCCAGCTCACGGATGAGCAGAAGGTGCTCAACCCGAACGACGACGTCAACAAGAGCCAGAGCAGCAACGACACCTTCCCCACGGCCATGCACATCGCGGCCTACAAGCTCACCACGGAGGTCACCATCCCAGGAGTGAGGAAGCTGCGTGATACGCTTGCCGCCAAGAGCGAGGCCTTCAAGGACATCGTCAAGACCGGACGCACCCATTTCATGGACGCAACGCCCCTTACCGTGGGTCAGCAGTTCAGTGGTTTCGTGCAGCAGTTGGATAATGGTCTCCGCGCCGTGGACAACGCACTGGTGATGGTGCGTGAGCTGGCGTTGGGGGGTACTGCCGTGGGCACGGGCCTGAATGCGCCCAAGGGCTACAGCGTGCTGGTGGCGAAGAAGATCGCGGAGCTCACGGGCCTGCCCTTTGTTACAGCGCCCAATAAGTTCGAGGCGCTCGCCGCCCATGATGCCATGGTGGAGCTGAGCGGCTCACTGAAGCGTCTGGCCGTTTCACTGATGAAGATCGGTAACGACATCCGCATGCTCAGCAGTGGTCCCCGCAGCGGTATCGGTGAACTGGTCATTCCGGACAATGAGCCCGGTTCCAGCATCATGCCCGGTAAGGTGAACCCCACCCAGCCCGAAGCGCTCACGATGGTATGTGCCCAGGTAATGGGCAATGATGTGGCCGTGAGCATTGGTGCCAGCAACGGTCATTTCGAGCTGAATGTCTTCAAGCCGCTGATCGCCGCCAATGTGTTGCAAAGCGCGCGGCTGATCGGTGAGGCCTGTGTAAGCTTCAACGACAAGTGCGCCGAAGGCATCGAGCCCAACCGCCCGATGATCAAGCGTCACTTGGAGAACTCGTTGATGTTGGTCACCAGCCTCAATACGCATATCGGCTACTACAAGAGCGCCGAGATCGCGAAGAAGGCGCACAAGGAAGGCACTACGCTGAAGGAGGCTGCGCTGGCCCTGGGCCATGTCAGCGCTGAGGACTTCGATAAATGGGTGGATCCGAGCAAGATGTGCAGCGAAGGGTGATGCGGGCGAGCGTCCTCATCGGTACCCTGCTCTGGGTCTGTACGCTGCACGCCCAAGTGATCCCGACCGGAGCCATGCGCCGGACCATGTGGGAAGGGCAGATGGCCGGGCTCATCGCCATGGATTCCATTGCGAGACCGGGTATGTTCGGCCTTGGTCCATTGGAGCATCTGCGCGGAGAGATCACCGTGGTGGATGGGCGTTGTTATGTGTCCTCTGTAGCGTCGGATGGAACCATTTCGGTGCGGGAGCGCAGTGATGTGAAGGCCCCCTTCTTCGTGCGGGCCGAGGTGAGCCGCTGGACACCGGTCGCGCTTCCGGCGAAGGTGGTCGATCTGGCCACGTTGGATGCGTTCCTCACTGAATGGGACTCTTCAGGAACAGTGCCATTCGCCTTCCGGTTACGTGGACTGGTGGGCGATGTCCATGTACATGTGATGAACGTTCCATCGGGAATCACGATAAACGGACCGGACGAGGCGCATGCGCACCAGGTACTTGTTCGCGATACTGGCAGCGAAGGCACACTGGTCGGCTTCTTTTCCACGAAACACAAGGCGGTGTTCACGCACCACGATACCAACGTTCACGTGCACTACATCTCCTGGGATCATTCCGTGATGGGGCATGTGGACCTGCTGCAAATAGACCCATCGAGGATCGTTCTGGAAGTGGGTCGTTGAGACATGGTTGAAACAAGAAAGCCCGGCTAAGGGCCGGGCTTTCTTGCTCTTATGAATGGACCTCAATTCGATGAGGTACCCTGTGTATCGGCTGTGCCCAACCTGGCCATGACCACATCCTTGTTCTGCAGGTCTGCCGTGGCGAGGTCCATGGTACCGTTGTCCATGTACACACGTACGGTTTCGGCGCGTTCATCCAGGAAGGTCATCACCGGTTGGTCACAAACTCGGCTGTCACTGTACTTCCAGGTCAATGTGTTGCGGTCGAACTTCAGCACACGCACTTCACCGGTCTTCGCGCCGCTGAGCTGTGTGGTGGTGAAGGTGTCCTTGGTGGCTTCGATACGGTAGTCAATACCATCGATGGTGGCGAGCTGCATCTCGTGGTCGCCTTCATTCATGGAGATCGGGTTGCTTCCGCTCCAGAACTCGATAAGATTGAAGATCACGGCGTCGAGCATGCCCGTGATACCATAGACGAACGCCATGGGGATCCAGAGCAGGAGCGACTTTACGAATTTGTTCGAGGAAACACCGTCGTGCCAGTTGTAGGCCTTGCGGGTCAGCGCGAACTCACCGAAGCAACCGGTCTGCGTGATGGTAAAGGCTCCGAGGGCGAGTAAGAATACGGTCTTTTGGATGGTCTTCATGGTTCATAGGATTGAGCGGTCCGTGCCCAAGCTACTGCCTGTATTGCCGAGCCAAGCCCCGAACGGGTGCACTATACGAACCATTCACTGTTCATCGGCGCTCTACTGATGTGCGCACTTCAGTGAGATCGATCACCGTGTCATTCGCCGGTGCACTGTCCGGCCTTACGCCGCATCCGGTCATCCCGCAGCCCATGTTGAACAAGGCCTGAACGCCAAAGAACGCGGCCGGAACGAAGGCCATGGCATCATGACCGAACACGGCCTGTGCCAGGAACGCGCCAGCCAGCCCGGCACGCAACCAGCGGGACCGATCCCAACCCCGGAACATGGCGATCATCCCTTCAGGGCACGGACGGTTGTCCATGCACCTCCGTTGGAACACTCGAAGCCATTGCGCTTCAACACATCGGCAGCCATGCCGCTTCGCGCACCACTGCGGCAGCAGGTGATCACGGGCTTGTTCTTGTTGATCTTGCCGAGCTGTCCCTGAACCTTGTCCAAGGGGATGTTGATCGAACCCTTCACATGGCCCGACTTGAACTCCTCGGGGGTGCGCACGTCGATAATGGTGGCGCCTTCCTTGATCTTTTGGGCGAGGTCCACTTTGGGGCCGCCGATGCCGAACAGGGTTTGAAGAATGCCCATTTGATCCAGTGGTTGTTTGATCACAAAGGTGGTCTTCCTGGATGGTGCATAACTGTGATGTCCGTCACAATAAGCGCCACCTCAGAAGACATAATTGATGATGAGGTCGGCATGGAGCATGTCCACCTTGTTGAAGGACTGCCGCTCCGTGAGCGATACGCTTTCAATGGGCACCTTGCCCTGGACCAGCAGTTGCATGGCCAGGCCTTGCCAGCCCCCCTTGAAGCGGTACTGTGCGTTCACATCG